>NZ_JACSLP010000002.1:0-413200 GCF_018618175.1 Exiguobacterium sp. s50
AGACGATGAGGTAGATAGGTCATGGGTGGAAGCACGGCGACGTGTGGAGCTGAATGATACTAATCGGTCGAGGCTTTGATCTAGTCTAATGGTTTGTGTGAATTGATGAGTCTTCAGTTTTCAGGGAACAACCCTGAAATGGATTGACACGCCCTTGGGGCGATGTTAATATTCTTTTGTCTGGTGGCGATAGCGAAGCGGCCACACCCGTTCCCATGCCGAACACGGAAGTTAAGCGCTTCAGCGCCGAAAGTAGTTGGGGGTCTCCCCCTGTGAGGATAGGACGCTGCCAGGCAAGATCGTTCCGCAATAGCTCAGTGGTAGAGCAACCGGCTGTTAACCGGTAGGTCGTAGGTTCAAATCCTACTTGCGGAGCCAATTAAGGCCCGTTGGTCAAGCGGTTAAGACACCGCCCTTTCACGGCGGTAACACGGGTTCGAATCCCGTACGGGTCACCATTTGGAGGATTAGCTCAGCTGGGAGAGCACCTGCCTTACAAGCAGGGGGTCGGCGGTTCGATCCCGTCATCCTCCACCATCTTTTTAATAAATAATCAAACCATATATGCCGGTGTAGCTCAGTTGGTAGAGCATCTGACTTGTAATCAGAGGGTCGAGGGTTCGAATCCTTTCGCCGGCACTCCTTGGGGGGGTAGCGAAGTGGCTAAACGCGGCGGACTGTAAATCCGCTCCCTCGGGTTCGGCGGTTCGAATCCGCCCCCCCCCACCAGGTTTGAGCCATTAGCTCAGTTGGTAGAGCATCTGACTTTTAATCAGAGGGTCGCAGGTTCGAGCCCTGCATGGCTCATTTTTATGCGGAAGTAGTTCAGTGGTAGAATACGACCTTGCCAAGGTCGGGGTCGCGGGTTCGAATCCCGTCTTCCGCTCCATATTATTCCCTTGACGGGGCCTTAGCTCAGCTGGGAGAGCGCCTGCCTTGCACGCAGGAGGTCAGCGGTTCGATCCCGCTAGGCTCCACCATTTGTTTTTTTCTTAAGTTACTTATGACTTAAGTTTTTTTTTGCCTAAATCCATGAACCATTCACTTGAGAGTACAGAGAAAGGCAGCCTGCCACCATTCAGGCTGCCTTTTTGTATGTTTATTCATCATTGTGTGAAGTTGAACCACGAGTTTGGTAGCGTTTACAATGAAGCTATAAACGTTCAAGGGGGAATGGGGATGAATTGGTCATATATTGAAGTACCGCTACGTTATGGACAGGGGAAACATGGCGTAGAACAAGGTCCATCAAAATTACGGACACTCGGATTGGAAACACTATTGCCAGCAGAAACGAAGCAACAGACGATCCGTGTCTTACCTGAATCTGAAATGATTAACAGTGAAGAGCATTTGAAGCGGGTAGATGGAGTCTTATACACGGTCCAAGAACTCGCGGAGGTCGTCGATGCAGACATTCAAGCGAAGCGATTCCCGTTGATCGTTGGGGGCGATCACAGCATGGCAATCGGAACGCTGGCGGGTCTTGCCAAAACGGGGCCATACGGTGTCATCTGGGTCGATGCGCACGCTGACCTGAACACGGGTGAGACCTCACCATCGGGCAATATTCATGGGATGCCACTTGCTGCGGCGATGGGGATGGGAGATATCCGCCTGACTGAGGTCGGTGGACGTGAACCGAAACTCGCGCCCGAACATTTGGTCTATATGGCGCTTCGGGATATTGACGAAGGTGAAATTCGAGAGATCAATCGACTCGGTATTAAAGTCATCACAGTCGAAGAGATTCGGACACGGGGCGTCGACGTCATGATGGACGAGGCACTCGCTTATTTGCGCGCACGTGTGGACCGGTTCTATCTTAGCTTCGATATGGATAGCTTGGATGCGAAACTTGTTCCAGGTACCGGCACGCCAGTCGATCAAGGACTGACCGCCGAAGAAGGCAAAGCCATCTTGGCCGAAGTGATGAAGGCTGACGATTTGATTGCGGTCGAACTCGTAGAATTAAATCCATCGCTCGATCATGATGACACAACGGCCCAGTTGGCGTTCGAGTTATGTAAGACGATTTTGAAATCCAAAGAAAACCTGTTATTGGAAAGTGAAACTGTCTGACGACCTTACAGTTTCCAAGTCTGTTTGCTACAATGGACTTGGAAACTTTTTTTATTGTCATGCGATTTTAATGAAACCTACATAGAGACAAATCCGTATAGAAGGATGACCGCATAGGTTGCGGAGAGGGGAAGTGGACTGATGGAACGGCTGACCACCCGTTTAGTCGACGAATTAAGGTCGGGGAATCATGATTCGTTTGCTGAGCTGGTAGAACTGTACAAGGATGGTGTCTTTGCTGTCGCTTATAAGATATTATATGATCGAGGCGAAGCGGAAGATGCTGCCCAGGAGACGTTTATTCGGGCGTATACCCGAATCGATACGTATGATCCCCAGTACAAGTTCAAGACGTGGATTTACCGGATTGCGACAAACGTGGCAATCGACCGTCTGAGAAAGCGAAAGCCGGAATACTCAATGGATGCCGAGATTGCGGGCACCGATGGCTTGACCTATCAGGACCACTTGGCTGATGAAGCACCCCAACCCGACGCCCAAGTCGTTCATCGCGAAATTCGAGGTGAGATGCATGAAGCGATTAAACAGCTGCCCGACAAGTATCGGATTCCATTGCTGTTGAAATACGTGGATGACTTATCGCTGAAGGAAATTAGCGTCATGATCGATATGCCGGTTGCTACGGTTAAAACAAGGATCTTCCGGGGAAGAGAAATGTTAAAAACAATCTTTCAAAACAGGGAGGGGTTCAATTGACTCCTGAAGAAAAAGTACAACAATATTTGGAAGATGGCATCCTGCCCGAAGAATCTGACGAACTACGTCAATTGTTGGAGGACGATGAGTTATATGAAGCGTACCTCCACTACGAACGAATAGATGCCGAACTGAAGGCCTTACCACGGCCCAAACTATCCGATGATTTTACAGCCCGTGTCATGGCGTCCTTACCGGAAGCGAAAGCACGGGTCGAGGTCGCACCAGTGACTCGATTTGAAGAAAAAGTCCGGACGAAACAGAAACCACAATCTAAATGGATGACGTGGTTCCGTAAGCATCCAGGACTGATGGCGGCCGCTCTCTTCTTTAGTTTGATGTCGAGCGCGACACTTGGCTTATGGAATGAATCGACGGAGACGATGACATACACGAAAGTGCCGGGCATCGTTGTGACATCGAACGAGGTGGTCGTCCCACAAGGTGTAACCGTCGAGCGGGACATCACGGTGCAAGGCGGTGACCTCCGGATTGAAGGGACGGTCAACGGGAACGCGACGGCCGTAAATGGTCGGGCTTATCTGGCTAGCGCTGGAGAAGTCACGGGAGAACTCGAACAAATCGATCGGATGTTTGAGTGGATGTGGTATTCGTTCAAACAAATCTTCTAAAAGAGGGCGCCGGAGACGGCGTCTTTTTTGTTCGTTTCAATCTGGTTTCGTTTTATCGTCTGGCGATGCGTGGTTTCAGAAATGTGATATAATGTAATTTGCACGAATTGGCTAGGTAGTTGAGGAGGGGAGCATTTGCCGCTACTTGAACAGGTTTCATTCTTATCATTCTTTAGTCTTTCAGAAAACGTACATTGGTACGATTATTTGAATGACGTTTTAGATATTGTCGTCGTCACGTATGTCATCTATAAATTGATGATGATTGTACGTGGGACAAAAGCGGTCCAATTGATTAAAGGGATTTCCATCATCCTTGTCAGCTGGTTCCTCAGCGGATTCTTTGGGTTGAAGACGTTACAGTTCTTATTGAACCAGGTCATCACCTACGGATTACTTGGGATTATCATCATCTTCCAACCGGAACTCCGACGTGGGCTCGAGCATCTAGGGCGAACGAGTAACTTGTTCGGTCGCACGAGCACGAGTGACGAGGATAAACAGCGTCAAATGATTGAAGCGATTGTCAGCTCGGCACAATATATGTCAAAACGTCGCATCGGTGCGCTGATTGCGATTGAACGCGATACGGGATTGAATGAGTATGTCGAGACCGGGATCCGCATGGATTCACACATCACGTCACAACTGATTATCAACCTGTTCATTCCGAACACCCCGCTCCATGATGGGGCAATGATTATCCAAGATGGGAAAATTGCGGCAGCAGCCTGTTATTTACCATTGTCGGAAAGTCCACATATCGATAAAGCGCTAGGTACCCGACACCGGGCCGCCATCGGGGTCAGTGAAGTGACGGATAGCGTGACGCTCACCGTCTCTGAAGAAACAGGCGCCGTGTCGCTCGCGATTGCGGGACGTCTGTATCGAGAGTTGGATGAGGAGGGACTTCGTAATAAATTGATCCAAGAACTCGTTATTGAAGAAAAAGAGACGACACTCTCGTTCTTCAATAAAAAAGGGGGGGACAAGTAAGTGATTGATCAGTGGTTACAACATAAATGGTTTCTCCGCGTCATCGCACTTGCTTTAGCCATCCTACTTTATTTCATGGTCGCCGAGACGAGTTCGTCGACTAACTCCACAAACGCCCTCCCGATTGTCGGACAAAGTTCGATGACACTCGACGTTCCCGTCGAAGTGTTCTTCGATGAGGTGCAGTACGTGGCATATAACGTCCCAGAAGAAATGAGCGTCGAATTGCAAGGTCCGTCCAGCAGTTTGACGATGACCAAGTTGGTGAAAGATTATCAAGTCTTCGTCGATTTAACGAACCTTGGGACAGGCTTCCATCGCGTTCCGGTCGAGGCACGCGGCTTTGGCGGAGACGTCAACGTCGAACTCGAGCGGGATACGGTCGAAATCTATATTGACCGCAAACAGACGGTCGAAGTCCCGGTATCGGTCAACTTATTGAATAAAGACCAATTGCCAGAAGGAAAAGTGGTCGGTGACGCCGACATCGAACCGACGACAGTGAAAGTGTCGGGCGGTGCCAGTCGGATTCAAAACGTTCAAGAAATCACGTTAAACGTCGATGTCGCCAATCAAAGTCAAACGTTCACGCGTGAATTGACGCCAACGATTTTAGATGCCAATGGCAATCCGCTCAATGTTACCGTCGAACCGAACATCATCAGTGTGTCGGTCCAGGTCTACGAACAAAGTGCCGTCTTCCCGATTGAGGCGGTGACGACCGGTGACGTGGCCGATGACTTCAGACTCGTCGACACGTTGCTAGAAGAGACGGAAGTCCGTGTCTTTGCGCCACAAGACGTGCTCGATGCAATCGACACCGTCGAGACGGAGCCGATCGATTTAGACGGCATCGACAAGACCGGAAAAGTGACCGCAACGCTCGCCGTGCCGGAGGGTGCCTCATCGCTTGAGATGAAGCAAGTGGAAGTCCAATTGCTCGTTCGAGCGGCGGATGAGTCGCGAGACGACACGGGTGAATTGACGGAACGAGTCCGATTGACAGTACCTGTGACCGTACGAGGATATGACCGAACGAACTTTACGCTCCAAGCCCCTGAAGTGATCGGGGTCACCTTGTCCGGGAAGCGGTCCCTCTTAGAGAGCATCACGTCGAACAGTGTGAGTGTGACCTTGGATTTGACGGGCCTCCCGAGCGGGTTACACGGGGTCGACGTCGACTATGAAGTACCAAAAGGTGTGACCGTCGTCTCACCGAAGACAATCGACATCGAGTTAACGAGCGTCGATGAACAAACCGAAACGTCCTCGATTCAATGAGGCGTTCAATCATACAAAAGTGAGGAATTGAATTTATGGGTAAATATTTTGGAACTGATGGAGTCCGCGGTGTCGCGAACTCAGAATTGACAGCAGAGTTAGCATATCGTTTAGGTCGTGCGGGCGGCTACGTGTTATCGAAACACTTGCCAGCCGGCGAACAGCCAAAAGTATTGATTGGCCGTGACACACGCATTTCAGGTCATATGCTTGAAGGTGCGCTCATCGCGGGTCTCCTATCAATCGGAGCCGAAGTGATGCGTCTCGGCGTCATCTCGACGCCAGGTGTCGCTTATTTGACGAAGTCGCTCGATGCGACGGCTGGTGTCATGATCTCGGCATCGCACAACCCGGTAGCCGATAACGGCATCAAGTTCTTCGGTAGCGACGGCTTCAAGCTCGACGACGCGACAGAAGCGGAAATCGAAGCGATTTTGGATGCGGCGGAAGACACGTTGCCACGCCCGGTCGGAAAAGACCTCGGCTTTGTCTCAGACTACTACGAGGGTGCACAGAAGTACCTTCAAATGTTGAAACAGACGGTTGACGAAGATTTCGACGGTCTCCATATTGCCCTTGACTGCGCCCATGGTGCGACGAGCGGATTGGCAGCACGTCTGTTTGCTGACCTCGAAGCGAACGTCTCGACGATCGGCAACTCGCCGAACGGCTTGAACATCAACGAAGGTGTCGGCTCGACACACCCTGAGCATTTGGCACAGTTCGTTCGTGAAAAAGGAGCGGACATGGGTCTCGCCTTTGACGGCGACGGCGACCGCTTGATTGCAATCGATGAGAACGGTGATATCGTCGACGGCGATAAAATCATGTACATCTGCGGGAAGTACTTGAGCGAGAAAGGCCGTCTCAAAGACAACACGATTGTCGCGACGGTCATGAGTAACCTCGGCTTCCATAAAGCGGTTGAAGATGCTGGTATGACGGCGCTTCAGACGGCGGTCGGTGACCGTTATGTCGTCGAAGAGATGAAGAAACACAACTACACACTCGGTGGCGAGCAGTCGGGTCACCTCATCTTCCTCGACCACTCGACGACGGGAGACGGCATGCTCTCTGGCGTTCAACTCGCCCAAATCGTGAAGACGACAGGCCGCAAGCTATCAGAACTCGCGGCTGAGATGCCGGTCTACCCACAAAAACTCGTCAACATCCGTGTCACAGACAAAAACGAGGCGATGAACGGCGACCGCGTTCTCGCGACGATTCAAGAAGCGGAAGCAGAAATGAACGGCAACGGCCGCATCCTCGTCCGCGCTTCTGGTACGGAACCGCTCGTGCGCGTCATGGCGGAAGCACCGACATCAGAAGAGTGTGACCGTTATGTCGAACGAATTGCACAAGTTGTTCGCGAAGATTACGGTGTAGAAGGATAATTTTGTCGAAATAGGGAATAAAACAAGGGAATCCGTCTGCGGGTTCCCTTTTTGTTTCCGTTTTGTCACTGTGAAATTATGTGATTTTCTTGACGAATGGAGGTGTGATTTGTACTATTAAGAGCGTGCCCTTAGAAACGGAAGGACACCCAGTACGAAACAAGCGCCAGAACTCTACGGAGTTGACGAGGTTGGAGGTTATCGAGTTTTCGGCGGATGCCTCCTAGTCGCCTGTCACGACTACAAGCAAACCCTCAAAACGCCCGGGCGACCGGACGGCCAAAGGGGAGCGCGTTGACAGCTCTTAGAAAAAGCCCGTTTCCTTTTTCGAGAAATCGAAAATAAAGGGAGATTTTTGTATGTGTGGAATTGTAGGAATGATTGGGAACACCGGAGCGAAGGAAATCCTTCTCAAAGGTCTTGAAAAACTTGAGTACCGTGGTTATGACTCGGCAGGTCTTGCTTTGATGCATGATAACGTGAACGTGCATAAAGAAGTCGGCCGAATCGCTGCGCTACGCGAAGTCGTCCCAGCAGAAGTAGATGGCACGATCGGAATCGGTCACACACGTTGGGCGACACACGGCGTGCCGAGCGTCCCGAACGCCCACCCGCACCAGAGCACGACGGGCCGCTTCACGCTCGTCCACAACGGTGTCATCGAGAACGACGAGCAGATTAAGGCGACGCTCGACGTCCCGTTCCTCTCGGAGACGGACACGGAAGTCATCGTCCAGTTGATGGAGAAGAACTTCGTCGAACTTGGCGACGTCGAGGCGGCGTTCCGCAAGACGTTGGCTGAGCTCCACGGCTCGTACGCGATCGCGATGATCGACTCAGAGGATCAAGAGCGCCTCTACATCGGTAAGAACAAGTCACCACTCCTCGTCGGACTCGGCGACGGCACGTTCAACGTCGTGGCGTCTGACGCGATGGCGATGCTCCAAGTGACAGACCAGTACCTCGAGCTCCACGACGGCGAGATCGTCATCTTGACGCGCGAATCGGCGACGATCAAGACGCTCGACGGCGAGGTCCTCGAACGTGCCCCGTACACGGCCGAGATCGATGCGTCAGACATCGAGAAGGGCACGTACGCGCACTACATGTTGAAGGAGATGGACGAGCAACCGGCCGTCATCCGCAACATCATCCAGCACTACCAGAACGAGAACGGTGACATCGAGCTGACGGAAGGCGTGCGCTCGCTCGTCTCGGAAGCGGATCGCATCTACATCGTCGCTTGCGGTACGAGTTACCACGCTGGTCTTGTCGGCAAGCAATTGATTGAGCGCGTCGCAGGTGTGCCGACAGAAGTGCACGTCGCTTCTGAGTTCGGTTACAACATGCCACTCCTCACAGAGAAGCCGTTGTTCCTCTTTATCTCACAATCAGGTGAGACAGCGGACAGCCGTGCGGTCCTCGTCGAAGTGAAGAAGCGCGGCTACAAGGCGCTTACACTCACGAACGTTGCCGGTTCGACGCTCTCGCGTGAAGCGAACGAGACGATGCTCCTCCACGCCGGCCCGGAAATTGCGGTCGCATCGACGAAAGCATACACGGCCCAAATCGCCGTGCTCGCCATCCTCGCCTACGACATCGCTCGTGCGAACGGCAAGAAGCTTCCGTTTGACCTCATGACAGAGCTCGCGCGTATCGCGACGATCATGGACTCGGTCATGGCTCAAAAAGAAATCTTTGAGCAATTGGCAGACAAGTTCTTGAAAGAGTCACGCAACGCGTTCTTCCTCGGTCGCGGTATGGATTCATACGTCGGTCTCGAAGGTGCCCTCAAGCTCAAAGAGATCTCGTATATCCAAGCAGAAGGCTACCCAGGTGGTGAGCTCAAGCACGGACCAATCGCCTTGATTGAAGATGGCACACCGGTCATCACACTCGTCTCGCAACCGAACACGCACCTCAACATCCGCGGAAACATTAAGGAAGTTGTCGCTCGTGGTGCCGTTGCCTGCACGATTTCGATGGAAGGCATGGAACACGAGAGCGATGCTTTCGTATTGCCGCGTGTCGAACCACTTCTTACACCGCTCGTGACGGTGTTACCGCTTCAACTCATTTCTTATTACGCGGCACTTGCGCGTGATTGCGATGTCGACAAGCCACGTAACTTGGCGAAATCAGTCACAGTCGAATAAATGATAGGCCAAGATCTTTCGGGATCTTGGCTTTTTTTGTTGTGATTTACGTCATGCGAACCGGCTTGTATACTGAAGGTATAACGACTAAGGAGAGAACGCCATGCAAATCCAACTATTTGACACATTCATCCTGCCGGAGGACGTGCGTTCATAAGTTGGCCACCTCCTCCGATGATTCACTGTATTGGAACAATCCTATCGGAGGAATATACAATTGAAGATTCAACAGCTGTATTATGCAGTATCGAGTTCGCGTTCGCTCATCATACAGATGGTGTTCACGTTGAACGCCATCTATTATGTGATGACCGCCGAGTTGAATGCGTTACAACTCGTCTTGATCGGAACGATATTAGAAGTATCAATTTTACTATTTGAGCTACCGACCGGTCTCGTCGCCGATTTATATGGGCGGAAGCGGTCGATGGTCATCGGAATCGGTTTGATTGGACTGGCCCATTTGCTAGAAGGGGGCATCCCTGAATTTTGGGCCATCGCGGTCGCGTCAGCGTTATGGGGTATCGGCTGGACGTTCATCAGCGGGGCCGAACAGGCATGGATTGCCGATGAGATGGGGAATGACGGCTTAGAACAAGTGTTTTTGCGAGGTGCACAGTATAGCTCGCTCGGCCGCTTCGTCGGGATTGGGTTCGCCGTCCTCCTCGCTGAAGTCACGTCTGTCCAAATGACAATCGTGCTTGCCGGGGGGATGTTGGTGACGCTCGCGATCATCGCATGGCGCGTCTTGCCAGAGACGCGGTTCGAACCGATCACGCGAGCCGATACGTCGAATCTCGTGCAAGCGAAACGGACGGTTCGGGACGGATACACCCATATCCGTGGCAATTCGATTCTCGTCGGCTTGGCTGCCATCACGCTCGTCTGGGGTCTCGCTAGTGAAGGATTCGACCGGTTATGGGGCGCGCATTTGATTGAGACGTTCCAGTTGTCGGAACAGGCGGCCGTGTATTGGTTCGGCTTGTTCTATGCCGTCGCGTTTCTACTCAACATGTTGGTGTTGAAAGGTGTCGAGCTATACGTCAAAGGACGCTATGCGACGACCTTGTTTTGGTTCAACGTGCTGCTCATCATCGCGATGCTTGCTTTCGCCTCGGTCGGACAGTTTTGGTTGGCCGTGTTGCTGTATTGGACGATTGCGGCACTGCGTAACGTGCACTATCCGCTCATGAGCGTTATGACGAACGAGCGGCTCCCATCGAAAGGCCGGGCGACGATTTTGTCGATGTTCGGTCAGGTCGACGCGTTCGGTCAAGTCGCTGGGGGTCCGCTGATTGGATTGCTCGCCCTTTACACGTCGATTCAAGGAGGGCTTGGGGCAGCGGCGCTCTTGCTCCTCCCGATGTTGGTTTTCTTGAGAAAAATCAAGCACCATTGAGGCACAGACCGTCCCGTGATTCGTTTGGGGACGGTCTTTTTGTGACGATGTGGAGAATTCGATTGGAAACCGCCAACTAGAAAGAGAGAACTCGTTTCATAGTTGAAAAAGTGGTCAATAGGATAGTAGGACGCATAAAAGGGGATGAGCATCATGAACATTGTCCATGGAAGTCACCGGACGCATTGGGCAATCGGGTTGTTGATTGGTTTAGTGTCGTTCCTACTCAGCAGTTTCCTCTTCAGTCTCTTCATTGAAGCCGGTGTGCTCGTCACGTTCCTCACCGGTGTCGTCGGCAGCATCTTGTTGTTCTTATTGCTCGGTCACCGAGAACACTTGATTCGAAATGTCGGTTTGAGCACGATTGGCATGGTCGCCTCCATCTTGCTCGGGTTTGCGGTCGGTGAAACGTTCGCAGCCATCTTCCCGACGCTCGGTGACACGTACGGAAACACGGCATTCCTGATTATGGTGACGACGGCCTTCGGTACGATGCTCGGCGTCATCGTGTACGGGAAGAAGGCACTCGGCTTCTTCCTATTGGCCAGCTTCGTCACGGCACTCGTGTTGACCGTCTTGATTGAAGTCACGAACGTGATGCAAGGCCAGTTCTGGCAAGGGGTTGATTTGAATTACGTGCTCATCGTGACGACAATCGGAGCGGTGGCCGGTTTCGCGCTCGGACTATTCGAGGATGTGAAGCATGCGCATTAATTAAAAGATCGCCGCGAGGCGGTCTTTTAATGTGTCAAAGCGATAACAAATCATCGTATCGGTCTCAAAAACGTCTCATCACCTTAGCAGCAGGGTAACGTATACACATAAAGACGTAAGGGAGAGATTCGATGAGACAGAAAAAATGGATGACGGGTTTGAGCGCGATGTTGCTCGCGACGACTTTGGCAGCTTGTGGAGATGCCGAGGAGGAGCAGACGAGCGACTCGACAGAAGAACATTCGGACCATTCGATGATGGACCATTCGGGATCAGGAGAGGTGCCGAGCGGGTTAAGTGAAGCGACAGATCCGACGTTCCCGGTCGGGTCGACCGCGATGATGACGGCCGACCATATGCCGGGCATGGATGGCACCGAGGCGATAATCGTCGGTGCATATGACACGACCGTCTATTCGGTCTCTTATACCCCGAGGGATGGGGGCAATCCGGTCGAGGATCACAAGTGGGTCATTCACGAAGAACTCGACAATCCAGGCGAGGCACCGTTAGAAGAAGGGACCGAAGCCACTCTGGCCACAGACCATATGGACGGGATGGACGGCGCCGAGGCGACGATTGATTCGGCCGAACAGACGACGGTGTATATGGTCGACTTCACGACAAACGACGGGGAAGACGTCACGAACCACAAATGGGTCACAGAGGATGAACTCGAAGCCCTAAAATAAAGATCAACCTCAGGATATCCTGAGGTTTTTATTTATTAACGACGATTATTTATTGATAAACGATAAAAACAGATTATGATGAAGGTATCAAACGAGGTGAGGTGTCTGAATCATGAAACGAGAGACGGTTTTTTTACGGTTGGCCGTATTCGTTCTGGCTGTCCCGATTGTGGCGGCCTGCTTGTTTTTGCTTCCGTACATTTGGCGCGAGGCGGTCGAGAGTGGGAGTTGGATTGAGGACTCGATTCGTCCGATTGTGATTGGTATGTATGTATCGGCCATCCCGTTCTTCATTGCGTTGTTCCAAGCGTTCATGCTGCTCCGGTTGATCGACCGCGACGAAGGGTTCTCGTATCGGGCTGTCCAATCACTCCGCACAATCAAGTATTGTGCGTTGGCAATCACGGCCGTCTATATCGGAACGCTCCCGTTCTTCTACTGGTTCGCCGAGCGAGATGATGCGCCTGGGTTCCTTCTCATCGGGCTCGTCTTTGTGTTTGCCGCGTTCGTCGTCGCCGTATTCGCGGAACTGTTACAGAAACTATTGAAGCGTGCCATCGACATGAAGCAAGAAAATGATTTGACGGTCTGAGGTGAGACATATGGCGATTATCGTAAATCTTGACGTAATGTTGGCGAAACGAAAGATGAGTGTGACCGAGCTGTCTGAAAAAGTGGGCATCACGATGGCGAACTTGTCGATTTTAAAGACCGGCAAAGCGAAAGCGATTCGTTTCTCGACGCTCGAAGCAATCTGTCAGGCGCTCGACTGTCAGCCGGGCGACATTTTAGAATATCGGGAAGATTGATGGACAGGGCGATTACCCTGTTTTTTTGTGGAGTTTGAAACATTTTCCATCACGTTGCGTATAAGACAGGAAAGAAGAACGAAAAGGGGAAACAAGATGATTCAGACATGGAATGAACGGGCGCGCGCCGCAGTAAAAGGGAAGACGGGTACATTGATTATCTGGTCATTTGTGTGCTCGATTGTATTAGAGATTGGATTGATGATGGATCCGTATTATTTCGGGTTCGAATATGATTCATTGGCACTCACTCTGATCAGTCTAGCGGGTCTCATCTTGTACGCGGGACTGCTCCCGGTCATCATCGGTTACAACTGGTTGATGTTAGAAACGGTCCGCGGGAAGTCGTCGTCGTTACGCGATGTCTTTACGCCGTTCCGACATCGCTACGGTAAACATTTGCTTGCCGGATTGCTCGTCATGTTGTTCCAAGTGCTATGGTCATTGTTACTACTTGTACCGGGCATCGTGAAGTACTTCTCGTACGCCTTCACCTTCTTTATCTTGCGCGACGAGCCCGATTTGTCCATCACAGAGGCGATCACGAAATCACGGACGTTGATGCGCGGACGAAAGTGGGATGCGTTCAAACTGATTTTGCCTTTCATCCCGATGTATCTAGTTGGTTGGATTTTTTTCATACAACTCGACATGATGTTTCTCGGATCGTGGATTTACCTCGTTGCCTTGACACTGATTCGCCCGTTCATCGTCAGCCGTTTCGCTGTCATGTATGAAGACACGCGCCGTGAGTATGATGAGCAATGGAATCGATCGGCGTGAAGCGCATCGGTTCCGGCGACGGGTCCTCGGTCATGATACAATCTTCCTGACAGAAGGGGGAATGGACATGAACATTGGTATTATTGGTGCCGGACTGAGCGGGATTGTCGCAGCACGCGACCTCGCCCGTTACGGTCATACAGTTGAATTGATTGAAAAGAGTCGGAGCGTCGGGGGACGCTTGGCGACGAGACGGATCGGAGACGGCAAAGCCGATCACGGGGCTGTCTATTTCACCGTACGAGGGGAAGAACTCAAACAAGATGTCGCCGACTGGCAGACGAAAGGGTGGGTCAACGTGTGGTACGCCGACCCGTATCCGCGCTACGTCGCCGTCGACGGGATGAACGTCTTGGCCAAACGGTTGGCTGACGGATTGACCGTCCATTTGAACGAACGGGTCGAGACGGTCACGACACGAGATGGTCAGGTCAGCGTCCAGACGGATGTGACGACGCGACAGTATGACCGTCTCCTCATCACGTCGCCGCTCCCGCAGACGCTCGACTTGCTCGCAGATTTTCCGGTCGATGCGGCGTTACGTGAATTGACGTACGCCCCGACGTTTGTCGGTTTGTTCGAATTGGCAAGCGATACTCCCATCGGTCCGGACGGGATTCTCGATACAGACTTGGCGCCGGGTATCTTGAAAGTCATCAACAACCGCCAAAAAGGCATCTCGGCGACCGAACTCGTCAGCGTCTATATGGACGAGTCGTGGAGCGAGGAGTGGTATGAACGAGCGGACGAAGACACGCTTCGTGAGATTGAGCGCCTGTTGCAAACGGTGACAGGGTCGGCGGTGATTCAATCGAGGCAGTTGAAACGGTGGCGCTATGCGCAGGCGACCGACGTCTGGAACGAGCCTTACCATCGATTGCGTGACGAGCCGATTTTCTTGGCCGGTGACGTCTTCCTCGAGCCGGATGACGCTTCAGGCCGGACTCGGTTCGAGAGCGCGTACGTCTCAGGACTCCGTGTCGCGGAAGCGATGCGCTAAACCTTCTTCGGAAGGTTTTTTTCATGACCGTGCCGAATAGTCAGACATATGAATTGGAGAGGGGAATCAGACATGGGGATGGTTGGCGCATACATGCGGGTATCGGTCGAAGAGTTGACAGCACTGCTTCAAGAGCCGGAGCGTTTCGAGCAACTGTTAGAAGATGAGGAACGACAGACCGATATCGATAAGGCGTGGCACGGTCTTTACTTTTTATTGACCGGGGCGACCGATTTGAACGAGATCGACCGTCATTCGCTCGGGAAGGCAGTCTTCGGAGGGGATGTCATCGACGAAGAGACGGGCATCGCCTATTTGATGCCGGGAGAAGTCGAGGACTTGTCGACCCGACTTCAATACATCGAGCTGGAGGCGCTAGAAGCGCGTTACGATGTCACGACGATGAATGAGCAGGAACTGTACCCATTTGAACGGGAGTGGGGACTCGAGGAAAAACAGTACTTATTGGACCAGTTCGATGAGTTGAAACGTGTCTTCGCCCAGGCGTCGAGACAGCGGGAGGCGCTCGTCACATGGATCGGGTAAGCGTAAAGGCGTTACGTCTTCAAGATGAGGCGTTGCTGTATGAGTTCGAGTGCGAGAATCGCACGTATTTCGAGCGTTCGGTTCCGAGCCGAGGCGACACCTACTATGAGCCGGAATCATTCCATCAGGCGTTGCAGCAACTATTGAGCGAGCAGACGAACGGGGACGGGTACTATTACTTGATTTGGCGCGACGACACAATCGTCGGGCGTCTGAACGTTCATCATACCGATGCCGACACTGGCGAGGTCGGTTACCGGGTCGGAGCGGGGCATGGGGGACGCGGGTATGCCACGGCGGCCCTGCGACAATTGTTGACGTTCAAGTTGCCTGGATTCAATCGATTGAGAGCCGAGACGACAAGCGACAATGTGGCGTCCCAACATGTATTAAGGGGTGCCGGTTTTATCCATGATGGCGAGGCACGACAGATGGAATGGGAAGGACAAACGCTGACGTTTTATACGTATGTATATCCACTCGACCGATGAAGGAGCGACTTCATCGGTCGTTTTAGTTGACCGTTCTTAGTTTAGGGCATAAACTATCTTTATCTAGTTTAGGGGGTAAACCAAAATGAAAGAATTGATGCGGGAGGCCGTCCAGTTGTTCGAAGAGGTCATGTTCCAAGGTGCGGAGCATGTCATCGAGGCGATGGACGGTGACGTCTGGCATGACTATTCGCTTGAACAGCTGCAGCTGCTCAAGCTGCTCGAACAGTTCGGTCCGATTCAAGCCGGCCAGTTGGCCCAAAAACAACGAGTTCATAAGAGCGCCGTCTCCAACCGGTTAAAAAAGCTCGTCGACAAAGAGCTCGTCGTCAGTCGACGCGGGCATGACCAGCGCGAGCGGTTGATTGAGTTGACGGAAGCCGGACATCGCATCGTCGAAGAAGCGGATGCGGCCGTCTACCGTTATGTCGAATCGTTGCTCGACGGAAATATCGAAGAGACAGAAATCGAACAGTTCGTCCGGACGTTCCGGAAAATTAAACAGCTGCTTCGAATTGGGGAGGAATAACACGTGCATAAAATCATCCAATGGCGCTGGGGCATCTTAATCGGTCTCATCGTCTTGACAGCCGCCTTGTTTGTGGCGGCCCCGAACTTGACGAAGCAGGCCGAACAAGCCGGCAGCTTCCAATTATCAGAGGATATGGACTCGCAGCGGGCGCAGGACATCTTGAACGCCGCCGGGAAGAGCGACAAGACAATTTCACTCGTCTATGAGTTCGAAACGCTCGGTGATGCCGAACGGGCCGATATTTCCCGGGTCATCGACGAGATGGAACAAAACGACACGGTCGTCAAAGACGTACTCGACCCGTTTGAAAGTGAAGAGACGGAAGCACAGCTCGTCTCGGAGGACGGCCGCATCGTGCTCGTCCCAATCACGGTCGAAGGGTCGATGGAAGACATCAACGCCTTCGCAGACGACGTGCGGGCGAACATTCTCCCGGAAGACGAGACGGTCTACATCACAGGTGAAGAAATCATCAACAACGATGTGAACTTGAGTGCGCAGGAAGGCTTGAAGAAGACGGAAATCATCACGGTCGTCCTCATTTTCGGACTGCTCCTACTCGTGTTCCGCTCAATCGTGACACCGTTCATCCCGCTCATTGCGGTCGGATTCACGTATTTATTGAGCCAATCGTTCGTCGCATTCTTTGTTGATTGGTTTGGTTTCCCGGTCTCGAACTATACGCAGATTTTCCTCGTGGCCATCTTGTTCGGGATTGGAACCGACTATTGTATTTTGCTGCTCAGCCGGTATAAAGAAGAGCTCGGCGCGGGTCACGCGATTGAAGATGCCATCGTCAACACGTACAAAACGGCAGGGCGGACAGTCCTCATCAGCGGTCTCGCCGTGTTCGTCGGCTTTGCGGCTATCGGTTTCGCCGATTTCCCAATCTTCAAATCAGCCGTCGCCGTCGCGGTCGGGATTGCTGTCTTACTGTTAATCTTGTTCACGGTCGTGCCGTTCTTTATGGCGACGCTCAAGCATCGTTTGTTCTGGCCCTCGAAAAAGGCGGGCGAACATCACGACAGCCGCCTCTGGGCCGGATTCAGCCGCATCTCGGTCAATCGGCCGTTCGTCTCGATTCTCGTCGTCGCGTTGATTACCGTACCGGTGTTGTTCACGTATGACGATGCC
This sequence comes from Exiguobacterium sp. s50, assembly GCF_018618175.1. Lineage (NCBI taxonomy): Bacteria > Bacillati > Bacillota > Bacilli > Caryophanales > Exiguobacterium > Exiguobacterium sp. s50. The sequence continues at coordinate 17,359 of NZ_JACSLP010000002.1, forward strand.
CGGTCATTCAATACGGTCGATGAGATCGGTGACGATTATGATTCCGTACGCGGCCTCAACTTGATTTCAGAAGGATTCGGGCAAGGGGAGTCGCTGCCAGTCCAAGTCATTTTGAAACAAGACGGCGACCTCTCCGAAGCGGAGATTCCGTATATCGAGAAGTTCTCGAGTGAACTTGAAAAAATCGATGGGGTGAGCGGCGTCCGTTCGGTGACGCGTCCGACCGGTGACGTCATCGATGACTTTTACGTGGACACCCAGCTCGAACAAGTGAGTGCAGGATTGACGGAAGCCGAGACTGGCCTCGGTGACGTCCAGGATGGACTCACGCAAGTGGAAGCTGGTCTTGACGCCGTCGTCAATCAATTGCCGGGCGGTTCAACGAACGCCGGTGCCCCGCTCGCGGAAGCGGCAGCGGGACTCGGTCAATTGAACGCTCAGCTCGGTCTGATTGGCCAAGGACTCACGGCGACGCAAAATATTCCTGCGACCGTAACGCAGCTCGGGCAAGTGTCGGCCGGTCTCGGTCAAATCGAGGCAGGCATTAACGAGGCAGCTACGGCATTGACAGCACAAGGCGCCCAAGCCGGGGAACTCGGAACGGGTCTCGGACAACTCGCTGCTGGTGTCGGTGAAGCGAACGCAGGGCTCGTTCAAATCGAGACAGGCATCAATGAAGTGGCAGCATTCCTATCAGACCTGAGTAGCTCGGACAGCCTGCGCGATACGGGCGTCTATCTACCGGAAGGGACGCTCACGTCAGAGGAGTTCGCTCCAGCTGTCGAGCGCTACGTATTTGACGACGGGACGGCGACACAGCTCGAAGTCATCCTCGAGATGGACCCATATTCGCCGGAAGCGATTGACACGGTCGAGACCGTGAAAGCGACGATGGACCGGGTCGTCACCGATACGCCGTTCGCGGAGGCAACGATTGGGTATGCCGGTATCTCGAGCATTAACAGCGACTTGAATGAGACGTCGACGAACGACTTCAATCGGACCGTCGCCATCATGCTCGTGACGCTGTTCATCGTTTTGACGGTGTTGTTCCGGTCGATGATCATGCCGCTCTATATGATCGGCTCGCTCTTATTGACGTATTACACGTCAGCAGCCATCACGGAGCTCATCTTCGTCGAAGGACTCGGCTATGACGGCATCAGTTGGGCCGTTCCGTTCTTCGGATTCGTCATGTTGATCGCGCTTGGCATCGACTATTCGATTTTCCTGCTCGACCGGTTCCGCGAGGAGTCGATTAACGGAATGACGGTGCGCGACGCGCTCGTCCATTCGATGACGAAGATGGGGACGGTCATCATGACCGCGGCCGTCATTCTTGCCGGTACGTTCGGGGCGATGATCCCGTCTGGCGTGCTCAGTCTCGTCCAGATTGCGACGATCGTCATCACCGGACTGTTGTTATACGGATTGATTGTGTTGCCACTGCTCATCCCAGCAATCACGGTATCGTTCGGGGACGGGGTATGGTGGCCGTTCAAACAAAAAAGTAAAGATAGAGACTAAATTTTGCGATGGACAGCACAACAATTGTTGTGCTGTTTTTATTTGTTGAGTCAATGTCAGCGAAATGGAGAAAGACGGACTTGAGATTAATAAAAATACGCCGAAATATAATATAGATCTTTATTCTATTGAAAGTAGGCAATAATTATGGTGAATCATTTTGAAAAAATGAGTTCGTTGTTTGTATCGCGCATGGTGATTATTTTATTTTTCCTCTCTTATCCGATCATGGGTGTTTTGTATTGGATGGGGGAGCTCGCGGGGCAAGGCGCAGTCAATTTTATTCTGATAGGCGGTGTCATTCAAGCCGCATCATGGCTGGGCCATCGCTTCTATGTGGAACATACTTGGTTGAAGTATGGGCTCGTCACGTTGATGTACATTGCAGCTTCAGCAATTATCTTGACGCTGCCAGGTACTGCGATTCAAAATATCGTCTTTCTGTATATCGTATTGATGTTGATGTACTTGAATCGGCATCTTGTGCTGTACGGCAGCATTCTCGCGCTTATCGTATCGGTCGGAGCTGTATTGATTGGGCGTTTTTCATTTGAAACGCCGCTCGATCTCGTCATTTGGTTCACTGTGCTCACAATGGCTTTGTCTGGCGCATACTTTGTGTCATTCTTTGGTGCGAAGTTGTTACATGAGACGTTCACGCAACAAGAAAAGTCAGAACAACACGCTAGCGAAATCGAGCTAACGATGGCGAAGACGACAGCGAGTGCGACCACACTTCATGGGGCCGTCTTCACGATGAATGATTCAGTCGACTCTGTCACAAATGCTTCGGAGCAAGTGACAGAACAAATCGGTTTGATGACGAAACGGACGTCGGAACAAGCAGGTCTGATTCAAAACGTCGCTTCGCAAATTCGTTCAACTGTACAGGCGTTTGAGCGGATGCAACAACAGCTCCAGGAGACGACGTCTCAAGTGAGTGGGGTCTTGCAGGACGCTCATGTATCGCATGAAAATATGGACTCGACAGAACGGTCGCTCGCTGAACTGAACTTAAGTATCAGTGAAGTCAATCATGCGTTTAAAGGATTGGCGGAGCGTTTCCAAGAAGTGCGGACCATCACGGGTACGATCCAGCAGATTTCGTCTCAGACAAACCTGCTGTCGCTCAACGCTTCAATTGAAGCAGCGCGAGCGGGGGAACACGGAAAAGGATTTGCAGTCGTCGCGTCCGAAATTCGGAATCTATCGGCTCAAACGGCCCAAGCCTCATCTCAAATCAATGATATTATCCAACTCGTCATGCAGGAGGTGCAAGTGACGGAACGTGCAATCGACGGTAGTACAGAACGTTTATCGACGCAGGAAGAACAAGTCCGTAAGAGCGGGACATCGATTCTCTCCATGATCCAAACGACAGGAACGGTCGCAAGCACCGTGGATGAGACGTCGACACAGCTCCAAGTCGTCGCATCAGAACTGAACAAAGTTCACCAAGTGACTTCCCAAATGTCGGCACTAATGACAGCGCTCGAAGTGAACAGTCAAGACGTTCATGTGCTGACGATGTCACAGCAAGAAGCGTTAGCTTCGTTGAAAGATCAAATTGAAGAACTGAACGAGATTGCGAACGAACTCGTCTAAACGATGGACACGCCTTTACAAATAGGCGTGTCCATTTGCGTATACATCTCTTCCAAAACGGGAACAGTTTTGCGTCAGTCCTAAAATGAGGAGGAATCGCATATGGCAATTACAATCACCGCTATTTTGAAGGCACATCCGGGGAAAGAGGACGAGTTACGGCAAGCGCTCGATGAGGTCATTCCTCCGTCGCGACAAGAGAAGGGGTGCCTGACGTATGTGCTCCATGAGTCAATCGATGCCCCGGGCACGTTCGTGTTCTATGAAAAGTACGAAGACGAGATGGCGCTTGACCATCACATCAACTCACCACATTACCAAGCATACCGAAAGGCAGCTGAGACGCTACTCGCCGTCCGTGACGTGTACCGTCTGCGTGAAGTCTGAAAGGAGAAAGGATTATGATTACTCAACCGATTATCCCGTGCATTTGGTTCGAAGGCGACGTCGAGGCGATTGCGGAGTGGTACGTGTCGAGATTTCCTGATTCATTCGTCGACTATACGACGAAACTGACGGATACGCCATCAGGTGAGACGACGATTGTGACCGTCTCGCTGGCGGGACAGTTCTTTCAACTGCTCGGTGCTGGTCCGCTGAAGGAGCGCAACCCGTCCATCTCATACATGGTTGCGTTCCCGACGTCGGAAGAAGTGGAGACGCTGTGGAACGAGCTTGTGGAGGGGGCAGAGGTGCTCATGCCGCTCGACACGTATGATTTCAGTGAGCGCTACGGCTGGTTGAAAGACAAGTACGGTGTCTCCTGGCAAATCATGCATAGCGGCGGGATGGACATCCAGACGGTGACCCCGTGCTTCTTGTTCGTCGGAGACGTGTTCGGTCGGGCCGAGGCGGCGATGAACGACTGGATCTCCATCTTCCCGGATTCTTATGTGCTCGAAGACCATATGATTCGTTACGAAGCGACAGACGGTCCAGAGTTGGAAGGGAAGCTCAATTACGCCCGCTTCGTCTTGTCCGGACGCGAGTTCGTCGCCATGGACAGCGCGGAGAATCATCAATTCGCCTTCAATGAGATGCAGTCGCTGATCGCATTTTGTGAGTCGCAAGCCGAGATTGACGAGTACTGGGCCAAGCTGTCGGCCGTCCCGGAAGCGGAACAGTGCGGCTGGCTCCAAGACCGGTATGGTGTCTCCTGGCAAATCGTGCCTTGGGAGATGGAAGAGATGCTGACGACCGGAACAAAGGAACAATTGGCGCGCGTGACGCAAGCGTTCTTACCGATGAAGAAAATCGATGTCGCCGCTTTACGAAACGTCTACTGACCAAAACAAGCCGTCCCGATTACTTCGGGGCGGCTTGTTTGTCGTTTGGTGTGAAGTCGGACAGGGCGTCCTTCTCAATCATTGTATCGGATAAGCGAAGCTGTTCGGCGGCCTCGTCAATGTATGGTTCACATGCTTGAAGCGGTAAGTCATCACCGGTTTCGACCGAATAACACATGCCGCCACCGACCGGCTCTGTCAAATCCGGGACAAAATAGAGGTCGTCGTAGCGGAACGAGCCGTTCCGGAACACGGTCAAATTGGGCTCGTCGTCGAGGAGCGAACTTCCAAGCATGTACGTCGGTGTCATCCCGAGCAAATCGAGGATGGTCGGGGCCAAATCGACTTGACCGCCGCTCGCATTCACCGTCTGACCTCGTTCGAGTCCGGCCGGTTTGATGAATAACGGGACGGAACGGTCAAGCTGGAACAGGTCGACCGTGGAGTCGGCACCTGCTTTCACGGCCATCTCGTCACCGGCAGCGGTCAATCCGCTGTCGTGGTCGCCATAAAAGACGACCAAGGCGTCGTCCCACGTTCCGTTGGCTTTCAGTCGTTCAATCATGAGACCGACGGCGGCATCGGTGTAGTGGACGGTATGATAATAGTCTTGGAGGAGCGGGTCCTCGTATTCCGATAAATCCAACCGTTTCTCCTCGTCCGGAATCTCATACGGCGTATGGCTCGTCAACGCGACCATGAAGGAATAGAACGGCTCGTCCAACGTGTCCAAGTGGTCGACCGATGTCGTCAGGAACTCCTTGTCGCCGACGGCCATACCGATGACCGGATCGGCCGGATAATCGTCTTGGTGGAAGAAGTGATTGTAGCCAATCTGCTCATAGAAGTTGGCACGATTCCAAAACTCCTTGTCGAACGCATGCATCGCGGCCGTATCATAGCCGGCTCGTCGTAACTGCTCAGGCAAGGCGTCAAACGTGTTCGTCGCATACTGCGTGTATACCGACCCCGATTTGACAGGGTATAGCGAGGCGTTGACGGTGAATTCCGCATCAGACGTCCGTCCCTCGTGCGTCTGATGATAAAAATTCGGGAAATACAGCATCTTGTCGAGGAGCGCATTCAGATTCGGCGTCAGTTCTTGCCCGTTAACCGTCTGGCCGATTACGGACGCTTGGAACGACTCGAGTTGGACGACGATGACGTTCGTATCGGCTGTGGTCTCAACTGGTTCGGTCGCTAACGCTTCGATTTGGTTGCGCTCCCGTTCTGTCAGGTCGTCATCGAGATGAAGGGCGTCCTGAATGCCGCGGAATGCATCGAGGCCGTGATAGCCCCAAAAGCCGAGCTGATAATACTCGCGCATATTCGAAATCGAGCTTTTCCGGTGATCTGTTTCGGCGTAATGAACGACGGTCGGGACGGTAAAGACGATGAAGCCGATAAGAAAACCGGCGACCGCCAAACGGCGACCGAGACGTTTCGGTTCCGTGATGGGGTGTCGCTTCATATAGAGGAGGACAGCCGCGTAGACGAGCAAGTCCGTGAACAAGATGAAGTCGGGCGCTTGAATCAGTGTCAGAAAGCCGCCCCCGACGTCTCCCATCTGGCCGATATCAGACAGTAGGGCGGCCGACAGCAAGTTACCGAAATAGCGGTAGTACCAGACGTCCGAGATGAGGAGCGTGCTGTGCAGAAACAGCGACGCGAACAAAATCCAGCGGCGCGTCTGTTGTTTTATGAGTAGCGCCCAACTCGTCATCATCAAGATGGTCGCTAGATTGATGAACAAAAAGCGCAGGTCGAACGCGCTCGCCGTCAACAGACTGAATAGGAACAGCTTGGCGAGGGAGAGCGATAAGTAACTCCAATAATCGAGATATTTCATGAAAGGCCTCCAAACGTTACGGACAAAGTGTGTTCTCTGTCATGTACCTGTTCGAAGACGGCGAAAAACATGAGGGTGTGCGATTTTAGCAATAAAAAAAGCGAGGCAGCGCCTCACTTGATGACAAACGTGTCCCGGAGCTCGATAATCGTGCCTTCCGGGGCTTTTAGTTTACTTAAATATCCATCGACGACGAAGTAGATGTTCCCGCCGCGCTTTGGTAGGAACGTCACGCCAAGTGATTCTAGCCGTCTCACTTCCGCTTCGAGGTCATCGACATAAAGCGCGAAGTGGACCGGGCCGGCCACATGCTTCGAATACGGTGACAACGTCTCATCGACTTTCGCCGTTTGGAGCTCGATATAAAAATCACCGAGTTTAAGCCAGCTATTGAACGCGCGCGTATGAAAGTCGGGCGACTCCTGAACGAGCTCGAAGCCGAGCGCCTCATAAAATCGTTTGGATGCCTCATAGTCGGGCGTTTGGATGCAGAGATGGTGGATTTGTTTCATGATGTCACTCCTTTCTTTTAGTTTATCCAATCAACGTTCTGAACGGAACTTTTCTTCACGTGAGACGTATAGGACACCAAGGAGGGAATGATGATGAAAATCCAATACGAATTGACAGAAGACGACTATATCCGGTTCAACTTGAGCCATATTAAACGTTCGAAAACAGGAAAGCGGATGATCCTCTTACAGCGAATCATCGGACCACTTATCTTTTTAGGCGCTGCTTTCGTGCTGGCGACGTGGCTCCAAGAGACGGACTGGTGGCTATATGGCATATACGGGGTCGCGAGTATTCTTTGGTTCCTGTATTATCCGAAATACTTTGAACGGCATGTCCGGAAGCAGACGCGGCGTCTCATCGACGAACGCAGCAACGAAGGCATGATTGGTCCCCACACGATGGATTTGGAGGAGACTGGTCTGCGCGATTTAAATGAGTTCGGCGAGACGCGTGTGTCATGGGCAGGAATCAAGGAAGTCGTCGAGGAGGACGATTATGTGTATCTATACAACTCCTCGGTCAGCGCCTATATCTTGCCGAAGCGCGGACTGGACATGGAAGAGGTGCGCCGATGGCTGCCGATACGCTGACGATTCAACTTGTCGATGACACAAACCGGGAGGCTGTTGTCGCCTTGACCGTCGCTTCTGACCAAGCTCGCTTTATCGAAACAAACGCCGAATCGCTTCGCGAGATGGAAACCGATGTCAAATATGCGTGGCAGTGCTATGCGCTTTGTCGCGATGAGCATCCCGTCGGCTTCATGATGATTGGGGCCGAGAACAAGGTGGAGCGTTACATCTGGCTCGATCGATTTATGATCGATGTGACAGAGCAAGGGAAAGGCATCGGTTCAACATGTTTACAACTTACGATTCAGTGGATGAAAGAACGCTTCGATGTCGATGACCTCATCCTCAGTCTGCATCCGATGAACGAACCGGCGAAACGGTTCTATGCGAAGGGGGGATTTGTCGACAGTGGCCTGATTGATGAGGCGAACGGGGAAGAGATTTGGGTGTATCACGTCAAACAGGGACAGCCGTCATAAGTCGGCCGTCCCTGTTTTCGTCGTCGTTGAGCCTTGAACAGCACTGCCCGCTTTGAAAAAGAGAACGATCGCAGCCACTCCGAAAATCGAGATGAACACGTTTTGGAGCAGCACATCGACGAACATCGGCTCGCTGGAGAACGTGCCCGTCGCAATTTGAGCATTCCAGCGGGTGAACGTGGCGATGCGTTCAAGCGTGTACAAGAGACCGGACATGAACAAGCAAGCGGTGGCAACCAGTAATAGCGTCAATCGATTCAAAAAATGACCTCCTAATATCTGATATCCTGATTTTACCATTTACTATCAGTGGGAGGGAAGTACTTATCGCTTCGCCGTGAGCGGTCGCAATTGTTTGACCCGAGCCAAGACAATCCAGCCGAGCACGGACCCAGTCACGCTCGAGGCAAGGAAGGCTGGAAAGAAGAACAGCGCCCCGAACTCGGTCCCCATCAATAACTTGGCATACGGGACGGCGACGAGCGAAGCGATGAGGCCGGTCCCGATGACTTCACCAAATGCGGCGAAGGCTACGCGGTTCGTCCTCATATAAAAGATACCTGCGAGCAGTGCGCCAATCATGCCACCAGGGAACGCGAGGAGCGACCCAGTACCGGTCATGACACGGACGAGTCCGGTCACGAACGCGACGAGAACGGCCCCGATCGGTCCGACGGTGACGGCGGCGATGACGTTCACCATATGTTGAATCGGATAGGCACGGGCGACACCGGTCGGAATCGAGATGAACAGGGAACCGATGACGGCGATGGCGACGAGCATCGCCATCCAAGTGAGTTGTTGAATACGCATAGATAGTCTCCTTTCAAAATGAAAACGCCACTTCTCCAAGTGGAAAAGTGGCGTGGAAAAACAGACGAATCCCACACCACTTCCCTACGCTGGTATGAGCCAGATCAGGTTCGAAGGGTCCGGCGCATGCCGTCTCAGCCCGAAGGCTCCCCTAGTGGTCGTTTATTAACATGAGTATAGCATACCGTCATTTGACGCGGTCGAGCTTTCGCGGTCGGAACGTGACATAGGCGATGCCGACGAATAGGCCGTACAGCAAAAGGGAAAAGACGAGATTAATCAACCACGGGAGTGTCCCCATGAACACGGCGACGGACGCGTTTTGAAACCAGACGAGCGAGAGCGACAGCCCGACAAAGCTGAGAACGAGCGTTGTCCAAAAGCCGACAGCTCGGCGCTTGAACAGACGCCAAACGAGCAGCCCGATGATGAGACTGACGACGGCCGTCGCCCCTAAGTACATATACAAGATGGCATCGACCGGGTATGAGTAATATACAACGTCCATATCGTTTCCTCCTAGGAGATGATGAAAGAAAGGGTGAACAGGATGAGACAGGCAATCCCATGGCGTGACCGATCGTTTCGTGAACGGTTCGAACGATGGATTGAGGCAAACGTGCCGAATGCGAGGTGGCACGTGATCAAAGATACCGATTTGACGTACTTGCTTGTTGGCGCGCTCGATGAGGAACGTTACTACGCCAAAGCGGTGACCGATATCAGCCGCGGCGAGGCCGGATTGTCGGCGTTTCTGGCCGAGCGGCATCCTGATTTCGTGCCTGACGTCATCGCCATCGATTCAGCCCGGAACTGGTTGCTCATGCGAGACATCGGCGGAGAGGCGCTACGTGAACGACCGGACGTGAGTCGATACGAAGCGGCGTTGCGTCAATACGCACAGCTGCAGCGACAGGAGGTCGACCAGATCGAGACCTGCTTGTCTTACGGCATCCCGGACCGTCGACCGGCCAAGTTGAAGGGCGAAATTCGCACGTATTTACCTGAGCTCTGCGCCGGGCTCGAGCAATACAAAGCCGAGGCTATGCTCGCGCTTCAAGATGAATTGATCGCGATGTGCGATGAGCTGGCGATTGGGATGCCGATGAGTCTCGAGCACGGTGATTTACACGGCGGCAACATCTTCTGGCGGGAACGGACGAATGATTTGTGTATCCTCGACTGGGGCGACGCGACCGTCACGCATCCGTTTTTCAGCGTGCGCGTGTTTTGGAACGCGCTGTACGACTTATTGCCGGAAGAAGACGAGGTCGCCTGGTATGAACAGATTCAAACGATGCGTACGGTTTACTTGGAAGCGTGGAGCGGCGTCGCACCCAAGGACGTACTTTGGCGTCATCTATTGATCGCCGAAGAGCTCGGTTGCGTCTATCGTGCCTTGTCGTGGCATGTGTATGTGACGAGGTACCGGTACGATGTAGCTGAGTCGAGCGATAAGCCGGCGCAATGGCTCAATTTGCTACTCGAGTACCGGGACTTGAAACGACGTGTCCCATAAGTCATTCATGTTTCTCGAGTAGGTTTTCATAATCCGTCTCGCTCCAAAACAGCGGAGCAATCGACTCCGGCCCTTTGAAGATCTCACCGTCCCGGTCATAGACGATGGCATAGCCACCCTCGACCTCAAAGACGATCAAATCGGCCTTCACTTCCTTGACCCCGTTCCCAGCGATGATGACGTTCTCGAGCGGGTCACGCGCGACTTGCACGCCCCATTCGTCGAGCTCGACGATGAGTGCGGACGTATAAGCGTGACGGTTATAGAGCGCCTGAAACTCGTCTTCGGTCAAAACGACGTCCGTCGGTGGGGCACTCGTCCCATATTTCCGTTTTTCAATCTCTTCGACGAATTGAAGGAACGATGCTTCTTGCCAAAACAGCGGGGCGACCGACTCGGGACCGTTAGCGATGTCCCCGTTCTCGCTCTCATAGACGGTGGCGTACGTGCCGTCATCGAGTTTGAACGGATGAATATCGGCGTATGTATGCTGGATGCCGTCGCCGGCGATGACGACGTGCTCGAACGTCTCGCGGAACGGTTTGAGACCATCGTTCTCGAGTGCCGTCAAGAGCGGCGCTACTTTTTCGTATTGGTCGAAGACGTCCTTAAAATCTTCTCGCGTCCAAGCGGTGATGTCTTCGGACGACGGCTCATTTGTATCGGCTGGGACGATGGGTTGCTCAACGGAATCGGTGCACCCGGTCAATAAAAACACACTGAATCCGAGTAGGCCTAGGCGTTTCATCAATCAAACCTCCTAAGAAAGTTACATTTTTTTCCTGTTATCAATGAGCGTAGCATGTTTGCCAGTCATTGAGAACCCGGGTACTTTCTCGCTCAGGGTTGCCGCTTCAAGTAGCGGTCGAGTGCCTCGTGAAAGCGTTGTTGCTGCTCGAACGGGATGTCATGATCGGATGCGGGACCATAGCGAATCAGATGATAGAGCGAGGCATCGATATCTGTCAGCTCGATGCGCTCGAACCAGTCGACGACCGTCTCATTCGTCCGAAGTTTTAACTCAGGGGCGAGCGACGCGTTGAACGTGATCAGCCAATCCCTCAGTTCGATATTCGTGAGCATCGGGAACGTCCGTGCCTCAATCGATGTGTCCGCGTTGAGAGACAGTGGCGCCAAGGCATTCTGTCTACTAGAAAACGTGAATCCTTTCCCCCGTCGACGACGCAGCCATCTACGCACGCCATAGACGGTCAACCCGATGGCGGCAAGGAAGGCGAACAATGTGCCGAGTCCGCCTGGGGCATCACCATTCCCGCTACCAAATTTGAATTTGAGCATGTCTTCCTTCACTTGCCGTTCTCCATCGTTTCCCTTCTCATCGGTAGAACCCAAATCAATACCACCTTTTGGCGGTGGTGCCTCTTCTGGCTTGCCCATTTCGATCACACTGATTGGAGCAGGTGTATTGATTGTTTGGAACCAACTGAACGTCTCCTTGCTGATAAAGACGAACATCACTACGAGACAAGCTGTCACAACAAGGAACCCTATAAATCGAGATGACCACTTCATCTTTTCCCTCCTTATCGGAATGTTCAGACTATTTATTGTCTATATTACCATAAACAGGTAAACTTCGAATAAGACATCTACCAACGGAGGGGAACGAAATGGGAATCGAAGCGGTCATCAAACAGTTGAATGAAGTGTATTTGGGGAAAGGTGAAGTCGTCCGGCTCTGCTGCACGGCGCTTCTCGCCGAAGGGCACATCTTGCTCGAGGACGTACCTGGAACGGGGAAGACGTTGCTCGCCAAAGCGATCGCCGGCAGTTTGGACGGGTCATTCTCGCGCATCCAATTTACGGCCGATTTGCTCCCGTCCGACGTCATCGGGACCGACTACTTCAATATGAAGACGCAAGGCTTTGACCATCGGCAAGGTCCGATTTTCGCGAACGTCGTCCTGATTGATGAAATCAACCGGGCCGTCCCGCGCACCCAGTCGGCGCTGCTCGAAGCGATGGAGGAACGACAAGTCTCAATTGGTGGGAAGACGTATCCGATGCCGAAACCGTTCTTTGTCATCGCCACGCAGAACCCGATTGAATCGGCCGGGACGTTCCCGCTCCCAGACGCGCAACTTGACCGGTTCCTCATCTCGATTCCGGTCGGCTATCCGGACGCCGCCGAAGAGCGGGAACTGTTGTTGCAAGTGTTGACCGAGACCCGCAAACACATCGAAGCCGTGACGTCACTCGCCTCGCTGCAAGAAGCACAAGCCGAGACGAGACAAGTCGCGATTCAAGACGATGTCCTCGATTATATGCTCGGTCTCGTCCATGCGACCCGGGCGCACGCGTCTGTCGAGGTCGGGGTCAGCCCGCGCGGCGCGATCGCGTTGCTCCGCGCGTGTCAAAGCTATGCCTATTTGGCCGGCCGGCTATATGTCATCCCGGAAGACGTCAAAGCCGTGGCGCCGTACGTGCTCGCCCATCGCATCAGCTTGACGCTCGAAGGCGGCATCAAGTCGACCAAAGCGAACGTCGTCGCGCACATTCTGGACACGGTGCCCGTGCCGGTCGAGGGCTGACGGATGATCCTGTCCACGCACGCCTCGTTGCAGCGCCGGCTCCTCCCTATATATCTCGTGAGCGGAGCCATACTCGTGTTCTTCCCGTACGTCTATGGGTTGGGCTATCTATGTTTCATTATAGCGAGTGCGATTTGGATGCTCGAGCGGACGCGGCAACAACTTGAGCGGCACATCGATCTCCGGTTCACACAATACGAAGAATTGCTGTTTGTCGGAGATGAGAGTCGGCTCGTGTTGGTGGTTGATGGGGTGGACGAGTTGAATCGGCTCGGACTACCACTACGGGTTCGTTTGAAGTCGAGCTCAGGGATCAGCTTTCCGGCGCATGAGCGCCTTCCGAACGTGCTCGACTATGAGGTCGATGTCGGTCGAGCCCGGCACGAATTGGTCGTGCGCGCCGAGTATCGCGGTCCAGCCATGTTCGAGGAATGCGTCATCGCCGTCACGCTCCCGTTTCGCCTTGGGACGTATTTGTATGAACGACCGGTCGATACAGAGTGGACCGTGCTTCCATCGCTCCTGTTACATCCACCGGTCGGGACGAAGCGGCTAGCGCTCGGGGACCGGCCACTTTTGGCGTCACCGCTTCGAAATCCGTTGCAACTGATCGGGTCGAAACCGTATGAAGGGGAACCGGTGAAGGAGATCGATTGGTATGCGACCGCAAAACTCGGACGACTGCAGTCGAAAGTGTTTCAACAGACGACGCTCGATACGTTCACGTTCGCCTTGGATTTGACCGGTCCGTCCGGTTATACGCTCCATCACGACTTTGAATCGCTCATCAGCCAAACCGCCTTCGTCACATCGCGCCTGTTAAAAGAGGACTGCAAAATCGAGTTGTTTTTAAATCGATTCAATGAGGATGGGACGATGCTCCATGTCCCGCTTCAGGAAGGCGAGCGCGGCATACGCTTCATCTTGCTACAGTTAGCGACGATTCACCCAGGCAATCGCTTCATCTCGACAGACGCCTTTACGCGGATGGTCGAGCGAAAACGATTGAAGCAAAGCCACCTCGTCTCGTTCAATCAACACAATCTGTACGATTGAACAGGGAAATGTCGGATTTTGGCGAACTCTTTACGTATGAATTGGGTCAAAAGGAGAGAGACATATGCCAAAACGGAAATTTGCCAATCGTCGAGACTGGGAACGGATTTTGCAACATCGCTACGCGCAAATGGAGGTACATGATGACCGTTTCTCCGGGACCGTCGCCTTGTTTCAAATCGATGCGGTCCGCGCACCTCAATATAAGATGCACAAGGGAGAAGAGTTCATCGTCGCCGACGCTGGCTACGCCTGGCTCCAATATTTCCCGGACGACGAGCAGTTCGGTGTGACCGTCATGTTTAATGATGAAGGACACATCGTTCAATGGTACATCGATATCGTCGAAGCGATCGGATACGAGGACGGAATCCCGTATATGGACGACTTGTTGCTCGACATCCTCATCTTCCCGAACGGGGACGTCGTCCGCAAAGACGAGGACGAGTTCGAGGAAGCGACGGTGGCCGGAGAACTGACGCCGGAGCTCGTCGAGCAGGGCTGGCGTGACTTCCATGCGACGCTCGACCGGATTGAACGTCGGGACTTCGTCTATTTCGACTTGGCGAACGAGCATTACACCGAGTTAAAGCAAAAACTTTGAACGACCTGTTCCCTTTGGTACAGTGAAAGAAAAAACAGGGGGACGAATCATGAAAATCATCAATACCGAGACGTGGTCGCGCAAGAAGCACTACGAATTCTTCAAGGCGTTTGACGCTCCACATTTCAATGTGACGGCGAGCGTTGATGTGACGAAGTTACATACGCACGCCAAACGGACCGGCCAGTCGTTCTTTAAACTGTTCTTGTACGGTGCTGTCAAGACGGCGAACGCCATCCCGGAGCTTCGCTACCGCATTCGCGGCGACGAGGTCATCGAGCACGACGTCGTACATCCATCGTTCACCGTCATGATGGACGATGACGTCTTCAACTTTTGCACGGCGACCTATAAAGACGCGTTCCCGGACTTTATGGAAGAAGTGACGGCCCGGATGAGCGGGGCGAAACGGGAAGTCGTTGTCGGCGACGATGAGCCGGACAGTCTGCTTTACATCACGAGCGTGCCTTGGGTCACGTTCACGAGCATCAGCCACCCGACACACGACCAACAGCATGATACGGTGCCGCGCATCGCCTGGGGCAAATTCACGGAGACCGGTGACCGGATGACGATGCCGCTCTCGGTCCAAGCCCACCATGCCCTCGTCGATGGCGTCCATGTTGGGCGCTATTACGAATTGTTGCAAGCGTGGCTTGATGACTTGAGTGACTTGGAAGTTCAAACCCCAGAAGAGAAGGGGCTCGACGAAGCGATTCGTCTCCGTGAGAACGGAGAGCTCGAACGGGCGAAGCAGCTGTTCCTGATGTTGCTCCGGCAAGACGAGAAAAATCCGCGCCTCCATGCCCATTGTGCTTCGTGTTATGACTCGCTCGGCGAAGAGCGTCAAGCCGTCCCACATTATGAACGGGCGATTCGGCTCGGGCTTGCCGGCGAAGAGCTCCGTGAGACGTATATCGGACTCGGTAGCACGTACCGGGCGCTCGGCCGCTACGAGGACGCTGAGGCGTTGTTCGCCAAGGCGATTGAACAGTTCCCAGACATCGGGGCGCTCAAAGTATTTCAAGCGATGACCCATTATAATCTCGGGCGCCACACTGAAGCGACCGGTACGTTGCTCGAACTGCTCGCAAGCCCGGAGCCGGATGACAGCATTAAACGGTATCGTCGCGCCATCGTGTTTTATGCGCGTAACTTGGACGAGACATACGATTAAGGAGAACCGGATGATCACACTTCAACCGATTACAGAACAAAACTGGTATACGTGCTGTCAGCTCACTCTGAGTGACGAGCAACAAGCGTATATGGAACCGAATGCGATTTCGCTGCTGCAAGCGATGTATGAACCGACGCTGCGGGCGTATGCGATTTACGAGGACGAGACGATGGTCGGGTTTCTCATGTACAATACGGTACTCGAAGAGTTGGACGCGCGCTGGGTGTATCGCATTATGGTCGACCATGCGCACCAACGAAAAGGGATTGGACGCAAAGCGACCGAACTCATGCTGGAAGAAGTAGAACAGCTCGGCACCGAACCGATCGTCGTCGGTTACCATCCTGACAATACGGGCGCGCATCGATTATACGAAAGCTTGGGCTTTGTCGATGAAGGCAATCGCTTCGGCCGGGAGATGGCGGTCATTCGCCGTGCGTGACAAGACGAGGCAACTCGTCTTTTTTTTGAGACAAATTGATTGACCAGTCTATTTTCTCGTGTTATATTTATCTCGAATTAAAGATAATTAAATTTAAAGTATTGTTTTCTCTCAGTAGAGGAGGGGAACACATGGAAGAACGACAAACGTTAAAAGCGATTACGGTGTTACTTCGGGCCTCACAGTCGATTCAAGACGTGGTCAAGCAAGAGGTTGCCGAGTACGGGCTGAACCCGACCGAGTTCTCGGTGCTCGAACTGCTGTATCATAAAGGCGATCAACCGATTCAAACGATCGGCAAAAAGGTATTATTGACGAGCGGGAGCATGACGTACATCGTCGATCGGCTCGAAGCGAAAGGCTACTTGATTCGCAAAGCCTGTCCGAGCGATCGGCGCGTCACGTATGTGGCGCTTACTGAAGAAGGGCGCACACTCATGTCGCGCATCTTTCCGGCCCATGAACAACGAATGGACGAGCTGTTCGACGGCCTCGATTTAGCAAATACAATTACTCAATTGAAGACAGTCGGCAAACGCGCCGAAGCGTCAAAAAATTTTAACTGATTATCTCGAAATCAAGATTTTAAGGAGCGATTCGAATGAACCATGTAAAAGGAATTCACCACGTGACGGCGATTACGAGCAGCGCCGAGAAGAATTATGACTTCTTTACGAACGTCCTCGGAATGCGCCTCGTCAAAAAGACGGTCAACCAAGACGACATTCAGACGTACCACTTATTTTTCGCCGATGACAAAGGCAGCGCTGGAACAGATATGACGTTCTTCGATTTCCCTGGCATCCCAAAAGGCGTGCATGGGACGAATGAAATCGCCAAGACGTCGTTCCGCGTCCCGACCGACGAGGCACTCACGTATTGGGAACGTCGCTTCGACCGCCTCGGCGTGAAGCATGAAGGCATCACCGAGCAGTTCGGCAAGAAGACGCTCGCGTTCGTCGACTTCGACGAGCAGGCGTACCAGCTCATCTCAGATGAGTTCAACGTCGGTGTCGCGTCAGGCGAGCCGTGGCAAAACGGCCCGGTGCCGCTCGAGTACGCCATCACGGGTCTCGGTCCAATCTTTATCCGCATCGCGGATTTTACGTATTTCAAACAAGTGATGGAGCAAGTCATGTTGTTCGAAGAAATCGGACAAGAAGGCGATGCGCATCTCTTTGAAGGAGGTGA
This sequence comes from Exiguobacterium sp. s50, assembly GCF_018618175.1. Lineage (NCBI taxonomy): Bacteria > Bacillati > Bacillota > Bacilli > Caryophanales > Exiguobacterium > Exiguobacterium sp. s50. The sequence continues at coordinate 34,550 of NZ_JACSLP010000002.1, forward strand.
GGGTGGAAACGGGGCGCAAGTCGTCGTCATTCATGACGAGACGTCACCAGTCGCGCGCCAAGGGTTCGGAACCGTGCATCACGTCGCTTTCCGTGTCGATGACCGCAGTGTCCTCGATGAATGGACGGCACGATTGCAACAGTTCGGGTTACCGACATCAGGCTATGTCGACCGCTTCTTCTTCGAATCGTCTTACGCACGGGTCGCGCCGCAAATCCTGTTCGAATGGGCAACGGACGGACCAGGGTTCATGGGCGATGAACCGTATGAGACGGTCGGTGAGAAATTGTCACTCCCGCCGTTCTTAGAACCGAAGCGGGAACAGATTGAAGCGATGGTTCGACCGATTGATACGGTCAGAAGTACAAAAACGTTTGAGAAAGAATATGAGGGCATGAAATGAGCTTTTTAAATCGTTTGTTCGGTAAACAAGAAGAACCAACCAACTCACAAGGGGGAACTAACATGTTGAAAATTGGAATCGTACTCGGATCTACTCGTGAAGGACGCGTCAGCCCGCAAGTCGGAGAATGGGTGAAAGAAATCGCGAACAAACGCGGTGACGCTAACTATGAAATCATCGATATCGCAGACTACAGCCTCCCGCTTCTCGGCGAGCCAGGCGGCGACGCAACAGGTGCCGCGGCATGGTCTGAGAAAATCGCGGAGATGGACGGCTTCGTCTTCATCGTCCAAGAATACAACCACTCGATCACAGGTGCGCTCAAAAACGCCCTCGACTACTTACGCAACGAATGGCATAACAAAGCAGCCGGTATCGTCTCATATGGTTCGGTCGGCGGCGCACGTGCGACAGAACACTTGCGTGGTGTCTTGAGCGAGCTCTTGATCGCTCACGTCCGTGTCCACCCAGCGCTCTCGCTCTTCACAGACTTCGAGAATGGGACACATTTCGCACCGAAAGACGTTCAAGTCCAATCGGTCAACGACATGCTCGATCAGCTCGTCCCATGGACAGAAGCGATGCAGACGGTCCGTTCGAAAGCGGCAGAAGCTGCGAATAACTGATGACTCGACCAGCCTTTTCACGAGGCTGGTTTTTTTGTGCGCTTTTTAGTCGGGTCGTGTAGAGTGAGAGGGGAAGAGGAGGATGGACATGTGGACTAGAAAAATCATCGCGGCGTCACTTACGACCCCGGTTTATTCGTTCTTGTTGGCATGTTGGGTCGTCATCCCGCAATATCCGGATAGCGGAGGGATAGCGGACACGGTGAACGGGCTTCTCATGTTGACGGCCACCTATTTGTCAGTCAGTTTCCCGGTCATCGTCACGTATGGGGTGTTGACATCAGTGTTCAGCGACTGGGTGGCACGCCGAATGTCGATGCGGTTCGAGCCGCTCGTCTCGTTTGGCTTACATATCGGGTTCGGACTTGTTTTGCTCTGGCTTGGTGCAGGAGCGGCAGTTTTATATTGGATGATTGACCGCTACTTGTCGCATAAAGACTGTCGATTCGAAACGAGACAGGCTTGGTCGAGTCTCATCATCCCAGTCGGTGTCGTAGTGGCGGCTTTTGGCATCGTCTATTTGGGCGGTGTGATGCAAGACGTGATGCATCGTTTATAAGGGTGAAAGTTGGCAGGATAGGGAACAAAGAAAAGACATGTTTGCAGAGTTGAAGGAGGAATCGTGATGAAATGGATGATTTATGGGGCGAACGGATATACAGGCGAACTGATTGCCCGTCAAGCGGTGAAACAAGGGATGACACCGGTGCTCGCGGGTCGGCGTGCGGACGCGATCGCCAAGCTCGGGGAGGAGCTCGGGTGCGAGACGCGCGTCTTCAACTTGTCGCTTGATAAGGCGACACGCCAATTGGAAGACATCGACCTCGTGTTACACTGTGCCGGACCGTTCGCCGATACGAGTCGGCCGATGGTCGAGGCGTGTCTCGCCACGAAGACACATTACTTGGATATTACCGGGGAAATCGAGGTGTTCGAATACATCCACTCGAAGAAACGGGCTAAGCTCGCACAAGAAGCAGGCGTGTTGCTCTGTTCGGGTGTCGGATTCGACGTCATTCCGACCGACTGTGTGGCCCGGAAGCTGAAAGAGCTGATGCCGGACGCGACGAATCTCGCACTCGGTTTCTCGGCCGCCGCCGGTATCTCGCGCGGGACGCTGAAAACAGCAATCCGTGGGCTAGGGTCGAGCAGTGCCGAACGAAAAGATGGCGAATTGACACCGTTCCCGCTGGGCGAGAAACGTCGTCACATCGATTTCGGACGCGGCAAGAAAACGGCCATCGCCATTCCATGGGGAGACGTCTCGACCGCCTATTATACGACGGGCATTCCGAACATCACGACGTGGGTCCCGGTCCCTACGGCTTACGCTTACGGGGCGCGTCTTTTGTCTTGGTTCAGTCCGATTCTCGGCAGCGACGCGGTGCAAGGGAAACTGCTCCGTTATGTTGATGAACATGTGAGCGGACCGGACGAGTCAGAACGGGAACGCTCCTCGACGTATGTCTGGGGCGAAGCGACGAACGCCTCAGGACGTAAAGTGATCGTCCGCATCAAGACGGCGAGCACATATGCCTTTACCGTGTACGGGGCGCTTGAGGTCGTGTCACGACTTGTCAGTTCAGGCCGCGTCATCCCTGGCAGCTTCACACCGGCGATGCTGTTCGGATCACACTTCATCGAAGAGATTGAAGGGTCATCCTCGTTTGTCGTTGACGAGGTCCGGCTTTGAGTGAGCAATGGGATTTAGTCGACGGAGAGCGGCGTCCGCTCGGCAAAACGCACGTGCGCGGCGAACAGTTAGCAGTGGACACGTATCATACCGTCATCGAGGTGTTCACGTTTGATGTGAACGGAAACGTGTTGCTCTCGCAACGCCATCCAGGCAAGACGCACCCACTTCTTTGGGAAGGGACGGGTGGTTCCGTTCTTGCCGGTGAAACGAGCCGTGACGGTGCCATTCGTGAACTTGGTGAAGAGATTGGTCTCTGGATCGAACCTGACCAGTTGGAGTGGGTGGCGACGTTACGCCGCGAGACATATTTTCTAGACCTGTATCGCTATCAAACCGATACTCCGCTGCAACTTGATGACTTGGTGCTTCAGGAAGACGAAGTCGTAGCGGTTCGTCTCGTCGATTGGTCAGAATTGATGGCCCTGGATGATCTCGTCCCATCTGTCCGGGAACGGTTACTTCGATTTGAGTCAGACTTGCGTCTCGCCTTGTAACGGAATCACAATCTGTTCGCAATCGAAGTGTGGTAAACTCAGGGGAGATTAGTGGGGAGGGAACGAGATGAGACGCTTAGAACTAGCCAGGCGGATCGAACGCATCAAAGCGGAAGGGACGTCTGCCTATATTCGGCATCGGAAACAGTCCCCTCCCTATGAAGGTTCGGAATTGATTGTCGAAAACAAAGGCCACGTCTTTCGGATGGGCAATACGAGTTTTGCGGTCGGCTTCGGTTTGAATCGACCGACCAGTTTTTACGATTTGCACCAGATGGAGAAATGGGTACGCGGCAAGAACGTGTCCCGCCTACATATCGAGGTTTGTCCGCTCGCGGACATGTCACTCATTCGGTTGCTCCAAGAGCGAAACTATACGCTCGACCACTTCCTGGACGTGTGGTTGCTCGACGTGAACACGTTCGTATTCCCGGATATGGAGCATGCGGTCGAACGCGTGCACGCCGATAACGTGAACGAGTGGGCTCGAGCCATCGCGGCCGGCTTTGCCGAGACTGGGACGGTCATGCAAGAGACGATTGATACCGCGAAAGGCTTCTACGCGTTACCCGAAAACCAGGCGTTTCTCGTCCGCGAAGGTGAGATGGCCGTCGCCGGTGGGATTCTTGCCGTCCAGGACGGAATGGGCGAACTGTTTTTGACGAGCACGATTCCCGCTTATCGGGGCAGAGGCTATCAGACACAGCTCATCTTGGAACGGATTGCGGCCGCAAAAGCAGCCGGTTGCCAGTACGTGACCGTGACGACGAAAGTCGATACGGCCTCGGGACGGAACATGGAGCGCTTAGGATTCATTCCGTTTTACCAGAAAGCCGTCATGAAAAGCCCAATTCTCAAATAAACAGGTCGCCCCGCGGGGCGACCTGTTGTTGTTAAAGTAATGATTCGGCACCGTCGACGTACACCTCAGAGCCGGTGACGTGACTCGACATGTTGCTCGCGAAGAACAAGACGACGTCCGCGACTTGTTTGGCCGTGCCGGATTTCCCGGCCAACGGTTGATTTCCTTCCGGATACTCGATCGGGATGACGATTTCTTCGAGCAAGGCGTCATCGCGATTCGTCGAGTCATCGATGTTCGTGTCGATGGCCCCCGGGCAAATCGAGTTGACGCGAATGCCGAATTGGGCGAGCTCGGCTGCTGCCATTTTGGCGAATCCGGTCTGGCCGGCTTTCGTCGTCGCATAGCCGCTGAACCCAAAGTTTTTGAAGTAACGGTTTCCGTTGATAGACGACGTGATGATGACACTGCCGCCTCGTTCTTTTAAATGAGGGATGGCATGTTTCACCGTCAAGAACGTGCCCGTCAAGTTCGTCTCGACGACACCGTTCCAATCTTCGAGCGACAAGTGCTCGATTGGTGTGATCGTGCCGTTTCGTCCTGCGTTCGCGAAGACGATGTCGACGCGGCCGAAACGTTCAACCGTCTGCTCGTACGCTCGTTTCATCTCGTCTTCGTTCCCCACATCGGCACTGATGCCGATGGCACGCTCTTCTCCAATCAGAGTCGCAAGTTGTTCCGCGTCTTCTAAGTTCAAATCGACGATGGCGACTTTCGCCCCGGCTTGGACGAACCGGATGACAGTGGCACGTCCGATTCCAGATGCCGCGCCTGTGATGAAGGCGACCTTCCCCGATAACAATGTATTTGAAATCATTCAATTCGCTCCTTTCAGCTTCCTGTTCTCATATTCCACCGTTCTATGAAACCTAAGCCCGTTTTCTGAAAAAAGGTGAAACGACTCATTCGGGTTGAACGTGAATCGATACCGCGATTTTCAACTTGGCGTCGCGATCGAGTTCGACCGTGACGACTTGTCCGACCCGGAGTTGTTGCACATCGTTCGCTTCTCCTGTCACTTTCGTTCGTTCGTTGATTAATATCGTCTGCAACGTTAACTCGTCGTCTGACAAGTCATGTGGTCCAATCATCAGCTGTGGGATGTCAATCTGTTCGATTCGACCTTCGATTTGATGGTCGTCCCGTGTACTGATCCAATAAACAGCAACTAAAAAAAGACCGATAAATGCCAGAGCAAAGATGAGTCGGGTTCTCATGGTGTTCCTCCTCTGTGCGATTCCGGTACGGTGGTTTCCAATAGTTATTTACCCGGTTTGCAGGAATTCTATAGTGCCTTTTTGACAGGATTTTCAATTGTTGACGCGGAATAAAACAAGACAATTTGAAGAGTGGAGGCGCTGAGGATGGTTCTAATCGGAATGATTGGATTAATCGTTTTAGGATTGGTGGCATTCGGCTGGTGGACAATCGGGTTTCCACGGCGACGGATGTGGGGTGGCGTATTGCTACTAGGCGTGGCTTTGCTTTTTTCGCCACTGTTGCTCGTCGTGAGCGGGGAACGCTTCGGATTTGACGGCATCGTCGCGGGACTGGTCGGGTTGTCCTGTGTCATCGGAGGCGGTTTCTTCTTTCTCACACTTGGTTGGACCGGACGGCCGCAGAAAATCCGAAAAGCACGGACCCTTTCGGAAGACCCTGATTTGTTTTGAACTAGGTTGTCATCCGACTCTTGAAACTCGTACAGTGAAGGCATCGCACTTGATGGAGGGATGACTGTGTTAACGAAGAAGCACCCCCCGGCGCTACGACCGGGAGACACGATTGGAATCATCACACCGTCGTTCCCGGCACCGGCACGGTTCCCGGAACGATACACGCGCGGAATCGAACAACTGAAACGGATGGGATTCATCGTTCAGGAAGGCTCATGCACGCATCGTTCGGAAGGATATCGCTCGGCCTCGATTCAAGAACGGGCCGAAGAGGTCAACGCGCTATTGCGTGACCCGGACGTCAAAGCGATCATCAGTACGATTGGCGGGACGAACTCAAATTCGCTCTTACCGTATATCGATTATGAAGCGTTGCGACGACAGCCGAAAATCATCATGGGCTATAGCGATGTCACGGCGCTCCTCCTCGCTTGTTATACGCAGACGGGAGTGACGACATTTTACGGTCCGGCCATCGTCCCGTCGTTCGGAGAGTACGAGACGATGTTCGCGGATGGGGAACGTTACGTGCGAGAGGTGCTCGGTTTAGAACGGACGGCACCGTATACGCTCGACGTGCCCCGAGAGTGGACCGAGGAGATGATCGATTGGTCGACCCAGGACCGGGAGAAGACGTTCCGTCCGAATGACGGCTGGCTTACCCTTCGAGACGGACAGGCCCAGGGGCGGTTGATTGGCGGGAACATGAACACGATGACCGGCTTTTTAAAGTCGGATTATTTCCCTGATGTGACCGGTGCGATTCTCTTTTTAGAAGACTCGTTCAAGACGATGGCGGACGAGGAGCGTTCCCTCAGCATGCTCAAGCTCGCCGGGGTATTCGACGTCATCAGCGGTCTCGTCATCGGAAAGCATGAACATTTCGATGCGGCCGGCGCGCCGTTTTCATTTGAGGACTTGTTGCTCGAAGTGCTCGGAGACGTCGACTTCCCGATTTTGACGAACGTCGATATCGGGCATACGTTCCCGTCCCATGTGTTTCCGATTGGCATCGAGGTCGAACTCGACGCGACGGCGGGAACGATCACCTTTTTAGAGAACGGGGTGATGCCATGATCGAGTTCATTACAATCGTCGACCACCGTCGGAAGAAAATCGGCTTGAAATCACGGGCAGACGTTCATCGGGACGGGGATTGGCATGAGACGTTCCACTGCTGGATGATGGATCACGACCGCCTCCTGTTACAGCTTCGCAGCGATACGAAGGCGGACTTCCCCGCGTTGTTCGATATCACGGCCGCCGGGCACTTGAGCGCCGGGGAGACCGTTCGTGACGGGGTGCGCGAGATTCAAGAAGAGTTAGGACTCGAATTGACACTCGACCAACTGACTCCGCTCGGCGTCTTCGAAGACGTCATCGAGACGGATACGTTTTTAGACCGCGAGTTCGCCCACACGTACGTCTATTCGTATGATGGCGAAGCGTTCACGTTGGACGAAACGGAAGTGGCCGATGTCGTCTCGGTCGAGATCAAGGCGCTGCACGCACTGATTGACGGGACGAAATCCGAGGTGGAGACGACATCGGTCATCTCAGGAGAGACACGGGTCGTGATGAAACGCGATCTCGTACCACACCCGACCAACTACTGGGAGCAAGTGATGGCAGGTGTAAAAGCCGCTCAAGAGGAACGCCATGATTGAAGTCCTATGGCAACTGCTTCACGTCGTGCTCGTGGTCGGGATAGGCGGCTTGCTCATTTGGTGTTTTCGTAAGTAAAGAGGGGGAAGAAAGATGAAAACAGGACCAGACACAATCCCGCTCGGCTTGGAGACGGCGCGTCTGTATTTACGGGCACCGCTCGCCGATACGGATGCGCGTGTCGTTAACGAGTCGATTCGGAGATCGCATGAAGAGTTGAAGCGATGGCTCCCGTTCGCGCAAGACGTACCGACGTTGTCTGAGACGGAAGCGAATTTACAACGGGCGCAAGAATTGTACGGAACAGGCGAAAGTTTCCGGTATCTCATCTTTTTACGGGAGACGGGGACGTTCGTGGGGACGGTCAGCCTGTTCGGGATTGATTGGGACGTCCCGAAAGCGGAAATCGGGTATTGGCTCGATTCGACGCATACCGGTCGTGGCTATATGACGGAAGCGGTCGAGGCGGTCGTCCGTTTCGGTTGCGCCCAGTTCGATTTCAAACGGATCGAGATTCGCTGCGAGTCGACGAACGAAGGCAGTCGCTTGATTCCGGAACGGCTCGGCTTTCAGCTAGAAGGCATGCTCCGGAACGAAGACTTGTCCGCTGATGGGATGCGACTGACGGACACGGCCGTGTATGGCCTGTTGCCAGGCGAACTTATACCGCTAGCGACATGATGCGCTGCGGGCCGATGGGGCCGTCGATTCGGCGCTTCGTGTCGATGAATCCGACCGTCTGATAAAGGGAAAAGGCGGCTTCGTTTTTCAGATTGACCGATAGCACGACCTCGTGTTTATGAGGGAAGTGGGCTCGTACATAGTTCGGCAACTGGTGGAGTGCCGCTTTGGCATGGCCGTTCCCTTGCGCCGAATGGTTAATCGAGAACATCGAGAGCAACAACGCGTCGTCTGCCTCTGTATACGAGGCGACCCGTTCCGTATCATGGAGCAAAAAGAAGCCGACGGGCTCTTCGGCCACGATGACGATAGGATGAATCCCGTCTAAGAGGGGGGAATCGAGGTCAATCGGGAGTGTCGTATATTTTTCTTGATCGAGCGGTAACGTGAATGTGTTCAAGATGGGCCAATGGGCCTCTCGAAGTGGTTCGAGTCTCGTCGTCATGATGAATCCTCCTCCATGATTAGCTGTCTCCACCAGTATACCGAAATATAAGTGAAGGGAACGAGCACGTGATGCATCCAGTGATTTCTTATGTCCAACATCCACCGCTCCAAGATTTGTATCGAGCCTTCATGGACGGCTTTTCCGATTACATGATTCGCTTTGACATGAATGAGGCCCAGTTCGAGGCCGTTTTCCTCGTCCGCGATCAAAACCAGCCGACGCGTTCCGTCGTCGCCTATACGGACGGTCGGCCTGTTGCCGTCATGTTGAGCGGCGTGGCGCACCTCGATACGGGATGGGTCACTCGTTGCGGCGGCTTGGCCGTCGCCCCTGATTACCGACATCTCGGCATCGCGCACGAATTGATGCGACAGTTCGATGAACAGGCGACGGGGAAGCGTCTGCTCGAGGTCATTCAAGGGAACGATCCCGCGCTCGCCCTCTATGACCGACTCGGGTACCGTGTCGTCCGAGAGATTATGTACTTTCAATCCGTACCGACCGAGACGAACGCGACACGGGAACCGGCACCGATCCTTGAACTGTTCGATACGTATTATCCGGCAGCGGGGCACACACCGATTTGGCAAGTCGATGTCCGCACAACGCAACAACAGACCGAGCTCGTGCGAGTGAGGGAAGGCGAGACGAGCGGAGCACTGCTCTTCCGGGGCAGTCTGTTGCTGGATGTGTTCGGTCGCGACGAGGACGCCGAATGGTTATTGCGTGCGGCCGCGGCTGAAGGACCGATTCGCCTGACGTTGACGTCGGATCGCCCGGCGTTGCTCTCGGCAGCGCGACAGCTCGGGTTCGTCCAGGACGAGATTGCTCAATTCGAGATGATCAAGCCCGGGATAGAGACGTAATGCGCGTCCTGTTGCCTGTCCTCATGCTCGGTCTGATCGTCGGGAACTTGTTCACGATTCTCGGTCTGACGACGAACCTGCCATCTGGCCTCGATCGACTCTTTTTGTTCGGCGGACCGGCGCTGACCATCCTGGCTGCCGTTAGTATCATCGTCATCGTCCTACAACGGAGGCGATGATGTGAAATTTCAATGAAGTTTATGGATGGCGAGTTCACTGTTTTGATATGTTCGACATACAAATGAAATGCTTCATATATTGAACTTTTCAGACGTGGATGCTATATTCGCACTTGTAGCTTTTTAATCAAGCTAGCGAATCATCCAATCTGGAGGTTTTATCAATATATGTGGAAACAACTACTCGTCACCGTCGGTACAGGCGTCCTGATTCTATCAGGGACTTCAGCTGTATCCGCGGATCAAATTACCCCGCAAGACCTCGTCAAGACGACGAAATCGCTTCAACAGACCGAACAACGGATTCAAACGTCGAAACAATCGGTCGCCAAAGCCAAACGTCACGTCGAAACGATCGATCAGAGCGCGAAAGCAATCGATCAGAAGATTGAGCAGACCAAATCAAAACTCGCGTCATTCGAGACGGCATTGAATCCGGAGACAGCTGACAAGTCTCTATTCAAACAAGTATTGTCAACCGTGCTCCCGAGCGCCAAGGCAGAGGCGGCGGAGTCTGAAGAGACGAAGCGTGATTTGCAAGCCAAACAAGCTGAGACGAAACAATCATTAAAAGCGCTTGAGAGCAAACGGGCGGACGTGAAAGCAGAGCGACAACAAGCCCGCTCGGCTCACGTGGCTGCCTATAAGCAGTTGAAAGGGCAAGCGGCCCAATTGAAAGACTTGAAGCAACAAACGGCGGCGCTTGCGCCTGACAAGTTTATGATGCCAGCGACCGGACGTCTGTCACAAGGTTACGGACCGGCAAGCGGCCAGTTCGGATATACGTTCCATAACGGGCTCGATATCGCGGCGAACGTCGGCACACCGATTTATGCGGCGGCGGCTGGGACGGTCACGGACGTCAAATCAGGCGGCCCGTATGGGAAACACGTCTTCATCGAGCATGAAATCGATGGTCAAAAGTGGACGACGGTCTACGCCCATATGCATAAAATCGAAGTGAAGACAGGCCAGACGTTGCTCCAAGGCGAAGGCATTGGCCAAATCGGCAACACGGGCAACTCGTCAGGTCCGCACCTCCATTTCGAAGTGCATCAAGGAGAATATGCTTATTCATCAAGTTCGGCCGGCAACACGGTCAACCCGATGGATGTCGCCGAAGTGCTCGGTGGCGCGTCGCCCATCAAAGCGACGTATTGACGCAACGATTCGTTGCGTCATTTTTTTGTGTCTCCCTTCTCATCATGGGTCGCGCGCAGTTCGATTAATTTCCGGAACGCCTCGTCACGGTCGAACGTACTGAACCAGCGGAAGTCGTCGTGGTCGAGAATCCGGTAATGTTGACTGACCATATTCTGTTGAATCCGGTACTTCCCTTGGTGCTCAATCGTCGTCCACCAGACGTGTCCGCCCAACGTTTTCGTCGCCAGGCTCGGGTCGGTATGGGCGACGAGACGAATGAACTCGATCGGTTGATCCCCAATCAACGAATGGAGATATGGGCTTTGATTGAATAGAGCGCAGATGGCGACCGTCGTCGTCCAGTTCGCGTTCAGACGTCGCTTCTCGATTTGAATCAACGTTTTTTTCGAGATGCCGACGAGCGTACATAGTTCTTCTTGCGATAATCCTTGCTCGGTACGAATCAGTTTGAGCTTGCTTGAAATCAGTTCGGAAAACGTTTCTTTTGTATGCATACCTGCTCCTAAAGTGTATTTTTACACAGTGTATCACGCGGTATAGAAAGATGGAAGATATCGGATGAAGAAGGGCGTTTCCTCGAGCCATCAAAAAAGCGAAAGGAGAGGGACTCCTTTCGCTCGGTCACTGACTGATGTTATTCACGTGTCGGGTCATGATTGCCCTCGCTATCGGCAATCGTGTCCGAACTCCCGAAATCTTCGACTTGGCTGAACGCATCCGTGCTTTGGCCTGGTTCGTCGGTCCCATCGAGTTGTTTCCGGGCAGCCGTCTCAGATGGATTGAGCACGTCCTCTTCGACCGGACGTTCGCGGTCGGTCAAGTGCTCGTTCTCTTCTTGCTCGCGCGCGTGCTGGATGCAGAGCGTCGCCTCAGGGATGATTTCAAGACGGTCCAACTCGATGTCTTCGCCGCACACCTCACATTTGCCATACGTCCCGTTCTCAATGGCGAGCAACGCCTTGTCGACGTCACTCAAGAACTCTTCATCGAGCTCAGTTAGCGCTTGGTCGCGTTCGCGCAAGAATAATTCTTCTCCTGAGTCTGCCGGATGGTTATCGTAGTGGGACAGTTCCCCTTCGTCATATACTTCTTCCCGATTTTCCATATATCCTTCGGTCTTCGCTTTCTCTTTTAATAGACGTTCTTTGAACGTATCAATCTGCTGTTGTGTCAACATGCGGTCCACTCTCCAGTTCTGATTTCATTAATATTAGCATTTCCCATTTTGCGACGGGACAAACCTTTCGATTGGCGAAGGTGATTTCTAAACGATTTGAAAAACGGGTATGATGAAAGAGACGGAACGATTATTGTGAAGGAGGGAATGGACCATGAGAAAAGTAGAGGTCGTCCCGTATGATCCGATATGGGAGACGAAATTCAAGGAAGAGGCGTCCAAACTCGAACGCTTATTTGAAGGGGAAATCGTCGCCATTCATCACATCGGAAGCACGTCGGTGCCGGGACTCGATGCGAAACCGATTATCGACATCATGCCGGTCGTACGGGAAATCGAGCGGATTGATGAATGGGTCGGGCACATGGAGGCACTCGGGTATCGAAGTTTCGGCGAGCATGGGATTCCGAGACGGCGTTTCTTCGCTAAAGGAGAAGACGTCCGGACGATTCACGTCCATATGTTCGAGGAAGGGGATGAAGGCGTGACCCGCCATCTCGCGTTCCGCGATTATTTGATGACGTTCCCAGACGTACGGGACGAGTATGCGGCGCTTAAACAACAATTGGCGAGCCAGCATCCGGAAGATATCGAGAGCTATATCCAAGGAAAACAAGACTGGGTATCCGCGACCGAGCAGGAGGCGACGTTGTGGTATATGTCTCGCCAACAAATTTGAAACATTTTACCGTTTCATCTCGTACAGAAAACTAATCAGTTGAGGGGGGTCATGAGATGAAACGATTTCTCGGGAAATGTATCGAGTACGCGTTTGTCGCACTGTTATTTGTCGGCTTATTTTTTGGATTGCGCTATGGCGTCAATCACTTCGTCGGAACAGACGAGATGCGTGCATACGCCTACCTGTTTCTAGGAACCGCCTTTATCATTTTCCCGGTCTCCTTGTTCGGCGGCTACTTCCTGGCCCGTCCGATTCAACACCGTTTGCACGGCAAAGAGCAGGAAACGACAAACCATACGTTGCGTGGGGATGAAAAGCCGCACGGGGTCACGGAGACGCGGGACTATAAAAATGAAGGTTCGTGGCCGTTATGATGCAGTTGATACGAACCGATGATGCGGCGTTGATTGCGACGTTGAACTGTCCAATCCATGAACATCATCTTCAGTTGGCGCCGGCGTTCTTTGCGCCTTACAATCACGCCTCGATGGAAGCGGCGTTTTCGGAGATGATGGCGCGAGACGATTATCATTTCTTCACGGCAGAGGTCGACGGAGACACAGTCGGCTACGTCTGTTTTCAAGAGCGAGTGAGTGAGGCGAACGCGTTTCGGAAAGCTGTCCGGACACTCTACGTGCATCAAATCAGCATTAACCCGGAGGCGAAGCGGCGAGGGTATGGACGCTTGGTCATGGAAGAAGTGGAACGCTATGCCATCGCACACGGATTTCCGTCAATCGAACTGGATTATTGGTCGGTGAACGAAGCGGCGGCCGCGTTTTATAGCGAAATTGGCTTTCAGCCGAAGCGACAGTTCGTCGTGAAGCATCTCTAAAGTAGAAGATTAGTCTTGGCGTACGATAATCACGCCATTTAAACACATACGAGATCGGGGAGGATTTGATGGAGACAGTCATTTTAGTCATCGGTGTCATCGGCACCATTTCGCTCATGTTATTCATGTCGAACCAATGGTTGGGCTATGGCAAAGGCAATATCGTCATGACGCTCGATGAGCATTACACGAACTTGAATGAATATGTGCCGGCGATTTTGACGAAGCTGTATGAAGACGGGAAGTCGGCCCATTATCTCGGCGACCGGAAGTTTGAAGTAGACGGTAAGCGCTATGTCCTCGTCGAACGGACCGTCCCGATCGGTCGCGTCCCGACGCAGCAGACCGTGCTCATGCCAGATAAAAAATAAGCCACGCCCTAGGCGCGGCTTATTTTATTTGACGGCCGGGGGACCGAAACCACCGGCATGGTAGTCGCGGAACGCCTGACGAATCTCCTCTTCGGTGTTCATGACGAACGGACCGTGGGCGATATAGTCTTCCCGAATCGGCTTACCTGAGTAGATGAGCAGTTTCGCACGTGACGTCGCTTTGAGGCGGACCACGCTCTCACCGTCACTCGTCTCATCGTACGTGAGCGTCGCCGCGTGCGTCTTCGCAAGCGGTGTCGCTGATGTTCCGAGTTCGAGGGAACCCGCGAGAACGTAGACGAAAGCGTTATGATTCGTCGGGATGATGTGCTCATAGGCGGCCCCACTCTGTAAGCTCACTTCGCTCATCGTGATGGGGACGAGACTGTCCATCGGTCCGGTCACTCCGGCGATGTCACCCGAATAGACACGCACGTGTCCTCCGTCAATCGGCACGAGCGGTGCCTCTTCGACATATACGTTTTGGTAAGATGTCGTCGTCGTTTTAAGTGTTTTCGGCAAGTTGAGCCATAGTTGAAGCGTATGAATCAAGTCGTCGTCGACGGCCTCCTCGGCATGACGTGCCGCCCAGCCCGCATTCATATATTGAACGTCACCCGCATCTAAAATCGAATGTCCGCCATGGTTGTCGATATGTTCAAGTCGTCCGTCAATCACGTAGGTAATGGTCTGGAAGCCGCGGTGAGGATGGTCAGAGAACGTTCCCCGCTTGAACCAGTCCTCGGCCATCAAGATGAACGGGTCGAACTCGTCTTTTCGTTCCGGAGGCAAGACCCAACCCTGCTGCACGTGCGGATATCCGTTTTGTTTATAGGCGACCGGCCAATGGCTGGCGACGTCGCGCTCGAATCGTTTCGTCATCACACTCTCTCCTTTGCACTGTTTGTTGTCATTGTCGCATAGCGAGCCAAGGAGGCTTTCCGATTTTGCCTATATAACGTGTAAAGCCAGACCGGTGAGCCAGTCTGGCTTGAAAAGTGTCGTCAGTTGTTTGCTTGTCCGATGGAAAGGTCGCGCCACCGTTCGGCATCGGCGCGGAGCAATTTGAAATGTGAGCCTGTCTTCGTGTTTGTCAAAATTACATCGTCTTCCGTGTAACTGAGATCGAACGTTTGAGCACAAATGCCCTCGAACACCGTCAAATAAGGGGTCGGCGCTGGGGTTCCGGCCGTGGCCACGGCTTTTGAGCGATCGATGGCTTGAAACACGAACTGGACGGTCTCGGCGTTGGCATGATGCAAGAACGGTGCATCTTTTGATTCTGTGCCGATTAGAGCCAGTTCATGGGCGACGACGTGACGTCGATTGGCGAATTGTTGCCGCATTTTTGTTTTCAAGCGGTCGCCGTGCAACAACGTCTCTTCTTTATAGGTGATAGAAACGACTTGTTTATAAGGTTTGCCATCGCGGATGAAGGAGAAACTGAACAGTGGATAGCGCTCGTTCGGAACGAGTTTGGTCGGGAGCGTGCTCGCCTGCCGTGCCCCGAGCATTCGATCGTAGGTGGCATCCTGCGGTCGCAGGACGTCCTCATATAACGTCTGATCGGATGACAGATGGAGCCCGTACTGTTGCGTGTCTTGAGACACTTCGGTCCCTAAGCCGAGGGACAGGAACGGTTGACGTGACGATTCGTTGATGGGCAACGTGATGGTCTCACGCGATTCGGGTGACTCGAACGTGAATTCGAACGAACCGTTGAACGGCATCGTCACGTGGACGAGCGTCTGTTCGAAACCGTGACGTTTTGGATAAGGCTCATTGCCGACCGGTTTTTTCATCTCTTCGGTGAAATGGACTTGCTCGTGCGGTTGCGCAACTCGAAGCTTCGACGTCGCGGATGATGAGACGGCTTGGTCGCGGTACGGAGTGAGACTATCCGGCAACGCATCGATTTGTTTCATATAGGTGATGGTGTCGCCTTGGCATTGGACGTAGGTTTGATTTTCCACTTCAAAAAATGTGGCGGTCGGAAAGACTTCGGTCGAGGCCGTCGTCGTAAGCGGTTGGCTCAATTTGACCGTGCCAATCAAGAGACGCTCTCCGTCAGGCACACGGGTGATGGCGTCCTCTGGGTAACAGGCATCAAGGACGTTCGTCCGGTCGGACTCGGTCATCTCGATTTGTTGACCAGAAGGCAGAGAGGCGCGACCTTGATAGTACTCTGGAGCCGTATGTAAACGAAATGCATGTTCTTCTTCGCATCCGAACAGGACGAACAACATGGCGAGCGTACAAAGAATCAGGTACTTTTTCACAGGGTGCACTCCTTTAATGATTAACTTTCATCATTTTAGCACCATTTTTTTGTGACTATAGTCTTAGGAAAATTAATGCGATTTTTTTTAAAAAAATCAAAAAACCCGCTCCACTTGAACTGAACGGGCTTGTTTTACACTTATGGATATGAAATGGAATTTCTCCATTTGACACGTGTCGAT
The DNA here is from genome assembly GCF_018618175.1 of Exiguobacterium sp. s50. NCBI lineage: Bacteria > Bacillati > Bacillota > Bacilli > Caryophanales > Exiguobacterium > Exiguobacterium sp. s50. Next base: position 50,834 of record NZ_JACSLP010000002.1, read on the forward strand.
TTTTGACGAATGAACGTTGTGATGTAGACGTTCTTGAAAATGACGAAAATCGTCGAAAATAACAAAATGGAATTAAAAAGGGGTTATTTGTTTATTTTTACCTTCAATCCACGTCGCGACCACGGGCCGCCTTCAAAATTTCGAACCATTCTTCTCGCGTCAGGTCAATCTGAAGCGCATCGACGGCGGTCCGAACTCGTTCAATTTTCCCAGATCCGACGATCGGCATGATCTTGGCCGGGTGCTTCAAGAGCCACGCGTAGACGACGGCGTCGATGCCGCCCGCTTGATGTCGATCGCTGATTTCCTCCAATTTTTCACGAAGCGGTGCGTAAGCGGCCTCGGTGAACAGTTGTCCGCCGGCGAGAGGGCTCCACGCCATGAGTGGCATCCGTTTCTCGTGGCATAGGTCGACAGTACCATCTTCAAAATGCTTCAGTTGCATCGGTGAGAGCTCAAGCTGGTTCGTCACGAGTTGGAACGGTAAACGTGACTGTAACAACTGTTGGGTTGCCGGCACATGGTTCGAGACCCCGAACGTACGCACTTTTCCGCTTCGTTGCAACGTGATGAACGCCTCGGCGACTTCGTCCGGGTCCATGAGCGGGTCGGGACGGTGAATCAAAAGCGTGTCAATCTGATCGATGGCGAGCTCCTGTAGCGAGCGCTCGGCTTGACGGATGATATGTTCTTTCGTCGTATCATAATGGTTGATGGATTGGCCAGGGTTGAAAGAGCCTGTCAGCTTGATGCCGGTCTTCGTCACAATCTCGATTTGATCGCGGAGTGATGGCTTGAGACGAAGCGCTTCGCCGAACAATCCTTCACACGTATAGCCACCGTATATATCAGCGTGATCGAACGTCGTGATGCCGAGTTCGATACATTGTTCGATGAAAGTGAGGCGTTCCTGCGGGCTCATGTCCCATTCGGCCAAACGCCACATGCCGTGAATGATTCGTGAGAATGATAAGTCTTCTGTCAGTTCGATGCGTTGCATGGTAAGTTCCTCCTCATTGTTTGTCGCTTTCATTATAAGGATAAAACAGGAGGGCGTCACTTTTGGGGCGTATTGGAAGGACATGAACCGAGTCAAACTAAAGCGATTTCAGTTATGATGAGACAGAGATGATTAGAAAAAGAGGAGTGACTTATGAATCATTACGAACAATATGCGAACGTCACGTTTGAGCAACAAGGTCAGGAAACATACGTGACCGCCGCTCATGCCGATCTCGAACTGCACGGGATTGGGCGCAGTGCCGCCGTGTTTCGCATAAAAGACACGCGACTCGTCATCAAAGTGTTCTTTCCGGATTATACGCATATCGCAGCTGAAGAGGCTGTGATTTATCGAACGCTCGAAGGGTTACCTCAATTCCCACGCTTGTATGAAGCAGGTGTGAATTATATCGTCATCGACTACATCGAGGGCAAGACGCTATTCGAATGTTTGACGGAAGGAATTTGGATTGATGCGTCGTACATTCAGCAAGTCGATGCAGCGCTCATCGCGGCACGAAACCTCGGGCTGACGCCATCGGACGTTCATTTGCGCAATTTGATTTTGACGCCGGAAGGCCGTATTTATTTAATCGACTTGGCCCGCTTCCGCCAAGGACAGCACGTCGATCACCAATGGGAAGACTTGAAGCGGATGTATCGGTTTTATCGGCTCCGTTTCATGCCGAAGCGCTATTCAGAGCGTTTGTTGAACGGAGTCGCCTATTTATACCGTACGTTTGTGAACGACCCGAGACACTAGTCGACGGTCGTTTTTCTTTTGAAGATTAGGGAACAAAGAGGATGTGACTGTCACTTCGTTTTGGAAAAGGAGGCTGATTGTATGCATCGGATTTATGCAAATGAACTGGAGACGTTACGTGATTGTGTGGAGACGTGTAATTACTGTCTCGAGTCGTGCCTGGAAGAACATGACGTTAAGATGATGGTTGACTGCATCCGGCTCGACCGGGAGTGCGCCGCCATCTGTTCGTTTCTCGCCGAGGCGATGACGCGAGATTCGGCGTTCGTGCCCGAACTCGCCCGGGCTTGTGCGGTCGTCTGTAAGGCGTGTGCCCAGGAATGCGAGAAACATAAGCATGCCCATTGCCAAGAATGTGCGCGCGTCTGTGTCGAGTGCGCCTCGATGTGCGATCGTTTGGCAGCATAATGTGAAAAAGTCAGTCAAAACGGCTGACTTTTTTATGTGGGAGCGAATCGCCAGGTGTATTTTGAAATCGAGATAAGTATAATGAAGAAAACGTATGAAAGTGGTGTTCTCATGATTCGCAATTGTCGTCGAGATGATCTTCAAGCTGTCTTACATATTTATAATGATGCCATCGTCAACAGTACCGCCGTCTATCACTACGAACCGGTGACGCTTCAAAATCGAATCGCTTGGTACGAGGAGAAAAAAGCGGCCGGACTTCCAATCATCGTATGGGAGGAAGGGGATGTCGTGATGGGCTTTGCCACGTTTGGACCGTTTCGTCCTTGGCCGGCCTATCATTATACGGTCGAACACTCGGTGTACGTCCATCCTGGATACCGCAGCAAAGGCATCGGCAACAAGCTGCTCCGAGAAATCATCCGCATCGGTGAAGAGCGGGATGTGAAGACGATGATTGGTGGCATCGATGCAGCCAATATCGCGAGCGTCAAAGCACATGAAAAGTTAGGGTTCGTCCATTCCGGTACGATTAAAAAAGCCGGCTACAAGTTCGGAAAGTGGCTCGACTTATCGTTTTATCAACTCGATTTGAAAGGCCCCGAGGCTCCGCAAGAAGGCTGACCGCTAGCTGTCGACGTTCCGAAAATACGGTATACTGGGGACAGTGAATCGAATGGAGGAATCAGCATGACAGAACTACCGAATTGTCCGAAGTGTCAATCGTCTTACGTGTATGAGGACGGGAGCTTGCTCGTCTGTCCAGAATGTGCGTACGAGTGGTCACCGAGTGAGTCGGCTGAAGCAGAAGCGGACGCGCAAATCAAAGACGCGAACGGAAACGTGCTCCAAGACGGGGACACGGTCACGGTCATCAAAGATTTAAAGGTGAAAGGGACGTCGCTCGTCGTCAAACAAGGCACGAAAGTGAAAGGCATCCGTCTCGTCGACGGGGACCATGACATCGACTGCAAGATTGACGGCTTCGGTGCGATGAAGCTCAAATCAGAATTCGTCAAGAAGGTATAAAAAAACTGTTTCGGTCCACGGACCGAAACAGTTTTTTGTGCTTATGAGAAAAATGGTTTGTATTCACGGCGTTCATGCATGACCGATACCCATTGGAGCGTCGTGAACTCCTCAAGCACCCATTCGCCGTTGAAACGGCCAAGACCAGAATCTTTCTCACCACCGAACGGCAAGTGCGGCTCATCGTTCACCGATTGGTCGTTGACGTGAATCATCCCCGTCTCGACTTGGCGGGCGAACTCGGTCGCGCGATAGATTGAACCGTGGACGGCACCGCTCAGTCCGTACGGGAGTTCGTTCGAGAGTTTCAGCGCCTCGGCGTCATCTTTGAACGACAGAATGACGGCGACCGGTCCGAAAATCTCATTTTTCGCGAGTGGCATGTCATTTGTGACACCGCTCACGACGGTCGGCTCGAGCACGTTCCCGTCAGCGTTGCCGCCGACCTGGAGCGTCGCACCGGCGTCGACCGTCTGCTTGATTTGATCGAGGATGCGGTCGACTTGATCGTGATCGATGAGCGGCCCGACTTGTGTATCCGATTCGTTCGGGTTGCCGAACTTCAAGGCGCGAACCCGCTCCACAAATTTTTCAAGGAACGCATCGTGAATCGACTCGGCGACGAGAATCCGGTTCGTCGACATACAGATTTGCCCTTGATGATAGAACTTCGAGTAGACGGCCGATTCGACGGCACGGTCGATGTCGGCGTCGTCTAACACGACGAAGACGTTATTCCCGCCGAGTTCGAGCGCTGTTTTCTTCAACAGGCGTCCGGCCTTCTCGGCGATGCCTTTGCCGACCTCGGTCGAACCAGTGAACGAAATGAGTTTTGGCACCGGATGCTCGACGATGGCGTCCCCAATCTCCGAACCGCGACCGACGACGACGTTCAAGACGCCTTTCGGAAGACCCGCCTCTTCAAATAACGAGGCGAACAGGAGACCACCTGTGACCGGTGTCGCTGTCGCCGGTTTGACGACGACGGTATTGCCCGTCGCGAGCGCGGAGACGATTGAGCGGACCGCGAGGTGGAACGGGAAGTTCCATGGGCTGATGACGCCGATGACACCGAGCGGTTTCCGGTAAACCCGGTTCTCTTTGTTCGGGACGATTGACGGCTTGATGAGTCCGTCCATGCGGAACGGGAACGTCGCCGCTTCTTTGATGATCGCCATCGATGCTAAAAATTCACCTTCTGCTTTGATACGTGTGCTACCCGATTCTTTGACGAGCCACTCGATGATGTCTTCTTTATGTTGTAACGTCACTTCGGCGAACTTCTCAATCAAGGCCCGTCGATTTTGTGGCAGCATCGTCGCCCATTCGGTTTGTGCTTCTTTCGCAACGGCATAAGCCTTGTCGAGATCAGACTCGTCGGCCGAACGAATCGAGAACAATGTCTCGTCCGTGAACGGGTTGGTGTTATCGATCGATTTGTCGCTTGATCCTTCGACCCATTGGCCATCAATGTACATCTTCGTAAAATCGGTATGCATGTTCAAACACTCCTTTATCTTTTTGCTTCACCTTAAGAAGTATTCACCTGATTTGAAAAATTAAACCTATCGATGCGCAACTAACTTGTTTTACAAAGTAGTTGCAAATGGTAGCTCCTTCCATTACTATTATGTATAACAAGTTAGTTTGGTGAAAGTGAGGATACGCCATGGCGATGAGTCAAATGTTAAAAGGATTGCTCGAAGGTTGCCTGTTGGCCATCATCGATAAAGGAGAGACGTACGGCTATGAGATGTCGGAGAAGTTGCAGGCGTACGGATTCACGATGGTGAGTGAGGGCAGTATTTACCCGGTCCTGTTACGGATGAAGAAAGAAGGGTGGGTCGAGACGGTCCAAAAAGCGTTACCATCAGGGGGACCGAAACGAAAATATTACATTTTGACGGAGGCGGGGCACCAAGAGTTGCTGGCCTTCAAACAACGTTGGGCGGAAGTGTCAAGCGGTGTCGACCGCGTACTCGGAGAGGGGAATGAAGATGGAACTTTCAAAAAAGAGTCGTGATTTTTTGGATGACTTGGCGGTATATCTCATGTCGAGCGGGAAATCGGAAGATGAAGTAAAAGAAGTTGTCGAGGAGTTAAAAGACCATCTCGAAGAAGCGGAACGAGCGGGAAAAGGTGTGGACGAGGTCGTCGGCCAGAGCCCGAAAGACTACATGCAACACCTCGGAAGCGAGATGACGTTTGACGTGAAGGGATTCGTCAAAATTGTTGCGATGATCATTCCGAACGTGTTCGCCTACATCATCATCGCTAATTTCATTCAAGGCGAGATGACATTCTCGACGGTCCAGTTGATTGGGTTCCCGCTCATCGCCGTCCTGTTCTTGCTGGCCGCCTCACAAGCGTTCCGCCACATGTCGGTCCGCTCAAAAGAAAGCAAATTTAAAAATGGGGCGACGTACATCACGCTCGCTGCGCTGCCGATGACATTGTTCCTCGGGCTGATGATACTCGACATCTTCGTCGAGACCCCGACGATCGTGTTCGGTCCAACCGGTCAACTCGTATTGTTCGGACTGGCCGTCGTCACGTTGCTCACTGTCTCGGTGTGGACGAAGACATGGATCAATCTGATCATTCCGATTCTCTTATTCGGACCACAATACGCGTTTGCCCAGACGAGTTTGCCGCTCGAGCAACAACTTATTTTCTCGATGCTGATTCTGTTCGTCGGGATGGGGGTCTTCTTGTTCGTCTGGTGGAAAAAGAATCAACAGGGGCAAGCATGATGCTCGGACGAATCATTTTTGTCGCGATCTTGTGTCTGCCGTGGGGCTTTTTCGTGACAGCGGCAGACTTTCTATGGGGGAATGCGCTCGGTTATCTTCTGATTCCAGCGATCGTGTGGTCGAGTGTGTGGTGGTTTGGGCGGCGTGGGATGGTCCCGTGGCTCGCATGTGGGCTCATCGTATCGTATGTCATTTCCACGGCGATGGTTTGGCACGTCGATGGGGCGTGGGATTATTTCTTCAAGCCGATTGGCCAGTCTATCCTCGTGAATGTCTGGACCATTGTTTACGCGAGTGGTGTCGTTTTGGCGTATATGTATCGTCGTGCTTTGCAAAAAGCACGTGAATCTGCTTAAGGTCGGACGCGGCTGGGAATAGGCAACTGAACGCCTAAAAGAGAAAGAAGGGATTCCCATTGCCAGTCAATCCGACGATTCAATTTTATTTGAACCAGTTTCAAAATCAGCTCTCGACCACATATGACCAATTGGATCCGCTCGAATTAAGACGACAAGAAGACGCAATGATGACCCGATTTCAACATAGAGAACATGTGCTTGATGTCGAGGAGCGCTGGATCACGCTCCCGAATCGCTCACTTCCAATCCGCATCTATCGATCGAGTCGAACGTTTGCCCCTGCCCTCGTCTATTATCACGGGGGTGGCTATGTCACGGGGAGTCTCGACACGCATGATGCGATTTGCCGGACGATCGCGAATGAGGCCGACTGTACCGTCATCTCGGTCGGTTATCGACTCGCGCCGGAACATAAATTCCCGACAGCCGTCTACGACAGCTATGAGGCGTTCGTTTGGATTGCGGATCACGCCTCGGAACTCGAAATCGATGCCGAGCGCATCGCCGTCGGCGGTGACAGCGCTGGGGGGACGCTCGCCACGGTCAGCGCTTTGATGGCCATCGAGCAAGGCCGTCCCCTCGCCATGCATCAGCTGTTATTTTATCCGGTGACGGGGACCGAGGAGAATCTGCCGTTATCGTTAATCGAGTATGCGACCGGCTATTTGCTCGACGAGGCGTTGATTCGTTGGTTCCAACACCAATACTTTCATGACGAGACTGAATTGACCCACCCCTACGCCTCGCCGATCGTTTCGCCACATTTGGCGAAACTGCCGCCGACGACGCTGTTGACGGCAGAATATGACCCGCTCCGTGACCTCGGCCGAGCGTACGCCAATAAATTGATTAGTCTCGGTGTCCCGGTGACGTATCACAATTACGGAGGACTCATCCACGGCTTCGTCAACTACTACGCATACGTTCCGGAAGCGCGACGAGCCGTCAAAGAAGCGGCGCAGTCGCTCGGACATGCCTTTCATACGCAAAAAACTCGCCCCTAAGGCGAGTTTTTTTCATGCTTTCGATAAATAAGGAAAGCGACAACCTTCCGGGAAAAATTGTCCTTCGTTCATGCGAATCATCCATTGGCCTTCGCGGGACGGACGTTGCTCCACACCGTCCAGGTCCGGCGTGAATTTAAAGACGATTTCGGTGATGCCTTCAAAGGAGAGCCGGGCCACGACGTCACGCATATCGACAGGCCGCGGCGACAGCACGGCATACAAGTTTAAGCGCGAGCGCTCAATCATATAAATGACATGGACGTCATCGAAACGATACACGTCCTCGTCCATCCCTTGATAGTAATGGAACATCCAAATGTGCATGTCGTCTGTCGTATACAGACGCGGTGAAAACGGGAGTGACTCTAGTTTGAAACGACGCCACTGTTCGGCATCGACGTCAACATGTTCGAGTAGGGAAGCCGATCCCGAGACTGAAACGAATAGCTCCGGTTCGGGTTGGACGGAGAACCCCTGTTGCTCGTAAAATGGTGCAACCCCTTCGTCACAAGCCAAAAAATAAGGTAACCCATCCGTGTCATGCTGCTTGAACAAATGCTTAAAGATGCGGGTGGCGAGCCCTTGTCCTTGTCGGATCTCGTCCGTCATGACCGTTCCGATTTGATACGCTTCGCGCGCGGTTCCGTCCATCATCACTGTCATTCGGCTCATCCCGACGTTCGAGATGACATTCCGATAGAACGTCAATGAATAACAGCGATAGTGGTCAGTCCATTCGCCAGCTTTGTACCACTCGCGAAAATCGATGCCGAATGTCTCATCGGCAAAGTAAAAAAACGATTCGAGTTCTTTGTTCGAATACTCGAGGTTGGTGATTGGCTTTTTGGGCATAGGGCTCGCTCCTTTTTTGAACTTCTATGTCTATTCCTGTACATTAGAGGCAGAGAGGGGTAATAGAGATTATGAAACGGTATGAAGCGATTTTATTCGATGTCGACGACACGTTGCTCGACTTTAAACAGAGCGAGCACGTCGCCTTGGAGCAGTTGCTCGCGGCACACAACGTTCGGATGACAGATGAATTGAAACAACAGTACGTGACGATCAATAACGGATTATGGCGCGCGTTCGAGCGTGGCGAGGTCGGACGGGAAGACGTCTTAATGGGCCGACACACGCAACTGTTCGATACGCTCGGCATCACAATCGACGCGCATGAAGTCGAACAGCGCTATCGCGACCATTTGCACGACGGGGTACACATCATCGATGGGGCACTCGAGCTCGTCCAAACGCTCAGTGAACAGTATCCGCTCTATATCGTCACGAACGGTGTGACGGAGACGCAGTTCAAGCGGCTCGAAGCGTCGGGACTGCTTCCTTATTTCAAGGATGTGTTCGTCTCGGATGCGACCGGATCGCAAAAGCCGATGAAACCGTTCTTCGATTACGTGTTCGACCGCGTGCCGAACGTGGCACCGCAACGTGGACTCATCGTCGGTGACTCGCTGACGGCAGATATCGCCGGCGGGCGCATGTATGGGCTCGACACGTGCTGGTACAATCCGCACGAGATTGCGGCGTCGGTCGAGACGACATATGAGATTCAAGACTTGCACGAGTTGAAGTCGATTCTATCAAGCTCAGCGATCGATAAAGTGGGGCGGCAGTGATTGCGGCAACGCATAGAGTGTCTCCGGGAAGAGTTTCAAGTCCCGGAGCGCGTCGAGCGGCTGCCAACGATAGATGAGGTGATCGCCTTCCGGTCCGTGGAAGTCTCCATGCCGGAGCGGGAGGTCACCCGATACATAAAAGTACATGCCGATCTCATGCACGGTGCGCTCCAAATACGTGAAGAAATTTTCGGAGACGAAAGCGAACGTCGTTCCCGTCAGTGTCGCTTCGAGTTCTTCTTGCAGCTCACGCGTCAAGGCGAGCTCGGCTTCTTCGCCGATGCCGACCCGGCCGCCCGGCAACGCCCAAAAGTCATCGTTCACGTTCCGATGAACGAGCAAATGACCGTCCTGGACCCAGATGCCGGCAACGCGATAATTGAACGTGCCGTGCTCGGTCGGAAATACGATATCCATTTTCATCACTCCATTCCTTAAGCTACATCAAGTATACGCCAAGGAGGCAGGTCATGTTTCAATCAAATGAGAGTTATAAAGGTGAGGACTTCCGCGACGAGACGCTCCGTGACATCCAACTTACGCAGACGACGTTCGAGAACTGTCGCTTCACCTATATCGATGCGACCGAGTTCGAGACCGAACAGTGTCGTTTCATCAACTGTGACTTCACCGATTCGAAGTGGAACGCCTCGCGCCACAGCGGCAGCTCGTTCTTGAACTGTCAGTTCAATGGGGCGAATCTGTTTTTGAGCGAGTTCGATCAGTGCAAGATGACAGGCTCGTCGTTCGAGTCATGCACGTTCGAAGGGGTCGTCGTGCGTGAAGGAGATTGGTCGTTCGTCAATCTGCGTCACGCCCCGCTCCGGAAGATGGATTGGTCCGGTGTCCGGTTGACCGAGGCCGATTTATACGGTGCGGATTTGAAAGAATCACGCTGGACGAACGCCGTCTTGTCCCGCGCCGTGTTGCAGCACGCGGATTGCACCGGTGCCGATTTTGTAGGGGCCGAGATGGACGGGGTCGATTTCTCGGACGTCATCCTGAAACAAGCGACGATCGATGTGATACAGGCCGTCCAAATCGCCCGCTCGCTCGGGGCGAACGTCATATGACCAATGAGCAAGTGCTCGAGCATTTGACGTCCGTGGCCGCGGAGCGGGAAGACGTCCGCGTCCTCGTCTTGAACGGGTCGCTCGTCAATCCGAACGTGCCGGTGGACTTCTTTCAAGACGTCGATGTCACTTGTTTCGTCGAAGACGTGACCACGTTCATCGAGGACCGTTCCTGGATGCTGCCGCTCGGGGACGTCTTGATCATGCAGATGCCGGACGAGGTGCCGGGAGGCGACGAATATGAGCGTTTCGCGTTTCTCGTCCAGTTTGCAGCCGGTCATCGCGTCGATTTGACCGTTCGCCCGCTGCGTGACGTGCAACAGGCGATTCAAGCGGACTCACTCAGTCTCGTCCTCGTCGATAAAGACGGGATTGCCGGTGAACCGATTCCATCTGATGACACGTACCGCATCCACCGACCGAGCCGATTTGACTATGAGCAGTGTTGGAACGAGTTTTGGTGGGTGTCGCTTTACGTCGTCAAAGGTATCAAGCGGGGTCAACTGTTATACGCTTTCGACCATGTGACGATCATGCGAACGATGCTCCGGCAGATGCTTGCATGGGACGTCGGCTTTGCGACAAACTTTACGGCGAACGGAGGAAAGTCTGGGGATGGGCTTGAGAAGCATCTGGCCCCTGAAGTATGGCAGGCTTATCTTGATACATACACTTTGGTCGAAGTGACAGCGATGGAAACGGCCCATGCGACGTTGGTGGAACAATTTGAATGTGTCAGTCGCCGCGTGGCCGACCAAGCCGGATATCCGTTTGCGGAGATGGAAGCCCGACGAATTCGTGACGCCTTTTCGACGCTTTGGTGTTCAAACGATTAGTTTTCGGTTGAGTCGGGAAAAGCCCCTCTATAGAAGGGGGAATGACGCTTGAATCCGTATACGACGTTCATCGCGCTCCTAGTGGGGAGTTTACTCTTATTTGTCGGCATCCGGACGAAAAAATGGCCGATTTTAGTCGTGGCCTTATTTCCGCTTGGACTTGTCGCCTTCAACATGTATTTGCTGATTACTGGACGTTAGAAGACTGTTTTCTTCAGTCTTCTTTTTTGTATATCGATTTTACAAAAAATGCTGTCGGCAACAAAATCCCGATGGCCGCTTCGAGCAAGGCGAACAACCGGGCCGGACCGATTGGCAGCAGGTCGCCGAATCCGATAGACAGCAACGTGACCCCGCTGAAGTAAAGCAGATTGCGCCAGTTCGGATCGACCGCGTTCATCGTCTCGAGTGACGTCACCAATATGACGCCATCGCGTGATAGCGCGTAGTAAATCAAGGCAAACCCGATCATGACGCCGAGTAGGCTGACGAACAAGTGGCTGAACAAGCGCATATCGAAGCCGGTCTGTCTATACGTTTGGCGCCGAAAGAAGGTAAACACGTTCAAGCCGACGAATAATAGGGCAATCGTCAATAAAATGGAATTCACGCCCATTTCTCCCTTCTGTGACAGTCTGTACTATGTTGTTTCCCTGATCGTTCACCGTCAAACGGACCGATTCACACCAAGACGGATTCATTCAACAAGGAGGTGTCCGAGTGCGACGATGTTTAGTGAGCGGCTTATTGTTCATCTTCTTTTTAGGAGGATGTACGACGAAAGAGCCGTTTGATTTTGATGAGATCCATTCCTATAAGATTTTTTATAACATGCCGACCGAGGCGATCATTGAAGACATGGCCCGATACGACCTCGTCATCATCGAACCGATTTGGTATACGCCGGAACAGATTGAGACGATCCGCTCGAACGGGACGAAAGTGCTCGGCTATATTAACGTGATGGAAGCAGATACGTGGAATCGTGCGCTCATCGGCCAAATGGACAAAGACGATTTCTTCTATCGGGACGGGGAACGCATCTATTTCCCGAAATGGGATTCGTATTTGACGGATATCAGCTCGTCCGACTTCCGTAAAATTTTAATCCGTGAAATTCAAAAACAAGTCATCAATAAACATCTGGACGGAATTTTTCTCGACACGGTCGGGGATATCGATGACGTCCACCTCGACTATCCGGACGACTTAGAAGAACAGTTGGCTGGGCTCGAGGCCTTTTTACAAGCGATTGAAAAGGCATATCCGGGCGTCCCAGTCGTCCAAAACTGGGGCATCGAGACGCTTGAACGAACGAGTGCGCCTTATGTGGAAGGCTTCATGTGGGAAGGTTTTAACTACACGGAAATCACGTCCGACTCTTGGTCGATGGAGATGCTCGATCGAATGAACGCGATTCAAGACGAATATGGAATCGCTGTCCTCACCGTCTCAGACCAAGAAGAGGCGACAAGTCGGGATATGGCCGAAGCGAACGGATTCATCCATTATCACGAACCGACATATTACAATACATGGGATTTTTAGGGGGTAATTAGGGTAAGGGAAGATAAGGACTATGTATACCTGTCCGAGGGCAGGGGACCATCCCGCATTAAAAACTGAAGAGATGTTATCCATGAGGAGGGGATTATCATTCTGTACGCTCAAGACCGTCCATGGCTCAAATGGGTCGAGATTCTTGTCGTGTTCGCACTATTGATCGGAATCGATTTATTCTTCAGCCTAGGCACGATTCAAAATGAACTGAACTTGTTTTACGTGGCCGCCATCCTGTTCGCGCTCAGGTATGGAACGATTTTTGGCTTAATCAGTTTCGGCATTTTGCTCCTCTATAAAGTGTTATACACCGGCTTAATGGGAGGAGACATCTTCCTGTTGTTCTACGATACAAACTCACTTCTTACACTGTTTTACTACTTCGCCATCACTGTCATCGTCGGGTTGTTCAGCACCTCATTTCGAGAGCGTTACGAAATCAGCCAGTTCCGCAACGAAGAACTGAAAGATGAAAACACGTATTTGAAAGAGACCGTCGATTTACTCAACACTTCGCAAACCACACTTCGTCAAAAACTACTTCAATCCGAGTACAGCTTGAACCAATTGTATGAACTGGCCGTATCGCTTGATTTACCGCATCCAGAATTGATTCGGAGCGAGACGATTCGCCTGTTGAAAAAAACGTTCCTCGCGAGTGACGTCGCCATCTACCACGTCGACCGTTCCCAGAAGTCGATGCGCCTCTTGATTCGCCAAACGGACAAGAAAGAGTTTCCGCAAACGATTTTTCTCGATGAGGCGTCGAGTATGTTCAAACGGTTCTTCCAAGTGCAAGAGACGACGCTCCGTCAACTCGACGACGAGGACACGGACCCGATGTTGCTCGCACCGATCATCGTGGACGGGATGACCCGAGAAGTCGTCGTCATCAAACGGTTGCCGCTTCGGAAATTGACGACCGATGACTTGCACGTTCTCAATATCCTCTTCTCGTGGATTGGCACACGCATTCAAAATGCCGAGAACCTGATTCGTAAAGAGCAGCACGAGAAGATGCATAAAGGCACCTCGTTTTATAAGAAAACAGCGTTCACAGAACTCGTCGCCATCCAAGAACAAAAGAAGATTCACCATGGACAGCCGTATATCGTCCTCGAATATCCGCTCGGCTATGAGCCTGTCTCACTCGAGAGTATCGAGGCCATCGTCCATTCTTATTTACGGGAGATCGATGTCGTCGGGTATGACCCGGATGAGAACAAGCTGTTGCTCTTACTCCCAGGAACGAGTGAAGAACACCGTCAACGGATCTATGACCGGATCGAAGGGATTTTGATCCAGAAGGGAGTGTGACGGGATGGAGTCTACCATTCGTCTCGTATTGATCGGGATTTATGTCGTTCATGCACTGCTCGCCTTCGGATTATTGATCGTGTTGAAACGAAGAATGAAAGCGCCGGATTATGGCGTCGCGGTGGCGGCGCTCAGCTTCGGTCTGTTCTTACCGTTTCTGGCCGAACTTGCCGTCTATGCGGTGTATCGGCTTGCTGAACGGTTCGGTCGGAGCGGTCTGATTGAAGACTATGACGACTATATCGACTTCAAGGTCGTCAACTATGAACAAATTCGTCATGAAGCGAGCAGCAGCAGTCATCTGTTACCGCTCACCGACGCCATCAACTCGAAAGATCCGGCTATCCGCAAACACTCGATTTTGACGCACGTCAACCAGTCGATTGACCAGCAAGGCAAGTATTTGCAGATGGGACTTGAGAGCACGGACAGCGAGACTGTCCACTACGCCGCGGCGACAATGAACATCTTGATCGATCAATATGAACAAGAATTGAAACACGCCAAACGCGAATACGACTTAGGTAACCCAGACACGATTCGACGGCTTGCGACGATTTATAAACGCATGATCCATAGTGAGCTCATCACCGAGGTCATGTTGAAGGACAAGCGAGGCGCATGGCTGGAGGAATTATTGAAAGCGAAGACGCTCTATCCACCTTCGCCTTGGATTTACGAGGACTTGAACGAGATTTATCTCACGTTAGAGCGGCCCAAAGAGCAATTGAACATCTTAAAAGAGTACGTCCATCATTTCCCGGAACGCATCGAGGCTCATCTGATGCTGATCAATTACTATTATGAGCGCGAACGTTGGAACGAAGTGAAGGCGGTCATGTTTATGATGCAGACCCAATTCTCACTGGAGGACGTACCGTATGAGTACCGACTGTTGTTTGAAGAATGGAGTGACACGACATCATGGAAAAACGAACTGTAATCTCATTCTCGCTCTTCATCGTCTTATTTTTAGTCGTCGTCGGTGCGATTCAATACTTACGGATCCACTCGCTACACACGTTGTTGCCAAACGTCGCCGAGCAACAGATGAACATCGATCAGTTGAAGAGTGATGCCTCGGCAAAAGCGGGTCAGCATCAGCTTCAAGTTTATCTCGTCCGGGATGAAGGTGATTTGGCTGTCGAAACGGCGGACAACCTGCTGTACGGTCTGCAGTATGCGAAACTTGATGTTCGCGAAGTGAACCCAGGCGCCGTCGGATCGATTTCGCCATCTCCATACACCATCATCATTTTCACGGGTGAAGATACGACAAGATGGCCGTTCGTGGAAATGAAACGTTATGTCGAACAAGGCGGGAACCTCGTCTTTGCGAATCGGTTTAAAGATCCGGCATGGAACGCGTTGACCGGCATCGAAGAAATCGGTGAGTACGTACCGGACGTGTATGGTCTAAATTTTGAAGAGATGATTTTCCCTGGGTATGTCGACTTGAACCCACCGGACGACTTATTTGTCCATAGCGTCGTCGATTTTGCGATTGCAGACGAGGCCAACGTCATGTTGTCGGCCGAAGGATTCCCGATCCTTTGGGAATACGGTGTCGGCGAAGGGAACGTCCTTTATTGGAACACGACAATCACGAACCAAAAGATGATCCGCGGTCTGTTCGTGCAGACGCTCGGCACGATGCCGCCGGCGTTCGTCACAGCACAAGCAGCGATCAAACTCATGTACATCGATGATTTCCCGGCACCGGTCATGGACGGGAAAATGAAGGACGTGTCCGCGACCCCGCTCGATAAATCGGTCAAAGATTTCTTCGCCGAGGATTGGTGGGAAGATATGGTCGATTTGGCGAAAGACGACGACTTGATTTACACGGGTGCCATGATTGGGACATATGAAGAGGAGATGGAGCTCGTCGACGAACAGTTAATCAAACGGGGTGAGTTCCCAATGCTCTACTTCGGTCGCAAATTGATCGCCCACGGTGGGGAAATCGGACTCCATGGCTATAACCACCAGTCGCTCGTCACGGCCGATGAACCGATTGACCCGACGTACGGGTACATTCCGTGGCAAGATAAAGACGAGATGAAACGGTCATTGCTTCAAGCCGAGTCCGTGTTTGCGAACTATTTCCCGGCTGAAACGCTCAAGTCATACGTTCCGCCGTCGAACGCGCTCAACCGGACTGGGGTCGATGCGATCGCCGAGGCGTTGCCAGAACTGCGAACGATTGCTTCGCTCTACACGGGGGAGCCGGAGAGCGGGGACTTCGTCCAAGAGTTCGAATTTGATGCGACGCATCCGAACTTGTACCATTTCCCGCGTGTGACAAGCGATTACGGGGAAGAGCGCGGATCGATTTTCCAAATGGTCGATGCAATCGCCAACTTCGGTGTGTTTTCCCACTTCATTCACCCGGATGATGTCATCGACCCCGACCGGGCCTTCGGTCGGGATTGGGATACGATGTTCGCGAGTCTTCGCAAAATCGTCCACGACGTGAAGGATCAATATCCGCACCTCGAGGCATATACGCAACACTATGCGACCGAAAAGATGATCACATACCAACAAGCTGATTTGAACGTCACGTTCGATGAGTCGACGGTCTATTTGGCCGGGGAAGGGCTCGTCAACCCGTCTCATTTTACGATTCGCCTGAAACCGGGCCAGTCACTCGAGACAGGAAAGTTTGATTTCGGGACGGTCGAGCAGTGGGAGGCCGACCGACCGCTCTATCTCGTCAAACTGACATCGGCGAACGCTGAGATCGACATCAAGGGGGAAGCGCAATGAAAATCGGACTTGTCTTAGAGGGCAGTTATCCGTACGTGAGCGGAGGCGTATCGAGCTGGACGCAGACGTTAATCGAGGCGATGCCCGAGGTGTCGTTTGAAATCATCTCGATTCAACCGACCGAGAAACGGCCAGAAGACATGAAATACGCGCTCCCTCCGAACGTCTCGGGCATCACCCATCTGTATTTGAACGACGTAGGTGAACGCGCGAGGGGACGATTGAAGTGGGGTGCCGACGACGAACAGAACGTGTCGGATTGGCTCATGTTAAGAAGCCCGAACCGGCAAGCGTTGCGACTACTCGGGAAAGAAGTGCCTTCGAGCGAGGCGTTTTTCGCGAGCGAGTTCTTTTGGCGCAACGTGAAGGCCGCCTACGCCGAAGAGATGAACGGCGGCTCGTTCATCGACTATTTCTGGATGTGGCAAAGCATGTACACCCCGATTTTGCGGGTGCTCCATCAGCCGCTCCCGAAAGTCGACCTCGTCCATTCCGTATCGACGGGTTATGCCGGGGTAGTCGCTTCCTACATGAAAGAGACGCAAGGGATCCCGTTCATCTTGACCGAGCATGGCATTTATTCCCGTGAACGCGAGGAAGAAATTTTACAGTCGTATTGGATTCCGGCGCCGTATAAGCCGAGATGGGTCAGGTTCTTCCACCACTTGTCCCGCGAGGCGTATAACGCGGCCGATGAAATTATCACCTTGTTCGAGCGGAATCGCGAATATCAGGAATGGATCGGCGCCCCGAGCGAGAAGACGAAAATTATCGCCAACGGGATTGCCGACCGACAAATCCAGGCGACGGTCAATCGTCCGGAGCACGACCTCTTTCAAATCGGTGCCATCGTCCGCCTCGTTCCCATCAAAGACTTGAAGACGATGATTTACGCCGCCAAGATTTTGCAGGAGCGGCATCGTCTGTTCAAACTGACAATCATGGGTCCACTCGACGAGGATGAAGAATATGCGGAAGAGTGCCGTCTGCTCATCGAACAGAGCGGATTGAGTGATTATGTCGAACTGGCCGGGAAAGTGGACGTTCAAACGTATTTGCCGACCTTTGATTTACTGCTCCTGACGAGCATCTCGGAAGGGCAGCCGCTCGCGATTCTCGAAGGCATGGCCGCCGGGATTCCGTGGGTCGCCACCGATGTCGGCGCCTGTTCCGAGCTTTTATACGGACGAGCGGATGACCCGTTTGGTCCGGCCGGTTTCATCGTGCCACCGGTTCATCCGGAAGCGGTCGCCGACAAAGTCGAATGGATGATGGATTACCCGCAGGAACGAATGCGGTTCGGCAAGAACGGACGGGAGCGGGTCCGCCAATATTATCGTCTCCAACAAGTCGTGGACCGCTATAAGGCTATCTATGAAGCGAGGAGGGAACAGTATGGCGGGCATCGGGTTTAAGTTACAGAAGTTGTTCCAAGAAGACTACTATTCGTCCCGGCTGAAGGCGTACACGTTCTCCGGCCTCGTCACATCCGGACCGTGGTTGATTGTCATCTTGGTCGTCGGTACGATTCAATGGTTGGCGTTCCAAATGCCGACGTTGTCGCTCGCCGAACGGACGCTCTTCATGATCTCGGTCTCGTACGCGTTCATCTTCTCGCAAATCTTGTTCAGTTTTCAACAGCTCGTCGTCACCCGATACGTGGCGGACTTGTTTTATGAGAAGAAGGCACATGAGATTTTCCCGGTGTTCACCGGGATGCTCAAAGTGACGATTCTCGCGGCAGGCTTGCTGTATAGTATCTTTTGGCTATTGTCGCCGCTCGATTTTCTGTACAAACTGACGTTGTTCGTTTTATTCATGACGATTAACGTCATCTGGGTCATGTTCTTGTTTTTAAGTGCCGCCAAGTATTATCAAGCCGTGGCCTATAGCTTCCTGCTCGGCGGACTCATCTCGGTCGGGAGCGTCTATGCGATTAGCCGTCTCATGGTCGACCCGTCGAGTCTTGAGCTGTTGCTCGGTTTCACGGTCGGGATGATTGTGACGTTGTTCGGGTTGTTCTTCGCGATGCTCCGGACGTTCCCGCTCCGTTACGCGGTGAAAGAGTTCTCGTACTTCAAGTACTTCGACCGCTATCCAGACTTGTTCGCCATCGGCGTGTTGTACGTGCTCGGGATTTGGGTCACGAATTTCATCATCTGGTTCGGTGAAGGACGTGTGATCATCGCGGACTCGTTCTTGTTCAACCCGTATTATGACACGGCCATCTTTTGGTCGTACTTGACGATTATCCCGACGCAGCTGTTGTTCGTCGTCGCTGTCGAGACCCGGTTTTATGAGCGCTACCGTACGTTTTATGGATTGATCAACTACGGCGGGGCACTCCATCAAATCGAGAAGGCGAAACAGACGATGACGTCCGTATTGAAAAATGAGTTGATTCGACTTGCGCGGAGCCAAGGCGTGGTGACGCTGTTCGCCATCCTGATGGCGGGCGTGTTCGTCAGTTGGATTGGTGTCCCGGATGAGATCGGTCAAATCTTTCGGATGACGACGCTCGCGGCGTTCGCGAATGCGATGATTCTCATCTTGACGTTGTTGTTGCTCTATTTCGAGGACCGGCGCGGGGCGTTGTTCGTCAACATCTCGTTCTTCACGTTGAACGCGTTGTTCACGTTACTGCTCTTGCCGCGCGGCATCGATTGGTACGGTGTCGGCTTTGCCGTCAGCACAACGATCACGTTCTTCTTGGCCGGCCTGCGTTTGATTTATTATATGGGCAAAGTCGATTATTACGTGTTCGCCGCGTCGAACCGTCGCAAGCTCGGCACCGAGCGGTTCTCGCAAATGGGGACGTTGTTGAACCGGCGCTTTTCGCGATAAAGGGTTTTCAGTACAGGGAAAGACTGATATGATGTGGTCGTAGACGACCGAATTTCATAATGTTTACCACTAGGGGAGTCGCGTGACGCGGCTGAGATGGACGAGGTCCAGACCCTTTGAACCTGATCTAGTTCACGCTAGCGTAGGGAAGTGGGCGAACCGATTGTTTTCGTACACTTTGTGTAAATCCGACGCCGCTTCCGTTATGGGAGGCGGCGTCTTTTTTGATCACAAAGGAGGAGAAAACATGACATTCACCGCACATCTACGACAAGAGGCCGAGACCTTGTTTCAAGCCAGCTTTGACCATCCGTTCGTCCGCGAGCTCGGAACGGGTGAACTCGACGAGGCGAAGTTTCGGCATTACGTCATGCAAGACTCGTATTATTTGAATCAGTTCTCGAAAGTACAGGCGAAAGGCGCGACCCTCGCCCCGAACATGGAAGTGGCGAGCCGCTTTTTGACGCACGCGCTCCATACCATCGAAGCAGAGCATGCGCTGCATCGTGAGTTTTTCACGTTGCTCGACGTGACGGACGCAGAGTGGGCGACGTTCGAGCCGGCTCCGACGGCTTACGCCTATGCGCTCCATATGCAACATGCCGGTCCAACGCTCGGTGATGTGCTCGCAGCAATTTTGCCGTGCTATTGGGTTTATTACGAGATTGGCGAACGCATGAAAGACGCGACACCCGATCATCCGATTTATGCGACGTGGATTGCGACGTACGGGTCGGAATGGTTCCGCGACCTCGTCGAGGAACAGATTGAACGACTCGACGTGCTCGCCGGACAAGCGACAGCGGAAGAACGCTTTCGGTATCAACAGTTGTTCTTGAAGAGTTGTTATTATGAACATGCGTTTTGGGAGATGGCGTGGACGCTCGAGTCGTGGGATTTACCGGCGGGGGTGACACGATGAAGCGCGACTTATGGGACAAAGTCAGAGCCGAACGGCCACTCATCCACAACATCACGAATATCGTCGTCGCCAACTTTTCAGCGAACGGGTTGCTCGCCATCGGGGCGGCCCCGGTCATGGCGTCCGCGGTCGAAGAAGTGGCCGAGATGGCGTCTTTAAGCGATGCGCTCGTGCTCAATATCGGTACACTCGATGCAATGACGGAACGTACGATGATTCGAGCCGGACAGGCGGCGAATCAAGCAGGTCGTCCAGTCGTCTTCGATCCGGTTGGTGTCGGGGCGACCTCATTTCGGCGCGACGTCGCCGAGGCGATTCTGCAATCTGTCCGTGCGACGGTCATCCGTGGGAATGCCGGAGAAATCGCGACATTGATTGGTCTCGACGCGGCGGCGCGCGGCGTTGATGCCGGGGAAACGCGGGATGATTTGAATCACATCGCGCGTGAAGCGGCTAAGCGCTACACCTGTGTCGTTGCCGTGACCGGAGAGACGGATGTCGTCAGTGACGGGGACGTGACGATTGAAATTAAAGGCGGCACTGGCGCGATGGCCCGGACGACAGGGACCGGTTGTTTACTGAGTGCGGTCGTCGGTGCGTTCCTTGCGGTCGAACGGGATGCGGTTACGGCCACGGCGACAGCGCTCGCCGGATATGCCCGGTGCGGCGAACTGGCTACCGCTTTGGCGGACGGACCGGGCGACTTCCCCGTTCATTTCTTGAATGAACTCGGCAAGATGACGGCCGTCGAGTTGCCGAGCGACCGTATTGAGGTGGTGTTATGATGCGGCCGCAAGTATTGACGATTGCGGGTTCGGACTCTGGCGGGGGAGCGGGAATCCAAGCTGATTTGAAGACGTTTCAAGAGCTCGGCGTGTTCGGGACGAGCGTTCTGACGGCCGTCACCGCTCAAAACACTCGTGGGGTGCATGGGGTCGAAGCAGTGTCGCCGGAACTCGTCACGCAACAACTCGATGCAATCGGTTCGGACTTTTCGATCGCAGCATGTAAGACCGGGATGTTATTTGATGCGTCGCGCATCGAGGCGGTCGCTACCGGGGTGAAACGTCATGTCTTCAACCGACTCGTCGTCGACCCGGTCATGATTGCGAAAGGAGGGGCTCCGCTTTTACAGGACACGGCGGTCGATGCGCTCAAGACCTTCTTGTTGCCACTCGCGACAGTCGTCACGCCGAACGTGCCGGAAGCGGAAGTGCTGACCGGTTTGACGATTCGATCGTTTAATGATCGTCTCGAGGCGGCTCGGCGGATGTTAGCGTACGGTGTGCGCGCGGTTATTTTAAAAGGCGGCCATCTCGAAGGTGAAACTGCCGAAGACTTGATCATGACGGAGTCAGAAGTGTTCCTCCTCTCGGCCCCGCGCATCCAGACGAGCGATACACACGGAACAGGTTGTACATTTTCGGCGGCGCTTACAGCGGAACTTGCCAAAGGTCGTTCCATCATGGAGGCGGCGGTGACGGCGAAGCGGTTCATTCAAAGCGCCATCACCCATGGCCTCGAGATCGGCGCCGGACACGGACCGACGAACCATTGGGCATATGTGGCGTATGGAGAGGAGGGCGTGACGATTGAATCCATCAAGGCGGGCACTCGCTGAACAGTTACGGCTTTACTTCGTATGCGGGACACCGAACACGAAAGACATGCTCCAGACGGTAGAAACGGCACTCCAATGTGGCGTGACATGTTTTCAATTTCGTGAAAAAGGTAAAGAGGCACTGTATGGGGATAAAAAAGAAGCGATGGCAAGGACCCTGCAAGCACTTTGTCGTTCGTATGACGTCCCGTTCATCATCAACGACGATGTTGAATTGGCGGCGCGCATTGATGCGGACGGCGTGCATATCGGACAAGACGATGCCGAGGCCGCAATCGTTCGGGAGCGGATTGGTCCAGATAAGTGGCTCGGTGTCTCGGTCCACACGCTCGAAGAAGCGGCAGCAGCCATCGAGCATGCGGATTATGTAGGCATTGGCCCAATTTACCCGACGACTTCGAAAGAAGATGCCGGGGCAGTGAACGGGACGACACTCATCCGGCAAGTCCGAGACATGTATCGAGAGCTGCCAATCGTGGGGATTGGCGGCATTTTACCGGAACATGTCCCGATGATTCGGAACGACGGGGCGGACGGCGTCGCCGTCATCTCAGCCATCGCTTCTGCACCGGATGTGGCCATAGCCACACGGCGTTTCGCTTGTCTCTGAATTCAAATCGAGGAGGAAGACAGATGAACGTATTTGTAATAGGCGCGAATGGACAGATTGGAAAACAGCTCGTGGAACGATTGCACGAGGAAGGGAAACACCAAGTCACGGCGATGGTTCGAAAACAAGAGCAACTCGATGACTTCACGTCAAAAGGCTATCAGGCCGTCCTAGGCGACCTCGAAGGTGACGTCTCGTCACTTGAACAAGCAATGTCTGGCATGGACGTGGTCGTCTTCGCAGCCGGTTCAGGTGGTAGCACCGGAGCCGACAAGACGCTGTTAATCGACCTTGACGGCGCGGCGAAAAGCATCGAGGCTGCCAAGAACGGGAATGTAAACCAGTTCGTCATGGTCAGCGCCTTGAAGGCGGAAGATCGTTCGGCATGGCCGGAAGAGATGAAACCATACTATGTCGCGAAGCATCATGCCGATCGTTTGCTCGAGGAGAGCGGACTGACGTATACGATCGTTCGTCCGGGCGCTCTCACGGACGACGCTGGCACGGGCAAAGTGAAGACGGGCGACGTCTCAACGGGTGAGATTCCACGTGCAGACGTGGCGGCCTTCTTGGCCCACCTCATCGGTCATGACGCGGCCTACAATCAAGCGATTGACCTCGTCAAAGGCGACACGGCAATCGAAGACACGTTATGAAAAGAGATGACGACTGCGAGCGGACTTGGTTCCGCTCGCTTTTTGTATGGATGTGTCCGCGCACTCGAGAAAGGATTCGCTTCGACCGATAGAGAAAGTAAGAGATGGATTTGTTTGAAGAAAGGGGTCTATCCGTGACCACACTATTTCTCTATATGGCCGTTTACTTGCTTCCGGCTTTCTTATTGAGCCACCTTGCCCTTGATGTTTTGCTCCGGAACCCTCGCCAAGTCGAGCATCGACTGCTCAGCCTGTTCGTATTTGGCTACGCGATGTTGTTCTTGGGCGAGTTTGGACGACATCTGTCCCCAATTGAAGCCAGTCCCGCCTTCGTCACCTATTGGTTCGGCAACGCTGGCATTTTGATTTTTGTGTGTTCCGTCCACTTCATTGTCAAAGTGACGGGCGTCGGGGCGAAGTTACCGAGATGGATTTATCCGTATGCCATTTATTTGCCGCTCGTCCCGGTCGCCTTGACGTTCATCCGTCAAGAGAACATCTTGAACAGTCAGCGTTTCGACCAAGTCGGTGTCTGAATTTATCCTGAGTTCAACGCGTCTTATTTGACGACGATGACCGTCGGTAACGTGTTTCATTTTCTTGTGATTCTATTATTGATGTATGCCCTTAAGCGGTCCGAGCGCTTCGAGCATCAGCGTGTCCTGCGCATGCTCATTTGGACGGCCGTCGCCGTTCTTGTCTGGGACATCGTCTTCGGATACGTCCAGCTCCGCGGAATCATGCCGCCTTACGCGTATATGTACGGTGGGCTTGTCTGGGCGGTCGCTCTCGTCGTCGCGATGAATCGACTTGATTTCCTAGCGTCTTACGTCAAACGGTATGGCACGCTCTATAACTTGAACCCGTCGGCGATTCTGCTCGTCGATGATCAGGGAGAGATTGAGAGTGCGAATCCGGCCGCGCGCACATTGTTTCATACGGTCCGTGTCGTCAATGAACGTTTTGTCGATTTGTTGCCCGAGAAAAAGCGGGACGAATGGAGTGCGCATTACGACCAACATTTCCATGCGCAAAAAAAGTTTCTCGAGTTCGAGACGAAGATTCAGACAAAATCGGGACAAGAACGGTACGTCGTCATCGATGGTGATTTCGTCTATATCGATCAAAAAATACACGGCATGATTTTGATTCGAGACGTCCATTCGTTCAAAGAAGCCGAACAGTCGATTCGCTTCTTCGCCTATCATGACCCGCTCACGAAACTCGCGAACCGTCGGGCGTTTTATGAGCAGGCCGACCAGGCATTACTGCAAGCGGACACGGTCGCGCTTGTCCTCATTGACCTCGACGGCTTTAAAGGAATCAACGACACGTACGGCCACCAAGTCGGCGATGATTTTCTCATTCATCTCGGTGAGTTGCTTGAGATGGCGACGCCGGAAGCGGGACTGGCCTCGCGCGTCGGCGGGGATGAGTTCTATATGTATGTGCCGAACGTCGATGCAGATGACATCGTTGCGTTCGTCGAGCGCTTGCAGTTGCTGCTGACGGAGCGGCCGTTCCGGCTCGGACGGGAGACGATTCCGATTCGAGCGAGCATCGGGGTCAGTGTCGCACCGGATCAAGGGGCGGACTTGGACACGCTCATTCATAAAGCTGATCAGGCGATGTATCAAATCAAGCAACACGGTAAAAACGACTATGCGATTTATGACGAAGTGTTACATGGACCGAAATAACGGGAACGAGAATGAAGATGGCAATTTGATAGAGGAGGAGACAATATGACTGAAAAACCGTTAGTGACGATGCGAGCCGAAGGGGAAGCGACGAGTGTGAAGACGACGGTGCATGTGCGTGACCTCGAACCGTTCGTCGTCGATGAACCGGAACGTCTCGGCGGGACGGACGCCGGTCCGAATCCGCTCGAATATTTGCTCGGGGCGTTGTCGTCGTGTACGACAATCATGATTGCCTACGTGGCGCAAGACCAAGATTTCAACTATGACGGGGTGACGTTCGTGACCGAAGGAACGCTCGACCCGCGCGGCTTCCAAGGCGTTGAAGGAGTACGGACGTATTTTGAGAAAGTACACGTCAACATCGTCCTCGATACGACCGAATCGGATGAACGGATTGCGGCGCTCCAAAAAGGCGTTGAGGCTCGTTGTCCAATCCACAATTTAATGCATGCGGCCGACGTCGACATCACGGCGACGTGGACACGGAAGTGAGGATGGGGCGACCCATCCTTTTTTGATGTAGACAGGAATGTTTGCCGACGAGCACGAACAAAAAGAGACGTGAGAAAGGAGGTTGTCATGGACATTCGCCCGATGACACAGCAAGACGCCCGCGCGATTCAAGCGTGGACGTACGAGGCACCGTATGATTTCTATAACCAAGAAGCTTCAGCGGAAGGGCTGGATGAACTGATGGCGTATCAGGCCGTCCATGACGAGGCGTTGATCGGTTTCTATTGTCTCGGCACGTACGCACAAGTGCCGAACGATACATACGTCTACGATGACACATGCGTCGACCTCGGGCTCGGCATGCGCCCGGATCGAACGGGACGGGGACACGGGCGTACGTTCGTCCGGTTGGTGATGCAAGAAGCGGCGCACGAAGGCAAACCGCTCCGGTTGACGGTGGCCGCGTTCAATGAGCGGGCCATCCATCTCTATGAGCAGCTCGGGTTTCGACAGGTCACTTCGTTTGAAAAAGGGGCGACCCGTTTTCTCGTCATGACCCGATAATCAGCCGTACTGTTTCTGATGGGCTTTCTTTCGCTTCAAATAGTCCTCGTCCGCCCGAAGCTGGTCCCATCGCTCTTTGAAGATGCGGGCCGATTCCGCTTTCTCCTCGTCGATTTGTCGGTCGTGGAGATCGCCGTCGTCCTTATATTTTCGTCCACCTTTATAGTTGGCGTAACGTCTCGCCCGGGTATAGCCCATCTGGATGAATTTGCGGGCCATATCCATTCCGACGAAATCATCGTTGGCCCGGTATTTTTCGAATAGCTCCATGATTTCATCGGCGGACTGTTTGGCGATGTCAGGCGTCTTGAAGCGCCAATGGGGGAGAATCTCACTTTTATACGGTTCGACGAGCAGGACGCCTTGCTCGCCGCGTCCGACTCGATACAGCTCGGGGTGTTCGCGGAAATCAATCGTTTCAAAATCTAAATCATAATCAAATGGCATCGTGATCCCTCCTCATGGATTCATTCCCGGAACGAATCCGAGGGAAACGACAGAAAGGAAGAACAAGATGATTCAACTTGATACAGATCGGCTCCGGTTGCGGGCGTTTCAGCTCGAGGACGCTGAACAGATGTTTCACTATGCGAAAGACGAGCGGGTCGGACCGAAAGCAGGCTGGGCGCCGCACCAATCGGTCGAGGAGACGCGTGACGTCATCCGGCTGTTCCAGCAAGACCAAGACGTCTGGGCCATCACACTGAAAAAGACAGGTGAGGTGATCGGCAGCCTCGGGTTGCACGACCGCCGACCGGACCCTGAGATTCAGCATGACCGGCAGCGCGAGATCGGGTATGTCCTCAGCCCGGACCGTTGGGGGCAAGGGTACATCCCGGAAGCCGTCCATGAAGTGATGCGGCACGGTTTTGACGACCTCGGACTCGAACGCATCTGGTGCGGTCATTTCGACTTCAACGACCAGTCGCGTCGCGTCGCGTCGTCGAAAAGACAGGCTTCACGTACGCGTTCACGACGTCTCAGCAGTTGACGCGCTTAGATGGGCGCACTGTGCAGAGCCTCATTTATGTCGTGACGAAAGAGGAGTACGAACGTGTTAAAGCGTGAAGAAAAGCCAACGTGTCGATTTGCGACGCGCTGGCTTTTATTTATGCGTGCTCGACAGGTTGGAGCGCTTGAACGACTTCGTCTTTGATCGTGACGCCGTTCGCTTCAAGTTCAGCGATTTTATCGGCGAACTGCGGCAAGTAATCTTTATGGGCGATGAGCAGTTCATCGAGCACCCGTTTCGCGGTCTCGCCGCTCGGGATAAGCGGATTGATGATGAACGCTTGAAGGGCGAGCCCGTAGTCACCGGTCACGGCCGCTTCTTCGACGCACAGCTCCATGTTCTTCATAACTTGGAGCCATCCTTTTTCAGCGGGGGCGAGCGCGCCGAACGCGATTGGTTTCGCACCGGTCGCGCCGATATAGGCCGATACTTCGACGACATCGTCCGCGGCGAGATCAGGGACGGCCCCGTTGTTCTTCGTCGAGACGACGATATGTGTGTTCTTATTGGCGTAAATCGAGGCGATCGTCTCACACGCCGCGTCCGAATAGTGGGCGCCACCGCGTTTAGACAGTTGCTCCGGTTTATGGTCGAGGTTAGGGTCTTTGTACAGCTCGAATAGCTCCGCTTCCGTCTGCTTCACTTGCTCGGCCCTCGTGCCGACGGCCGGATCCCGATATTCCTCGAGCATGTGGGCGAGCATTTCCTCGGCACGATAGTAATACCGGTGATAGCCGCAAGGAATCATGTTCATCTGTTGCAGTTGTTCTTGGAAGAACGGCATGTCGTGAATGTTGGCGGGAATCCCCGAATCGCCGTCGTACATCTTGTCGATGATGTCGCGCGTGACGTCTTGTCCGCTCACGTCGTGGACGCGGTGCCAGTGGAAATGGTTCAACCCGGCGAACGAATAGATCAAGTCCTCTGGCTTCTTGCCGATCAGCTCAGGTTCAGCCATCATCGCATTGACCGGCACGTTGCACAGTCCGATGACTTTGTCCCATTTGCCGTAACGGATGACCGCGTCGGTCACCATTCCGCTCGGGTTCGTGAAGTTGACGAGCCAGGCGTCCGGACAGAGCTGTTTCATGTCTTCGACGATATCGAGGATGACAGGAATGGTACGGAACGCCTTCAAGATACCGCCGGCCCCGTTCGTCTCTTGGCCGACCATACCGTACGAGAGCGGAATCCGTTCGTCTTTGATGCGGGCGTCGAGCAAACCGACACGGAACTGTGTCGTGACAAAGTCGGCATCTTGTAACGCTTCTCGACGATCGAGCGTCAGATGTACTTTGACGTCATACGGAGAAGCGTCCCACATCCGTTGCGCCATCTGTCCGACGATGTCGAGTTTGTCTTTCCCGGCCTCGATATCGACGAGCCAAATCTCACGAATCGGTAACTCTTCGTAACGCTTGATGAACCCCTCCATCAATTCGGGTGTGTAGCTGCTGCCGCCCCCGATGGTGACGAGCTTGATTCCCGTTGTCATTCCAATCTCCTCCTCATATGTTCACAAAATAGTCTCAGATGTGTAAATGAATATCAGCGCTGAATGTATCTTCTCATTTCTCATTCAGTATAAAATATAGAAAAATGAACACAATAGATTTACAGACAACTCCGAAAGCGTTTACAAAAAGAAACATATAGACATTTATTTTTGTGAATTCAATTCACGAGAGGAGACCGGACATGCTATTGACCGAGAAAATGAAGCAAGACCTGTTCTCTAAATCAGAACGGGCCGTCATCGACTATTTGTTCGTCGAGCGGGAGCGGATCCACGACAAGACGATGAAACAAATCGCCGAGGCGACGTATACACACCCATCGATGTTAAGTCGCATCGCCACGAAACTGGAGTTTGCGGGTTGGCTCGAATTGAAGGAACAGTTTTTGGAGGAAATCGAGTATTTGAATCGTCACTTCTCGGATATCGATGCCAATGAGCCATTCTCACCCAAGGACAATTTGATGGTTGTGGCGAACAAGCTGGCGGCGCTCAAGCAGATGACGATCGAGGACACGCTGTCGTTGCTCGATCACGAGGCATACGAGCAGGCCGTAACGATGTTGAGTGAAGCGCGGCACATCAAAGTCTTTTCTGTCATCCATAATTTGTTGCTTTGTCACGACTTCAAGTCAAAGATGAACCGGATCGGCAAGCAAGTCAGCCTCTGTGAATTCGATGCCGAATTCGAGGCGGCCAACTCGGACGAAACGACGTGTGCGCTCCTGATCTCCTATACGGGAGAAAGTGATTATACGGTCGGACTTATTCCTTACTTAAAGAAACAACGTGTGCCGGTGCTCGCCTTGACGAGTCTAGGGGAGAATGCCATCTCGAACCAGGCGGATTGTACGCTCCGTTTGACGACCCGTGAGCGCCTCTATTCGAAAATCGGGAGCTTCACGACGAACGATTCGATTCATTGCCTGCTCGACCTGTTGTACGCTGGTGTGTTCTCGACAGACTATGAGGCGAACATGGCTTACAAAGTGCAAATCTCGAAACGGTTCGACCATCGTAAAAGTTCGAGTGAGGTCATGCAAGAAGAAGAGCATCCGTTCACGTGAACGGATGCTCTTTGCGGCGTACATATACGAGATAGCTGATGAAGAAGACGAGACCAAGCAATGTCATCGCCGTTGTGATCTTAAAGAAGGGCGGCCGATACGTCAGTTCGACCTCGTTTCGTCCTTGATCGAGCTGGATCGCACTGAACGCATAGTTGGCCTGTAAGACGTCACGGGCTTCTCCGTTGACGGAAGCGCGCCACCCGCGTTCAAATGGGACGGGGAGAACAGCATACGTTCCTGGCTCGGCATCCTCGATGGTGAAGTCAAGGTCGGGACCATCCCAGGTGAAGGGGATATCAGGACGCTGATTCGTCTCTTGAATCATGTTGGTGAGCGTCGTATAATCTTCCCACTCGACGGTCACATTTTCGAGTGCATACGTGCCTTCGGGAAGACGTAACGGGATGCGCTCGGACATCGGTGTGCGGAGCGTCATCGATGTGAGGTCGGTCCGGTAAATCGACGCCTCAGGTTTACGTGTTGTCCGGTACCCACCTAGTTTGATGAAGAACCCGTCGCCCTCCAGCTTTCGAATGTCGAAGGAGACGTACAAGTCTCCCGTTGCCGTCGGCGGGATGTCCGGAATCAAGTCGATGCCACCGTCGTCCGTTGTGACGCGGAGCGTCTCAGCCTCAAGTGCGGCGTCGGTAGCCTCCATCGTAAAGTTGATCGATTGGGCCGGTAGTGGTGCTTCGTCGCCATCCTCTAAAATGACGCCGGTCAACATCGCTTGCTCGCGCGTTAACATCGAGGCGTTTTCCAGAGCATCTTGACGATATGTGGACGTCGTCGTCCGGACGAACGGGAGACGCATCTCGCTTTCATAGACAGCATACCGGTCACTCTCGGCGAGCAAGGTAAAACCGTATGGTGCTTCACTCGCCACGTTGGTATGGCGCATCCAGTACGGACTCGATAATAAGTGATGCAGGTTGGCGCGATTGCCGAGCGAGCCGTATCGGCTTACGCTCTCCCGTCCCATATCGATTTCAAGGTCGCGCCAATAGAGCGTCAACAGGTTCCCGTTCAATATGCTCGAGTACAAGCTCGTCCCGAGAAACGACTGGACGATTGGTGTGTTGTTGCGCAAAGGGACCATCCAATCGAGTCGTTCGAGCGGAGCGGCATCGTCTTGTACGAGCGCAACAAGTTCACGTTGTTCGGCGCTGTCGTAATCGGAACTGTTCACGAATGACTCGTTCGTCTTAACGATGGCTTGATCGTAAAGCACGAGTTTCGTATAGCCGTTAAAGACGATGAGGCATGAGGCGAGAATGATGTATGGCGCGAGGAGGGGTTTCCACCAAAGCGACGCTACCGAGACGAGCATCAATCCAAAGATGACGAGACCGATAGGCCATGTCACATTCCCGAACAGACCGAACAGGAGATAGAACACTATTGTGCCTATAGCGGCAGTAAGGAACGCATTCCTTTCAAACCGCCAATGCGATAAACCGACAGCTACCGCACCACCGATTGTAAAGCTCGCAAGATATTCCCAGCGATATTGCGGGGCCGAGAACCCGTTGAAGAAACTTCCGACGTGTGGGCTGAAATGGAGTACCGTGAATAAAAGGCTCATCGTTGCAAAGAGACGAAACGCCGTCTGACGATAGAGTGGGCGATAAAGCGCGAATAGGATGAAGACGGCCGGAATGATGAACAGGGGGCTATCGTACAAAATGTTATCGAATCGCACCAGGTCAATCTCGTGCTCGAAAGACGGTCGCTCATTTTGCAGAAATCCATACGTCGCCGGAATGAATGCGAAAGCGCTAAGGAGCAACGCGAGCACACCAGAACCAACATAAAACATCCACTGTTGCCGGCGTTTAAGACGGTCTTCCGGGAAGTGAATGAACTGGCGGAACACGACGTAGACAAAGACGAAAACCAAATTGATGTACGCGAAATAAAAGTTGTTGACGAGCATGAGTGCGCTGATAGCGATAAAGAGATCGGCACGGCCGAGCCGGATGATGCGTTCGAGTCCGATGACAAGGAGTGGAACCCAAAGGAAGGCGTCCGCGAAAAACTCCCAAAATGTCACATGGCGGATGTATATAACGGACACGCCGTATAGGACTGCGCCGATGAAGGCGTGAGATGTTCTGACGTGGAACAGCCGATACGCATATGTCGCAAACAATAGGACGGCGGCGAGACGGATGACACTCACGAAGAGGGTGAGCTGTAACCAAAGTTCGAGGTCCGGCGTGACGAGTCCGAGCACGTCGAACAAGGAAACGACTGCGACCGTAAGCCAAAAGACGACGGACGTCGCATAATAATAAGCGAGTTGGGTGATGGTCCCGCCACCGAATCCGAAGTCTTCGGCATAGACAAGGTTGCCTTTATGGAACGTTTCATATAAAAAATATTTGAACGGTACCATCTGGGACAATCCATCGTTCGGGCCGGCGACATACCCGCCTTGTGATTGATAATAGATGAGAAAGGCATGCGCAATGATGGACACGACCAGTGCTGCAACGATAAGCCATACGTTCTTCATATAGCGGTATGCCCTTGTTTCAAAATTTTGCTCGTGACGATAAATGTCGCTGGGACGGCGATGAAGATGGCGAACAATGGGGCAATCGATGTCGACATACCGAACTGTTCGACGAGCAGATAGATACAGATGGTCGTGACCGTGAAGTTGACGACTTGTGTCAGCGGGAACTGCAAAAATTTGCGTAGCGTCGGTTTGACCTGAAACGTGAAATAGCTGTTCAAAAAGAAAGAGGCGACCATGCTGAGCGTGAACGCCACCACATGAGAGACCCCATAGCCGACTTTCCATAAGTGATGAAACAGCATGTAAATCGTATAGTAATTGAGGGTGTTAATTCCCCCGATGACGATGAATTTTATAAACTCTGCCTTTCTTTTGTTCATTCACACTCTTCCTTTGCATATTAGTTTCTTGAATCAAATAAGCGGGACGTTGTTTCGTCTCGAAATAGATGCGCCCCACATATTCGCCGATAATCCCGAGACTGACGAGTTGAATCCCGCCGAGCAAAAGGATTGCCGAGATGAGGGTGAAATATCCTGGGGTCTCGACACCGTCTTGAATAATTCCGAACAAAGTGAACAAAATATAAAGCATCGACAGTACCAAAATCGATACGCCCGTGTAAAAACAAAAACGGAGCGGTTTTGAGTTAAAGGAAATCAAACCGTCGACGCCATAGTTGAATAGCTGATTGAATGACCATTTCGTCTCACCATTTTGGCGTAAAACGTTCTTGTAGGTGACAACTTTTTGTTCCATCCCGATCCAGGAGAACAATCCTTTCGAGAAGCGTTGATTCTCGTTCATGCGCAATAGTGCGTCGATGGCTTCCCGGCTGAGGAGACGGAAATCACCGACTCCGTCTTCAAGTTCGACATCGACGATTTTATTAATTAATTTGTAATACGTTTGAGCGGCGATTTTTCGGATACCACTCTCCCCGGTGCGGTCGCGTTTAGCAATAACTTGATCATAACCTTCCTCGTAACCAACCACCATTTGCTTAATCAAAGCGGATGGGTGTTGAAGATCCGTGTCCATGATGATGGCCGCATCACCGGTTACGTGTTGCAGGCCGGCGAGGATAGCGGCTTCTTTTCCAAAATTTCGTGAGAAAGAGACATAACGCGCTTCGGGATGGCGTTTCGCCAATCGTTTGATTGCACCGAGTGTATCGTCTGAACTCGCATCGTTAATGAACACAATTTCATAGTCGTAAGAAATCCCCTCAAATTGTTCTCGAATCGCTTCAAAGACGAGTGGAATGTTTTTTTCTTCGTTATAGGCAGGGAGAATAAATGAGATTACTTTCATGAAGAAACCACTCCTTTTTACATAATGAGAACAGTATCCCTGTTCCCTCTCTAAGCCGGATTCAAGCCTTTCCCCATGTTTCCCTCAAAAAAACATCCACCCGGTTTTCCGGATGGATGTCAAATTAGTCGAGCGAACGCAAGAGCGCGCGCACCGGACTGCCGTCACCTTTGACGATCGGGAGCGGCACGGCGTTCAATTCGTAATCACCAGGGGCGATATGGTCGAGGACGAGTCCTTCGAGAATGTGGACCCCGTTGCGGGCGAGCGCGTGGTGCGCCGCCATCTCTTTACTGTCGATCGCGTCGACCGAAGGCAAATCGAGACCGATCAAGTAAATCCCAAGTTCGCCGAGACGGTCGGCAAGTGAAGGCGTGAGTTCAGGGATGTGGCTCGGGAATTCCTGCTTGTTCGGCCAGCCGTCGGTCTTGAGAATCAACCGTTCGACGCCGGTCAAGTCAAAACCGTCCAAGTCCGTCGCTTCGATTCGTTCGTGTCCAGGGAGATGAATGACCCGGGCCGGACCGATATAGAGCCCGGGATCGAGATCGATGACGCGCTGTCCGGCGTCCTCGAAATGGAACGGGGCATCGATATGCGTTCCAGTATGCAGGCTCATCGTCACTTTCCCGACGTTGACCGAACCGCTATCGGCCATCGGCCACGCGATCTCGTAACGGAACGCCGTGTCGCCTGGCCATGTCGTGATCGTGTCTTCGAGCGGTTGCGAAACATCAATCCATGTCATCGTGTTCGTCCTCCTTACAGTTTTGTCCGGACAGTCCAAAGTTCAGGGAAGAAACGGTGGTCGAGGACGCGGCGCAAGTAATTGACGCCTGACGATCCACCCGTCCCCATCTTTTGACCGATAATCCGTTCGACGGTGCTCATATGGTTGAAGCGCCACATCTGCTGCTGGCTGCCGATATCGAGCAGTTTCTCGCCGAGCTCATACAAGTCCCAGTACTTGTTCACATCGCGATATACTTCGACCCAAGCTGCTTCGACGCTCTCGTTCCATTCCCAGTCTTTCGTGACGTCCCGGTTGAGCACGGTGTCATCGATGGCGAGACCACGGCGATGCATTTCGCGAACGGTCATGTCATAGATGCTCGGTGCCTGTAGCGACGACTCGAGAAGCGGATATAGCTTCTCATCATGGGCGTACACACTGAGTGTGCGCGCGTTCTTAAAGCCGAGGGCGAACTCGATTTGGCGGTTCTGGTACGATTGGAAGCCAGAAGACGAACCGAGTTTGTCGCGGAACTCCAAATACTCGGCCGGAGTCAACGTCGCGAGGACGCTCCACGACTGGATGAGCTGTTGTTGAATCTTCGAGACACGGGCGAGCATCTTGAACGAACGCTCGAGCTCTCCCGTCTCGATGGCGGTCACGGCCGCCGTCAGTTCATGCAAAATCAATTTCATCCAGAGCTCACTCGTCTGATGGATGATGATGAACAGCATCTCGTCATGATGATCCGATAAGCGGTGCTGACTCGATAAAATCGGGTCGAGTTGTAAATAGTCACCGTATGACATGTCTTTTGAAAAGTCTGTCTGAATCGATTGCTCGACTTTATGTTCAATCCGTTCACTCATATCGATTCTCCTTAGGCCACGACTTCGCGGACGTTCTCGAACGCCTCGTATTCTTTGTTTTCCATAATTGTCTGTAACGTCATCACGACATCATACACATCGGTGAACGTGTTGTAGAGCGCGACCGGTGCGAGTCGGATGATGTTCGGGGCCCGGAAATCCGGAATGACGCGATGTTGTTTGAGCGCTTTACAGATGCGGGCCGCCTCCGGATGCTCGAGGCTCAAATGTGCACCGCGTTGCGTCTCGTTGCGCGGGCTGCCGATGACGAATCCGTATGGGGCGAGCACCTCGTCAATCAATGCAGTCATATACGTCGTCAAAGCGAGCGATTTCTCACGGATGGCGTCCATCCCGATTTCATTGAACATCTCGAGGGCACCAAGTTGCGGGGCCAGACTCAAGACGTGCGGTGTCCCGATTTGGAACGCTCCTGCGTCATCGGCCGGCGTCATCGTGTGATCCATATCGAACTGTTTATCTTTGCGTGAACCGAACCAACCGGCCAGGCCAGGTGTCGTCCCGAAATGACGTTCATGGACGAACAGGCCGCCGACACTGCC
Source organism: Exiguobacterium sp. s50 (assembly GCF_018618175.1). Taxonomy (NCBI): domain Bacteria; kingdom Bacillati; phylum Bacillota; class Bacilli; order Caryophanales; genus Exiguobacterium; species Exiguobacterium sp. s50. Next base: position 86,321 of record NZ_JACSLP010000002.1, read on the forward strand.
CGGTCCGCCGTTCAAATGTTTATAGTTGCACCAGTAGGCGAAGTCGACGCCCCAGTCGTGGAATGCGTGCGGGATGGCGCCGACCGAATGGCAGGCGTCAAAGCCGATCAAGATATCCCGTTCATGCGCCGCCATGGCGAGACGGGCCATATCGAGAATTTGTCCGCTGCGATAGAGGACGGTCGGCAAGACGATCAAAGCGATCTCGTCCGTCATCGCTGCGATGATGTCTTCTTCCTTCAAATAGCGTCCGTCCGGGCTCGAGACTTGAACCAAATGTTCGCTCGGGGCGAGTCCACGGAGCTCGAGTTGACTCTTCAAGGCGTAGATGTCAGATGGGAAGGTGAGCGTGTCGGCTAAAATCTTCGTCCGCTTGCCTTCCGGTTTAAAGAATGAGGCGACGAGTTGGTGCAAGTTGACCGTCGTCGACCCGGTGACCATCACTTCCTCGGCTCTGGCTCCGACGAGCGGGGCGTTAAGTGCGGCCAATTGTTCTGACAAGTTGAACCATGGGTGGCGTCCCGACATCCAGCCATCAATCCCGAGCTCTTTCCAATCGCTCAGTGAATCGAGTAACGTCCGTTCGGCCCGTTTCGATAACAGGCCGAGCGAGTTACCGTCCATATAAATACCGTCTTGCGGCAAATAAAATTCTCCCCGGTATGGTGCGAGCGAGTCGCTGGCGTCGCGTGTTTCCGCGTACGCCCGTGTGAAATCTTGAGCCATAGCGTTTCCCCCTTTGACTTGCGTGTCATGCTGACAAAAGCGTAGCAATCGCCTTTGCACGTGTCAATATGAAGGAACGCATCCCCAAAAGAAAAGGCCGCCTTTGAGGCGACCCTAATTCCTATTTGATTTTACGGACATTTTCTTTGCGTAATAGACTGAACAGCGTGTACACCATCAGAATCAAGATGACGGTGAACGGGAGGGCGGAGATGAGTGAAGCGGTCTGCAATCCCTCGAGCCCGCTCGCGATCAATAGAACGGCGGCGATTCCGCCGAGCAAAATGCCCCAAACGATTCGGACAGTGAGCGGTGGATTCAAACTACCATTCGTCGTCATACTGCTGATGATGTACGTCGCCGAATCGGCTGACGTGATCAAGAAAGTAAGAATCAACAGAATCGACAAGACGGATAAAATAAAGCTGAACGGCAATTCGGCGAACGTGACGAATAAGGCACTCGTCACATCGGCATCGACCGCTTGCGCAATCGATGTTCCTTCGAATAAGTCGAGGTGAAGGGCCGTTCCGCCGAACACGGCAATCCATAAGAGCGCGATGAACGGTGGCACGATGAGCACCCCGACGATAAACTCACGAATCGTTCGGCCACGTGAGACGCGGGCGACGAATGCACCGACGAACGGCGACCAAGCGATGGCCCATGCCCAGTAGAAGATGGTCCAATCACGCACCCACGTCCCTTGCTGGTACGGCTGCAAACGAAGACTGTAGCGGATAAAGTTCTGTAAATAATCCCCTAACCCGAGGGTGAACGTCTCTAAAATAAAGATGGTCGGGCCGGCAAAGAACACGAATACCATCAATACGAGCGCGGTCCCGAGGTTGATATTACTGAGCCATTTGATGCCGCGGTCGAGACCGGTCGTCGTCGAAGTCAAAAACAAGACGGTCAAAACAACGATAATCAATACTTGGACGAGCGCTGTGTTCGGCAACCCGAAGACACTGTTCAAACCACCGTTGATTTGGAGCACACCGAGACCGAGTGACGTGGCGACACCCATGACGGTCGCGATGACGGCTAAAATATCAATCGTTTGATTGAGCGGCTGTTTATAAGCCCGGTCTTTAATGAGCGGAGACAGACTCGTCGAAATAAGGCCGTCCGCATTTCGGCGGAACTGGAAATACGCGATAATCAAGCCGACGATGGCGAAGACGGACCATTGGCTGACGCCCCAATGGAAGAAGGAATATGCCATGGCCAATCGAGCTCCTTCGACGGTCAGCTCGGTCGTATCCGCATACGGAGGGGTGATGAAATGGCTCATCGGTTCGGCAACGCCCCAAAAGACGAGTCCGACCCCGAAACCAGCGGAGAACAGCATCCCGATCCAAGTAAAGAACGGGTATTGCGGACGGTCCTGGTCCGTCCCGAGCCGAATCTTCCCGTATTTACTGAACGCGAGGAAGACGAGGAAGACGACGAACAAGAAGACGGCGAGTAAGTAAAACCAACCGAACGAGCGAGTCGTGAAGTTGAAGATGTTCCCGGCAATCGTCGCGAACAACGTCGGACGAATCGCACCAAACAGGACGAGGAGAGCGATGAGACTCGCCGAAATGTAGAACACGCGATTCAAGCGTGGCTTTTCAGGTGAAGTGTTCATGAGGACTCCTTTCCAAACGCACAAATTATTATTTAGGACTAATAAATATTTCCCTATTTGCGTGAAAGGAAAACGCCTATATGCCAGAATGGTGTTTTCTTTGCGTTGAGATGAATGAATTCGGGGAATGGAATGATGAGACGCGTTTGAAAGGAGATTGGAATATGAAATTGATTGCCATCGATTTAGACGGGACGTTATTGTCTCGAACTGGTGTCATCACAGAAACGAACCAAGACGCAATCCGGCGTCGCCAAGCCGAGGGAGATTTGGTCGCCATCTCTTCGGGCCGATCGATTCACGATATCGAAGAGTTGCTGCGACGGAGCAGATTGACTTGTCCAATCTTGTCCGGGAACGGGGCAATCGCTTTCTATGAGAACGAACGCATTTATTACCACGCGCTCCCGAAAGACGTCGTACAGGAGTTGTGGGATGTGGCCCATGAGCACGGAGCGTATGTCGAATTTTATACGAATGCCGGGGTGAAAGTACTCCGTTCGGGTACCGATTTACTGAAGGGCGAGTTGGATGAGGTGTTGCCACACGACCAATCGTTCTCACAGGAATGGGGCGAGCGAGAGATTGAAATTCAAAACGAACAGTTCGGGCTGACATATGTTGATGCGATCGAGGACATCGACTTTGAGGCCGACGAAGTGTACAAAGTCTTCGTCTATTCGTTCGATCGGCGCAAACTGCACGAGCTCCGGAAACTGTATGAGCCCCGGACCGACATTTTGATCACGACGGCAGGCTGGACGAAAATCGAGATCGGTCATCCGAATGCGAGCAAAGGGATGGCCTTGACGCAGTTGGCAGAGCATCACGGCATTCCACAAGCGGATATTGTGGCCATCGGGGACAATTTGAACGACATCTCGATGTTCGAAGTGGCGGAAACGAGGATTGCGATGGGGAACGCCGTCGATCCGTTGAAAGACATCAGCACCCATATCACGAAGGATGTTGAGGACGATGGCGTCGCCTATGCGCTCGACCATTATATCGACGACTAAATTTTGAAGAAATGGTGAACAGGGATTCGATGTCACGTAAAACGGTTAATGTATTAGTGTAGTCCTCATTCAACGTGTTGAGCTGAAAGGGGGCAACGGATGAAACGAAGATTCAATCGTTGTTTGACTGAGGCCGGCTCGGTGAAACGAGAGACAAGTTGGTTGAAAGACCAGCGGACTAGGTGATCTCCTGATTCAAACTGTCGTCCACCTGACCTCGAGCGAGAGGTGAGGGGCAGACAAAAAGGATATGTGGGAGGCAAAACGTCTAGGAAGCTCGGTGTTTCAAAACAGGTGGGCATGATGAGGTTCATGATGGATTTCAACCTTATTACGTCGAAACGCAGTCATGGCCGTTTTGGAGGCAATGTCTCTGTGCAGGGCCAGATTGATGTTCAGACGAACGAACGCTCCGAAATCGCGTTCTGAACCGCGTCCATTTTCTAGCACGTATCGATTGATTGCATGGGACGGTCGGCCGGGAACTTTCTCGGTCGGGTGAAAGTCCGCTCTACTAGAAACGCTCACCGTTAAGCGCCACAGACGTGGCGCTTTTTCTTATGGGGCGAACGTGGCGACCCGGTCCGGTTGTTTGCCATCTGCTCGTTCAAACTTCACACGATGGCCGTCTGCGGCCTGTTCGACCTGAAACGTGTAAGCGGCGTCGGGTTCGTCTTCGAACGTCAAATCATAGACGTAACCGCTTAAGGAAAGGGTACCGTCAATCGAATAGGTTTCCGCCGAAATGTTATAATGAGTCGCAAGGTACTGCTCTAAGGCACGTTCGCGTTCCTCAATTTCGGTCGAGTAGCGGACGTAGAGGAAAGTGGCGAGCGTGATTGTGACGACGAGGGTGAATCGGAGAATCGTCTCCCAGTTTCGTTTTGGCATGAACGCGTCTCCTTTCCATATCTGGAAATAAGAATTTCAAAATATTTTACGAAAAATTCTGACAAATTACAAGAAAAAAATTATAGAGGAGTGACGACATGCCGAAAATATATTGGCTCGGGACGTTCGTGAGCGGATTGATCCTCATGATGATGGGGGAAACGGGCGCTGTCCCACGTATCGTGCCCTATTTTTTGATGGCGCTTGGCGTGACGGGCTTTCTTGTCCAAGCTTGGTTCGAACAAAAACGACGCCGCTAAGGGCGTCGTTTTTGATTAAATCGATTCGAGCAACTGATTCAACAATGTGTCGATGTCTGCTTGGAGCGCATCGGCTTGTTGCTGCAACGTCATTAATTCTTTTAAATCGTTCGTCTCATTCATCTGGTGCAGGAGTGCTTGATGTGATGCTTCGAGCTCGGTCAGGCGAGCTTCATCAACTGAGGTGTCGCGAGTCGTTTCTTGCTTCGGTTTCACGAGTTTCGGTTTAGGAACGGCGACCTCTGTGTTCATTTCATGTTGCCGTTTCTCGAGCGCATACGACACGTTTCCCGGGAAACGTGTCGCTGTCCCGTCGAGCCAATAGGTGATCGGGAACAGGTTGTTCAAGAAGTAGCGGTCGTGTGAGACGGCGACGAGCGTCCCGGTGAAACGGTCGAGTGCGTCTTCAAGCGCTTCACGCGCTTCGATGTCGAGGTGGTTCGTCGGTTCGTCTAAGACGAGCACGTTCACATCCTCATGCATGAGAATGGCGAGCATGAGCCGCATCTTCTCGCCACCGCTCAAATCTTTGACCGGTTTGAAGACGCTCGCGCCATAGAAGAGGAATTGGGCCAGCAATTGACGGGCCTTCCCTTCATCGACAGCGATGCGGTCACGGAACGCCTCGATGAGCCGATGGGAGTCATCAAAGTCGATGTGTTGGGACAAGTAGCCGATTTGGGCCCGTTCCGCTCGTCGCACCTCGCCTGTCGCCGGTTCGAGGTGACCGAGCAATACTTTCAACAGGGTCGACTTGCCGCTCCCATTTGGGCCGACGATGGCGATGCGTTCGCCATGACCGGCGTAGAACGAGACGTGTTCGAAGACGGTCCGGTCGTAAGTGACCGTCACGTCGGTCGCCTCGAACACATCGCGTCCGGTCCGCCCCTGAGCCGTGAACTGAATGTCCGGTTGAACGGCCTCGAGTCGTGGTTTTTTGATCGTCTCGAGGCGGGCGAGCGCTTTCTCCATCGATTTGGCGCGCCGATAAAACTTCTCGTTCGGTGGATTGCCTTCGTTCGCCCACTGTCTTAGCTGTCGAATCGTTTCCTTCATCTTCTTGATTTTCTTTTGTTGCTCCGTATAGGCATGGAATTGATCGAGCAACTTCTTTTCTTTTTGGGCGACGAACGCGCTGTAGTTGCCATCAAAACTAGCCAACTCCCCGTCCTCACATTCGACGATGCGTGTGGCGACGGCGTCGAGAAACACGCGGTCGTGTGAGACGAGGAGAAGCGTGGACGGACTGTCACGCAGGAATGACTCGAGCCAAGTCATCGCTTCTAAATCGAGATGGTTCGTCGGTTCGTCGAGGATGAGCAGTTCCGGCTCTTGGAGCAACGCCAAGGCGAGCCCGACTTTGGTCCGTTCTCCGCCGCTGAGTGTGTCGAATGGGCGGTCGACGAAACTTGTGAGCCGTAATCCATCGATCATCGCATTCACTTTCGAATCGATGGCATAGCCGCCGCCGTTCTCATAGCGCATCTGCAGGGCGCCGTACGTCTCGAGGAGTGAGTCGATGTCGTCACTTGAGATCATCTGTTCCTCGAGTCGTCGCATCTCGTCACCGAGTCTCGTCAACTCGGCGAACGCGGTATAGAGTACGTCTCGCCCTGATTTACCGGGATGGGCAGGAATCTGGGCCAAATAGCCAATCGTCAGCCGTTGTTTTCGATAGATCGTCCCTTCGTCGGGCGAATCGGCGCCGACGATGAGGTGTAGGAGTGTCGTCTTGCCGCTCCCGTTCCGTCCGACGAGCCCGATTCGCTCGCCTGCGTTTACCTGAAGATTGGCATCGATTAAGACGGCGTGGCCGCCGAATTGTTTTTGAATATGTTGTAATTCGATTAACATAGATGGTTCCTCCTAAAGTAGAGGCCTATCAAAAAAACCGAGCGCAAAGAAGCGCTCGGCAAGAAAGAGAGGCGCTTTGTCGTATTTCAGCAATGTCTAAAAAAGGACAGACGGGTCCTGTGGTTACGCGACATCGTGAAAAATCGCACGCAAAATGTACAAATGTTCTGTTGACCAGTGCGTACGTCCGACAAAGTTCACCTTTCTCCCTCCTTTCAATCATCATTAGAGTTATTGTAAGCGATTTCGGTCAGTTCGACAACTAGAGAGACAGGAATTTCAGGAAACGGTGTCGTATTGTTTAGGCATCAGAAAGGAGAGACGCTATGCGCAAGGAATGGCTCGGTGCTATCAGTTTAACGCTCGCCGCCAGCATTTGGGGCGGGATGTACGTCGTCAGTAAGTATGCGCTCGGCTATATCGAACCGTTCACGCTCGTCTGGATGCGCTACGCCGTTGCCTTTGTCGTTCTGTTTATAATGTGGTGGGCGTTCGGACGCGAGCAGATTGCCAGGAGCGCCTGGAAGTGGATCGCGCTCGTCGGAGTCGTCGGCTATGTCGCCTCGATTTCCTTTCAATTCATCGGCACGAAACTCTCAGATGCCCATACCGGATCGCTTGTGACGGCGGCGACGCCGGCGTTCATGGTGATCTTCGCCCGGTTGATCTTGAAAGAGCGGCTCACACCTGTCAAAATCGGGTCACTTCTGTTGGCGACGCTCGGGGTCATCATCGTCGTCGGCTGGCACGTCGAAGGCACGTATTTCATCGGTAGCCTCGTCTTGGTCGGTGCCGCCATCACGTGGGCGCTCATGTCCATCTATGTGAAAATCGCTTCCGAGACGATGTCGTCGTTAACGATCACGACGTTCGCCATCGGCATCGCCTTCGTATTGATGACGCCGCTCATGGGAATGGAAGTGGCCGCATCCGGTTTGCCGGATATGACCACGGTGTTGTGGCTCAGTGTGTTATACGTTGGCATCATTTCGACGGCCGGGGCGTTCTTCTTTTGGAACAAAGGGATCGAACTCATGGATGCGAGCGTCGGGTCGCTGTTTTTCTTCTTCCAACCGCTCGTCGGGGGTTACCTCGGCTGGCTCGTCCTCGACGAACGGCTCGACCGCAACTTCTTCATCGGTGCCGCCTGCATCATCACGGCCGTCACCTGGTCGACACTCACCGAACGACGGCAAAAGCGTGTCCGCGAGACACGTCAAGCTGAGGAGCGCCATATCTTATAACCAAAGACGACCGACCCGCTCTGGGCCGATCGTCTTTTTAAAATCCGTGATGATCGAGTTTGTCTTCGTCGCGCTTCATCTCGAGTTCGAGCCGCTGAATCGCGAGTTTCTCTTGCTCGATTTTGAGTCGAAGTTCTTCTAAACGCGCCTTCCGTGTCTTGTTGAACGTGTCTGCGGCGATGGACACGACGACGATGACCATGATGTAGAAAAAGAAATCCATTTGATACGCCTCCTTTTAGTGTGAGCCGAACAAATCCGTCACCAGCTGTTGTGTGAGGAGCGCCTCACGACCGTCCGTCATGATGGCCGTATCGTCGGTCAACGCCGAGATAAAGTGGTCGATCGCTCCTTGAAAGCCTCGTTGAGTCAAGAGTGTGTCCCATGACCCGAACGTCTTCGTCGAATGGGCGCCGTGCTCGAAGCGCTGAAGCGTCACCATCTCATCGACCGTCACGCGAAGTCCGTCCCGGATGGCGCTCAGCCCTTCGTGATTGGTCCCGGCCTTGCGGTGCATCGATGTCGTGTGCAGTCCGTATTCGTCTTGCCAGACGTGGCGGGCGAAATGAAGCTCGTTCGCTTCGGTCTTCTCCAAATGCCCTGTGACTAGACGCAACTCGCTTCCGGTGAGATACCGGATCGTGTCGACGACGTGTAAATAATCGTCGAGCAACGTGAACTGATAGTCGTGGCCGCGCAAACCGTCCCCGCGATGCTTGACGAAGTCGAGCGTGTGGAACGGAGCGGCTTCTTTCACGTGCTGATACATCGGGGCGAAGCGGCGATTGAAGCCAACCATGAGCTTCCGGTTCGTCTGCTCGGCCAGCTCGACGAGACGTTCCGCCTGTTCGATTGTCGCAGCGAGTGGTTTATCGACATACACATCGACACCGTGTGCGAGCAGATAGGAGACGACGTCGAAATGCGTCTCGGTCGAACTGTGGACGAACGCCGCATCGACGGACGCCGCAAGCTCGGGAAGTCCTGTGAATGACTCCATCCGATGGGCCCGACAGATCGCGTCGCGTTTGGCGACGGTCGGAGAATAGGCACCGATCAGTTCGAACGATGTGCTGTTCGATAAAATCGGTAAGTACGCTTTCTGAGCGATGCCGCCGAGACCGACGACACCAATTTTAGGCTGACGCATATGTACCACTCCTTTTCTATCATCATAACGAAAAAAGAACCGAATGACACGTACGCGCGGTGCGTCAGGTCATTCGGTTCTTGCTTATAGGCTGGCAATGAGGACGATGTCGCCCTCTGGTGCCGTGTTGCCCCGTTCGGGTTCTTTCGTGACAGCGACGGTATCCCAGTCCGTCTCCGATTCAGTCGAATCGAGTGTATAGATGACGGTCCCGTTCCCTTTAGCATCCGTCACGAACGCCCCGGTCGGAATCGGGGAGTCGTCTTTTATGAGCCAAACTTGATATACCTCGTTCGCTTCGAGCGCATCGAGTCCGTTCGTTTGGACGATGAGCTGACGCTGGCCGTCCTGTTCGGCCAGATAAGCCACGCCTTCCGAATCGCCTTCGAGCGGGACGGTCTCGGTCAAGGCGATGCCGCTCGGGTCATCTTGGTTCAAGAGCAGGTAGCCGTTCCCGATCAAGGAGAGCATGAGTGCGGCTGCGAGAGCGAGCGCTCCCCAGGGCGTCTTCTGGTTCTTCTTCGTGGCAGTGAACGGTGTGATCGGGGTCGGTTCGTCTGGTTTCGACGCTGTCTCCGTATCGTCTTCTGCGAACACGTTGTCGAGGATGCGTGCCTTCATCCCGCTCGGTGGTTCAGCCGGTTCAGAGAGGAACGCGACGCCGCCGACGAGGGCCTCGAGTTGTTCGAGCTCTTCTTGACACGATTGACATGTCGCGAGATGCGCTTCGAACCGGATGCGTTCGTCTTCCGTCAAATGCTGGTTGAAATAATCAATCAATTGGTCACAAGCGTTCATCGTTCCACCTCCTTATCAATCAAATCATGGGATAGATGCCTTCGTAACTGTTTCAACGCTAATCGAATCCTTCCTTTTACGGTGCCGAGTGGGATGCCACACGCATCGGCGATCTTTTGTTGGCTGAGCCCTTGGAAATACATGAGACGGACGACTTGTTGTTGCTCGACCGGAAGCTCGGCCATCGCCGTCTCGATTTGCGTTCGCTCTTCTTGCCATTCGACCTCGGTCTCGACGGACGGGGCCGGGGCCGGGATGGCTTCAGCGTAAGACTCGTCTAGTTGCAGGTCGGGTTTTCGTTTGCGAATCAAGTCGATCGTGACGTGACGGCTCATCGTGAACAGCCACGATTTGAATTTTCCTTTTGAGTCATCATATACGCCGCCGCCGCGCCACAGCTTGATGAATACTTCCTGCATCGCTTCTTCGGCGAGGTCGCGGTCTTTCGTCAACTGCATGACAAAGGCATACAGGATTCGTTCATAGCGATCATAAAGTGCCTCGAGCGCTTGTTTGTCTTTTTGCCTGACGCGCTCGTACAATTCAATATCAGTCATGGCTGTCTCCTTTATCCATAAGGGAATCCCTTGTATTGATCTAACGGATGAAACCGTGAAATGGATGCCTATTTGAGGTGACTATTTTGTGAACGGTCGTTATGTAGTCCCGTGTTTAACGGGAGCATGTCGATGTCGCGTCGCCGAGTCGGTGAAAGAGTTTCAAATTCAAGGCACTGAGCAGTCGATACGTCACGTAACTAAACAGCATTGCTGTGAGGAATGTGATGAGAAGCGCAAATCCGTTCGGGAGCCATTGTTGCCAAAATGAATATGTCCGTATGCCGAACAAAAAGGCGAAGACAAGTCCGAACCCGATCACGATTCCGCTATACTGACAGTAGTAGCGGCTTAAACGATTTTTCATGTTGCACGTCCTTTCTCCTTTTACTATACGAGAAGGGGGTATGGCGACACAAGGAGGATGACGATGAAACGATTTACAAAGGAAGGACGGACGCTCATCTGTTTTGATTTCGACGAGACGTACTTCCCGCATGCTTGTTCCGCAAAGCAGTTGGAGCACTTGCGGCAACTCGAAGATTTTCTCGATCATCATTCACATCGCTTATCGACGATGTGGGTGACGGGGAGTTCGCTCGAGACGATTATGGAGAAAGTGAAGCGGGCCGAGATGCGTTACTTCCCACATCGAATCGCGGCGAGTCTCGGGACAGAGCTGTATCAAGTGACGGCGTCCGGACAACTGGAGCTTGATCCCGGTTATTCGTCACGGTTTCCCGATGATTTTTCAGACCGCGTCACCCAAGTCGTCGACAGGCTAGGGCGAACACTCACGATTGAACCACAGACGAATCTTGGCACAAGCGGCTGGATGCACAATTATTATTACTTCGGCGAGAGCGCACAGGAGCTCGAGCATATTCGTTCGAGTGCCGGTGACTTCGGAATCGCGGTCAACGTTAGTCGTTGCAACTCGCTCGCCGGGGATCCGGCAGACGCCTACGATATTGATTTCATCCCACGAGGGGCGGGGAAAGTCGCTGCAGTCGACTACGTGTGCGACCGATATACGTTTCAAACCGAGCACGCCTACGCGTTCGGGGACAGTGGGAACGATTTAGGAATGTTGGGGTATGTCGGCAACGGCTATGTGCTTGGTAACGGGACGGAAGAAGCCAAACGAGAACATGGTCGTGTCACCGAGGGCATGTATGCGGATGGGATTCTAGAAGTGTTACATCGAGCGGTAGAGCAGACGGGTTTAAGCGCTCGCGACTAGACGTAGCGCTGCGGTCTCCACACGCTCGAACAAATGCGTTCTCAGCCGATGGGTCGTCAAATCGAGCGGCAGACGCCGTTTCCAAAGCTCGGTGAACACCTCGGATAGGACGGCCTCGGCCCAGTCGGCTCGCGTCGTCAAGCGGAGGGCGAGCGAATATAAGATGCGCTCATAGCGGTCGTACAGCAGTTCGAGCGCGGAAGTGTCGCGGTTTAACAATCGTGCGTATAAATCGTGATCGGATATGAATGACATGGTGAACTCCTTTAGGAATGAGACTGTCTCGTGGTTTGACTTGCGGGCAAATGACGTAACCTTCTTATTTCACTTATAAGGTGAGCGTAAACGGTTACTTGTTGCTTCGAGCACATTCAAAAAACACCCGAGGTCCGCGTCTAGCGGCCAGGCGGGTGTTTTTGGGTTAAAACGACGTATAACAGTGAGGGCATGTCTGGGTGTTCCCACCGGACCGTTTGAAGGTTTTCTTACAGTTCGGACACGTGACGGTCTCGGTGTCTTGACCGAACAGGCTGCCGCGGTTGAATAAAACATTGCTTAAATTTGGCAAGGCTTTGGCCGCATAAATCATGGAAATGAATAAGACGATGGCCAAAACGGCCAACAGCAAATAGGTCATATCGGGTAAACCCCTTTCGCAAAAGATTCATTTCTTCTAGCATACGGCAAATCGCTCAAACGCACACCTCTAGACTGGAGTTACGAACAAATGTTCGATATAATAAAGGTAACAAAAGGAGGGAAATCAGATGAGGCAAGAGGTCATGCGTTGGATGCGGAACGGACAAGTCGTAGAAATGGTGTATATCGATCGGAACGGGGTCATTTCAAAGCGACGCGTCAAACTGATGAAGCTACAAGGCGATCGACTTGTCGCGTGGGATATACGCAAGAAGGCCCGTCGGACATTTTGTATGGAACGTGTCCTCGCCTGTCTCCCGACGATCGAACGAGATTCAGGACGAGAGGAGGGAATTGGATGACACCACTTCCGAAATGTTCGGCGCCGGCCGAACGGGCGCTCAAGGCCGCCTATATCGATACGCTCGAACAGTTGGCCACGTATACGAAGCAAGAGATTGCGGCCTTACATGGGGTCGGGCCAAGTGTGCTGCGAATCTTGGAAACCGCGCTTCATGAGCAAGGACTTCGGTTCACCGACAGCGAAATACATTCCTAGTCCCGTCCTGGACTAGGAATTTTTTGGTTGGGCGATTGCATTGCACGTAAAAAGGGAAGTAATATATTTGTCATCTCCATTACAGCCTAATATCTAGTACCATGACGATAAGGTTTGCGAACCTAGCGACACCCATGAGAAAGGAAGTACACAGCATGAGGACGAAACGTTTATCCGCCATTCTAGAAAATGAGATGGATGACATCGAACGCGATCCATGGGTGACCGGAATTGAGACAGATTCCAGAAAGGTCAGTCCAGGGAATTTATTTATCTGTATCCGCGGTTATACGGTGGACGGACATGAATTCGCTGAGGATGCCGTCTCCAAAGGAGCGGTTGCTGTCATCTCGGAATACCCGCTTGATCTTGAGGTGCCGAACCTTGTCGTCGCGGACACGAAGCGGACAGCCGGCGTGGTGGCCAGTGCCTTTTATGACCACCCCTCACATCGGATGCGTATTTACGGTGTCACCGGTACGAATGGCAAAACGACGACCGCGACATTGACATATGATTTATTTCGTCTGTCCGGACGGCCGGTCGGGATTGTCAGTACGATTGGAGCACGTTATAGAGATCAAACATTAAAAACACCAAATACGACGCCGGAAGCCGTCGTCTTACATCGTATTTTGGCCGAGATGGCGGATGCCGGCGTGACCGACTGTGTCGTCGAAGTCTCCTCGCATGCAATGATGGAAGGACGTGTCGAAGGCGTCCGATTTCACGCGGCGGCGTTCACGAACTTGACGCATGACCACTTGGATTACCATCGCTCAATGGACGAGTACGCCCGGGCCAAAGCCCGATTATTCGAACAAGTCGAAACGACAGACGGGGACGCCATTATTTTGAACGCCGAAGACCCGGCCAGTAAGACGATGGCCGCGTTTGCCCCGACCCGTCGACGTATCATGTATAGCACGCATGCCGACGTACCGGCCGATATCCAAGTCATTTGGCATGACCAAACGGTAGTCGTCAAAATGAACGCACTGACGATTGAGGCGCCGGTCCGCTTCATGGGCGCATTCAACGCCGCCAACCTGGCTGCGGCCATCGGTCTCGTCTCGACGTCGGAACTGATGTTGCGCTCCATCATCGCCAACGTGCCAGGACTCACGCTTCCAAAAGGTCGTCTCGAGCGACTTGATACGGAAGATGGCGAGATTTATATCGACTATGCCCATACGCCGGACGGACTCGAAAAATGTTTGTCGACGCTTCAGCAAGGTGAGCGAGAGCTCGTGGTCGTCTTGAGTGCGGCCGGAGACCGAGATCCGACGAAGCGGGCAGAGATGGGTCGAATCGCGAGCCGCTATTCAGACGATTTAATCGTGACAGTACATGACGTGCGGACGGAAGACCCGAGGCACATCATCGATGGATTGCTCGAAGGTGTTGATTCGAACACGCATTACGTGACGTTCGAGGAACGGCGAGATGCCTTGCGCCATGCAGCGCAACAAGCGCTCGTCGGGAAACGGATCGTCGTCGTCGGAAAAGGTCATGACCACGTCGAACGAGTCGGACAAGAGTCGATTCCGTTCAACGAATCGGACATTTTGCTCGATGAATTAAAAAAATTAAAAGGCCAAGAACCGGCCGTTTAACGAAACGATGACAGCTGTCATCGTTTTTTAATGTGTAATTTTTGCAAAAGAAGGTAATTACTCTTACTGTAACGCTATCGAAGGAGGGAACTACACATGTCAGTTTTGTACAAAGAGTTCACAAATGATGAAGAAGTTGTGACCGCCATTCAATCGATGAAAGCGAAAGGGATTGAGGACAAGCACATTTATGTCGTCACCCACGATGATGACCGGACCGATCGTGTGGCCGATAACGCCGACGCGAATACAGTATCGGCATCAGACGTCGGCCTGGGGACGGCCGCGAAAAATGTATTCCGTAAAAAAGGGGACGAGCTCCGAGCCCAATTCGAACAGCTCGGCTTCTCATCGACAGAAGCGGACCAACTCGAGAAAAAATTAGACCAAGGCAAGGTGATTGTCGTCGTCAAAGACGCACCAGCCGGATTCACTTTATAATTCCACCACCATGGAGAATACAGGGACAGGGCTGAATCGATGGATTCAGCCCTGTTTGTTAGTCATGGATCCGAACGACGGTCCGGCCGCTCAGTTCGCCGCGCATCATCGCCTCAGCGTGGCGAGGGACGTCATGCAACGGAATCTCATGAATCATATGGTTGAGCACGTTAGAATCAAGCAGCTCATCCAATCGTTCCCACGCCTTCAGACGACGTACGATGGGTTGCATGACCGAATCAATGCCGATGAGCCGTACGCCTCGTAAGATGAACGGATAGACGGTCGTGTGGAGCTCATGGCCACCGGCAAGCCCACACGCAACGACCGTCCCTTCATAGCGCGTTCGGCTGAGGATATTACCGAGCGTCTCGCCTCCGACCGAGTCGATGGCAGCATCGAACCGCTGTTCATCCAGCGGTCGGGCCGGTCCTTCGAGCTCGCTTCGGGCCATCACGTTCTCGACACCGAGGTCGCGCAAATACGCCGGGTCTTGTTTGCCGGTCGAGGCAATCACGTGATAGCCGAGCTTGTGGAGCAAGGCGATGGCAAAACTGCCGACTCCCCCGGAAGCACCGGTCACAAGTACTTCTTGACCAGGATGCACACCCTCGTGTTCGAGCGCCTCAACAGCGAACATGGCGGTAAGTCCTGGCGTTCCGATTGTCATTGCATCTCGCAGCGCCATGCCTTTCGGTAGTTTGATGAGCCAGTTCCCAGGGACTTGAGCGTAACGGCTGAAGCCACCGAAATGTCGTTCGCCGATGCCGAAACCGGTCGCAATGACATCGTCGCCGGCTTTGAAATCGAGATGGTCGGATTCAACGACTTTCCCGACGAACTCGCACCCGGGGATGAACGGATAATGACTGACGATTTTGCCGGATCCGGTCAGCCCGAGAGCGTCTTTGTAGTTGAGCGCTGAATAATGGACTTCGACGAGGACGTTGCCGTCTTCTTCTCTCGGAAGGGCGTCGAATTTGACGTCGGTCACCGTGGAATGGAGACGGTCGTCTTTTTTGTCGAGGACGAGTGCTTGAAATGATTCGTTCATGGTCAATTGGCCCCTTTCGCTGATACGTATTCTATTCCTTTGTTATCATTCCCCACCTGCCAAAATATATACACGAATGTTTCGTTCTAACAGGGAGTGGAATGGTACAATGAAAGAGATTCAACTAGAGTGAGGAGGAATGAAGCATGCGGCACGACGACTATGAGTTTGATGAAGAAGTAGAAGAAGGCGAATTGTTTAACGTATACGACATTCTGCCACCGGATGGAACCATTCTTGAGATGGCTACGGCCGAAGAAATGGTACGTGCGGCGGAGCTCGAGGCGACGCATAATGCCCTTGAGCGAATCCAAGACTCAAACTTCCAGTTGTCAGGAATCACTTTTAAAGAGTTGCTGGCAGAGTTCGAGCGATACGAGCAAGAATCGATGGAATTCTGGACAGGCGTTTATAGCCGATTGCGCATTCCATGGGCATGGACGATTCGAATCGATGTGGCCAACGGTCCGATTCACGTCGTCAATGACCGCGACATCTTCATCGACGAAGCGGACTTCGAAGAATATGATTTCGAAGAATACGTGGATGATGATTACGAAGACGAAGACAATCAATGAATCCAAAAACGTCTTTCCCTCATTCAGGGAAAGACGTTTTTTTGTGGTCGAGGAATGAGGCACGGATGCGTGTCAGTTCCGTCGCACCGAACCAGAGCCCGACCCCACACAAGACGGCGACACCGCTCACTAACGCGCCGACGATGGCGGTATCTCCAATCATCGTGAACGACAGCGTCAGACTGAACAATCCGAAAAATAATAATCCTCCTGCAATCGTCTTCATGATTAAGTCATCCTTTCTTGTTTCGTCTGCCTTTAGTGTAGGCGGTCTAGTAAGAAAAGGGTGACTGAATTTTATACCAGGTCAAAAATCAAGCGAGGTCATATACGGAATACGTCTTGCCATTCTCGAACGGCTCGTCTAGTAAGTGTTCCGCCAAGATATGGGCGACCGTCTCAGGGGTGCGCAATCGGCCTTCTGTCACGTAAGAACGGAACTGTTCCACGTCACGGAACGCGTCTTCTGATGAGGCCCGGATGCTTGCCTGCATCGCGGTGTCCATCACGCCTGGGTTGAACAAGGCGATTTTATCGTTCGTACCGGTCAATTCAAGGGCGACCGTCTCGGTGAAATGGTCGAGCCCGGCTTTCGTCGCACAGTATGCACTCCAGCCCGAGATCGGGCGCTTGGCGGCCCCAGAGGTCACGTGGATGAGCGAGACGGGCAGATCGTACGCGAGCACCGCGTTCGTCAAGAGCATCGGGGCGAGCAGGTTGGCTTGGACGTGGGCGATGAGCTGCGCGGCGTCCAATTGGCCGGCCCGGTGAATCGGTTCAATCAAGGCTGCGTTTTGGACGACGAGCAAGGATGTCGCCGTCTCGATGAGCGGCTTCACGTGTTCGAGCGCGGCCAGTGTACTTGTCGGATCAGCCAAATCGACCTCGACGTGACGGAACGAGGCATCGGTCGCCTGCGTCCGTGAAAAATTGACGACCTCGTAATCCCGCTTCAATAGTTCCTCGGCGATGGCACGGCCGAGACCGCGCGACGCACCGGTCACGATGGCTAGTTTCATGACAGTTCCTCCTATTCGTGAATCGTCTTCCGGTACCCGTAAAACGGACGGAAGTTCAGTTTTTCGTAATACGTGTGGGATGAAGCATTCGCGAGCATCTCGAGACGCGTCTCAGGGTAGAGCGCATGGACGTGTGACAACAACTGCTCGCCAATCCCGAGGCGACGGTGCGAGGCCGCGATGAGCAGTTCGCACACGTACAGGCTCACGGTTGTGTCGGTCAACCCACGCAAGTAGGCAATCACCAGTCCTTCTGACTCGACGACATAGGCAACGTTCGATTGCCGCCACGCCTGTTTCGTCAAGTCATGTTGTCGAACGAGTTGACTCCAACCTTCCGCTTCATTCAATGCTTGAATCTGTTCAAAATCGGCTTCTTCATAAGGACGAATGACCATCAACCTTCACCTACTTTCATTTCAATGGCTTTCATGAGGTCGAACGCACCATCTGACTCGTTCGAACAGACGACCGAGACGATGTCTGTGGCCGGGTAGTACGCAGAATGAAAACTGACGCCGGGGTCATAGCCCATGACATGATATTTAAACACGTGTCGCTTCGCGTTCAGTTGAATCCACAGACCGTAGCCATAATGTGCGCCTTTATCGTTTACCTTCACATGAGGAGTCAGCAGTCGTGATGTCATCTCATCGCCAAGTAGGCGATGAGCGAGCAAGGCGCTCCAAAGTTTGGCCATATCTTGTGCCGTCACGAACGCGCCGCCGTCCGCTCCGCCTTTGACGGGAATCGAATAGTGGTTCGTCCGCCACGAGCCGTCCGCGTTGTCGATATACCCGAGCGCCGTATTCGCCGGCAAGGCATCGAGCGAGAAGTACCCCGAATCGTTCATGTCGGCCAGCTTGAACACGAATCGTTCGATATAGTCCGAGAACATCAACCCGCTCGCTTGTTCGACGATGAGGCCGAGCAAGATATAACCGGCATTATTATATTGAAACACGCCTCGTTCTTGTCGCATCGGCTCGTGTTGGAACATCGGGAGAAAGTCACGTAGCTGCCGGATGTGATACATCGGACGCTGCCGCCACAATTCCTCGAAATCGTCCATGACAGACTCGTCGAAATAATCGGGGATGCCGGACGTGTGAGTGAGCAACTGTTCGACTGTCACGTCCGGGTCAAATCGGGGGAAGTCGATGGCCAAACACTCGCGGAGTGTCGACGTGAATGCCAACTTGCCTTGTTCGATGAGCTTGCAGACGGCGATGGCCGTGAACAACTTACAGCCCGAAGCGATACCGAATCGGGTCGATGTTCGATTTTCAATTCGTTCCGCCCGATTCGCATAACCTTGTTGATGGTCGAACAGGATGTCATCTTGTCGCATGACGAGCGCCGATCCAGAAAAAGTAGATGAGACTTCATAGCGTGACCAGTCAGGACTCATGGTTGACCTCCAACTTCTAATTTTTAAGTTTACATTTATCAACAAATAAACTTTATGTTTAAACGTTAACCTAAATAATGGAAAAGGTACAGGCGGCATTTCGCTAACGTGATACGATAGAATAGTACATTTAGACGGGGAGCGGGAAAACATGGAACAATTTTGGTTAGGTTTATTAGTTGGATTGATTTTGGTACTTGTTGCACAGAAGACACTTCAATCACGTAAAGAGGTGGACGGAGCCTTTGCACATTTCGGTAACCACGTTAAAGATGTCATCTATATATTTGAAGTCAAACCGACGTTTCGTTTTCGTTACATAAGTCCTTCCCTTGATTTGTATCTAGGTGAGGGCGTTGTAGCGGAAAACTATGAAAATCCAGATGATTGTTTTCGTCGTATTCATCCAGATGATTATCAACTTCTCATGAATAAAGTCTCAGGAAAGATGAGTTACGATGAGGCTATCTCGCAACGTTGGCGCACTAATGACGGTCGTTACTTACGTTTTGAAGAATACACGACCCCAATCTATAAAAATGGTGAGATTGTAGCTGTACAAGGAATCATTCGGAATGTAGAAGCGGCTGTAATGAAACGTGAGGAGTTAGAATATGTGAGCCGTCATGATGAACTCACTGGGGTTTTGAACCGACGTGCCTTTAACGAAACAATTGATCGTCTCTCTTTTAAAAAAGTAGGATTGATAGTCATCGATTTAAATGATTTGAAGAAAATTAATGACCATCAAGGTCATTCGGCTGGTGATCAGTTACTTCAGAAAACGGGACTCCTCTTACAAGGGTTAAGCGAAAACGTTTATCGGATTGGAGGCGACGAATTTGTTGTCTTAACTGATCAACTACAACAAGATGAATTGTTAGATTTGACGGTCTCCATTAGGAGCATGTTTGAATCGAATTACATTTCAGCCGCTGTCGGTGCAGGTTGGGAGGAGCAGTTAAACGATTTCAAGAAATTATATGATCAAGCGGACCAAAACATGTATAAACAGAAGAATAGAAGTAAGACAAATCGACACGTTCCTTGCTAAAAGATATCAGCAAGGAACGTGTCTGTTTGTCTAAATATATTATTCACCAATCGCTTCTTCACGGTCAGTGTCCGTCGTACCGAGATTCGTCAAGTAAACCTCATATTTCGGGAGCCAGTAGCGATAGGACGCCCAAACGAGGCCACCCGTCACAACGAACAAGGCGATGGTCGCCGGCCAGAACCAGCTCGAGACGATCCCGTCCGCATAGGCGAGACCGATCGGTGAGAAGACGAAGTAGACGAAAATCATCGACGCGACAAGGATGATGGAAGTCGAAATTGCATGACGCCATGGCTTGACGCGGCCAAGATCGATGCGAATCGGATTGATGTGTTGCATCGGTCGAACTTTTGCGAATACGAGCATGATGGTCGTTTCGAGGACGAACAAAATCCCGTAAATGTGAATGAAGTTGATGCCAAGGTCGAAGCCGAACCACTGCTCCGTTCCCCAGACGAGGAAGTAATACGTGACGACGTGGAAGCCGATGACGAGTTTCGCGGCAATCGGCGGTACGCGCTTCACGAGCATCCCGATTAAGACGATGACGAGAATCGGGATGTTGAAGAAACCGGTGAAGCGGCGAATCAAGTCCCACAGTCCGTCCGGTGCGTACATCAAGTTCGGAGCGACGAAGAACGAGACGAGCGCGACGAACGTCCCGAACCATTTGCTGACGCGAATCAAATCTTTGTCAGACGCGTCCGGTTTGAACTTCGGCTTATAAATATCAAGCACGAACAAGGTGGCGATACTATTGAGCAACGAGTTGAACGAGCTGAACACGGCACCGAGCAAGACGGCGAGGAAGAAGCCCATGAGCCACATCGGCAACAAGTCGGCAATCAAGCTCGGATAAGCGAGGTCGGCCTTATCGACGTTCGTGCCATACAAATGGAACGCGATAATCCCTGGAAGCAGCATGAAAATCGGGACGAGCAACTTCAAATAGCCGGTGAAAAGCACCCCTTTTTGAGCCTCGGCCAAGTTCTTCGCCCCGAGTGCCCGTTGGATGACGTATTGATTGAGTGCCCAATAAAACAAGTTCGCAAAAATCATCCCCGTGAAGATGGACAAGAACGGAACGGAATCGTTCTCTGAACCGATCGCGTTCAGTTTCTCTGGATTCTCGGTTGCAATCGTCTTCATCCCATCGACGAGGTTGCCGTCACCGAGCGCGATGAAGCCGAGCGTCGGGACGAGGAAACCGATGATGATTAATCCGATCCCGTTCAACGTGTCGGAGACGGCGACGGCGCGGAGACCACCGAAAATGGCATAAACGGCTCCGATAATCCCGATGAACCAAATGACGAGCCAGAGCGACTGCTCGAAGCTGATTCCGAGTAATTCCGGTACGTCAAACAGTTGCAGGACGGCCAATCCGCCGGAATAGAGCATCGATGGGATCGTGACGCACATATATCCGAACAAGAACAACAGGACCGTCAAGCGGCGGACGTCCTCGTCATACCGTTGGCTCAAAAATTCAGGGATCGTCGAAATACCGATTCCGAGAAAACGCGGCAGTAAAAAGAGCGCCATGATGATGGCGGCGATTCCGGCTGTGACTTCCCACGCCATAGCCGACATGTTGCCGGCGAACGATTGCCCGTTTAAGCCGATCAACTGCTCGGCTGACAAGTTCGTCAATAAGAGTGATCCGGCGATAAAGATGCCGGTTAGCCCCCGTCCTGCCAAGAAGTAGTCGTCGGCACTCTCGACTTTCCCTTTCGTCATGCGATAAGACACGTAAGCGACGAGCCCCATGAATAAGGCCCCTGTGATTAATATGTAAACAACTTGTTGAATGGTCAACGACATTCCCTCCCTCAACTTCTTCTTATTTATAAGTACTTTTTCATAACTACCCTTCACGAAGTATGATTATTTCCCGTTTTCTCTTTTGTAAAAGAACTGTAACAAACCTCACAACGAAAAAAGACACCTGAGAGGTCAGGTGTCAAAAAAAGCGAAGCAACGAAGTCGCGACCGTGAAATAAATGATTAAGCCGAGATTGTCGACGACCGTCGTGATGAACGGACCCGACGCGACGGCTGGATCGAGTTTCAATCGATTGATCAAGAGCGGCACGAGCGTCCCGACGATGGTCGCCACGCTGAGCGACGCAAAAATCGACAGACCGACGATTATGCCGATTAAGGCACTGTCATAGAGGACGGTGATGACGCCGAAGATGACGACCATACAGGCGAGACCGAGCAATAGCCCCGTCCCGAACTCACGGCGAATCATCTTCAACACGTTCTTTCGATTAATCGTCCCGAGCGCGATTGAGCGGACGGCGACGACGAGCGATTGGGTGGCGGCGTTACCGGCCGAACCCATGACGAGCGGCATGAAGACGGCGAGCAAGACGATCGTTTCGAGCGTGTCCTCGAAACCACCGATTGTCGACGCAGTGATCATCCCGAGGAACATGAGGCTAATAATCCATGGTGCGCGCTTCATCGCCGCCTCGACCGGTCCCATGTTGATGTCCGACGAACCTTTCGTCGCCGACAGCTCTTCGAAATCCTCGGTCGTCTCGCGTTCGATGACGTCCATGACATCGTCGACCGTGATGATCCCGAGCAGATGGTCCTCGCTGTCGATGACAGGCAGGGCCAATAAGTCATACTTCTGAACGGTCCGGGCCAAGTCTTCCTGATCGGCGAGGACGTGGGCCGACACGACGCGCCGGCCCATGATGTCCGCGATTTGCACGTCGAGCGGGGAGACGATCAAGTCGCGTAGCGAGACGACGCCGACGAGCCGGCGATCGGTGTCGATGACGTACAGGTAATAGATTGTCTCGGCTTCCGGTCCAAGTTCGCGCAAGTCTTCGAGTGTCGCACCGACGGTCTTGTCCGCCTTCAACACGATAAACTCGGTCGTCATGATGGCACCGGCCGTATCGTCCGGATAGCGCATCAAGTCTTTGACCTCGGTCGCCTCGGTCTCGTCCATCAACTCGAACAGTTCGTTCATGAAGTCGTCAGGGAGCTCGGTCATCAAGTCGGCGGCGTTATCCGAGAACATATCGTTCAACACACGTACGGCGAACGGACGTGGCATCTCTTGAATGAACTGTTCCTGTTCGTCCAGTTCAAGTTTTTCAAACAAGTCGGTGAACGCTTCCGGGGATAACGCCTCGTAGACGAACTCACGGGCCGGACGTTCAAGTTCGATGAACAGGTCGGCCTGTTCACCAGGGTGGAGGGTGAGGAACACGTCGCGGAAATCGACCGGGTCCCCTTTTTGAATGAGCGCTGTCACTTGGGCTTCATGACGGGCGCGTTCTGTACGTTCGATTGCCATCGACTCACTTCCTTTTCACATCATTTGTCTATATTATGTCACGAGTTTGAGCGGTCTCAAACAAAATCAAAAAAAAGCTATGAATTTTTTTCACAATCTATACAGCGTGTATACGTCACTTTCTCTCGATTCGAGGGGCCACACCGTTTCTCGAGTGATTGTTCATTCATGTCACGTCATGATCTATGCACTTTTCTGTGGAATCCACCACAGTCCAAACGTCGGACTTGCCCATCGTGGAAATGGGTAAGTTGATAATGTAAGGGTAGCAACACACCCGAATCACAAGGAGGAAGCGAGATGATATCGATGACGGATCAACAAACCGCACGGGATACTACGCTGAAACATCCGATCCACGTGTATTCAGAAATTGGTGAACTCAGGACCGTCCTTTTAAAACGTCCAGGACGCGAACTCGAAAATTTGACCCCGGAATATTTGGAACGACTCCTGTTTGACGACATTCCTCATCTTCCAGTCATTCAAAAAGAACACGATTACTTTGCGAGCGTGCTCCAAAACCGAGGCGTCGAAGTGCTTTATCTAGAAAATTTAATGGCTGAGACGTTGTCGTTGCCGGGTGTCCGTGAACGTTTCGTCGCTGATATCTTGTCAGAGTCCAAATCAAATATCAACGGTTCGTACGAGACGCTGAAAGAATATTTGCTCGCCTACGACAATGAAAAGTTGATTGAGACCGTCATGGCCGGGATTCGGAAATCCGAGATTAAGCCCGAAAAACGGCGCCACTTACACGAGATGATTGAGGACACGTATCCGTTCTATCTCGATCCGATGCCGAACTTATACTTCACCCGTGACCCGGCGGCAGCAATCGGCAACGGGCTATCCATCAACCGGATGAAAGAGCCGGCTCGTCGTCGTGAATCGTTGTTCACACAATATATTATGCGTTATCACCCGCGATTCGCGAAACACGACATCCCGATTTGGTCGGACCGCGACTATCGTTTCGCGATGGAGGGGGGGGACGAGCTCGTGTTGTCGAAGGAAGTCGTCGCCATCGGGATTTCCGAACGAACGACGGCCCAAGGGATTGAACGGGTCGCCCTCAACTTGTTGAAAAAAGGCGGTACATTCAAGAAAGTCATCGCCATCGAGATTCCGAAATCGCGCGCGTTCATGCATCTCGACACGGTCTTTACGATGGTCGACCATGACAAGTTCACGATTCATCCGTTCATCCAAGGTCCAGGAGGCAAGATGAATATCTTTGAACTGACGTTGAACGCCGTAGGCGAACTTCACATCACGCAGCATACGGATCTGTTGAACGTGTTAAAAGCCGCACTCGGTCTCGATGAGATCGTCTTAATTCCATGTGGGGGCGGGGACCCGATTGCCGCTGCCCGCGAGCAATGGAACGATGGGTCGAACACGCTCGCCATCGCCCCAGGCGTCGTCGTCACGTACGACCGCAACTACGTTTCGAACGAGTTGCTCCGTTCCGAGGGCGTTGAAGTCATCGAAATCATGTCGAGTGAACTGTCGCGTGGTCGTGGGGGTCCACGCTGTATGAGCTGTCCGATTATCCGCGAAGACATTTAACGAGGAGGAAACGAGCATGTCCACAACGTACAACTTTGATTTGAAAGGCCGTCATTTTCTATCATTGAACGATTTTTCAGGAGACGAGTTGAACTATTTGATCGATTTATCGGCCGCCTTCAAGCGTCAAAAGCAACAAGGCGTCCCGCATCGCATCTGTGAAGGGAAGAACGTGGCGCTCTTGTTTGAAAAACCATCGACACGGACGCGTTGTGCGTTTACTGTGGCGGCCATCGATCTCGGCATGCATCCGGAATACCTCGGGAAATCGGATATCCAGTTCGGTAAAAAAGAATCGGTGCGAGACACGGCCATCGTGCTCGGACGTATGTTCGACGGCATCCAGTTCCGTGGGTTCGCCCATGAGACGGTCGAAGGTTTGGCCAAAGATGCCGGTGTCCCGGTATGGAACGGGTTGACGGACTTATATCATCCGACTCAAATCTTGGCCGACTTCTTGACCGTCAAAGAACAGAAAGGCGAGTTGTCTGGCATTCGCTTCGTCTATGTCGGCGATGGACGCAACAATATGGGCAACACGCTCTTGATTGGTGGGGCCAAAGTCGGGATGGACATGCGCATCTGCGCGCCGAAATCGCTCTGGCCGTCAGATGAGGTCGTCGATTTTGCCCGCTCGGTCGCTGCTGAGACGGGAGCGAAAATTACGTTGACCGAGAGTATCGATGAAGCGGTCGCCGACGCCGACGTGATTTACACCGATGTGTGGGTGTCGATGGGCGAAGAGGCAGAATTCGCCGAGCGGATCAAGTTGCTCCATCCTTACCAAGTGAACATGGACATGCTCACGAAGACGAATAATCCAGACGTCATGTTCCTTCACTGTCTGCCAGCCTTCCACGACTTGGAGACCGAGGTTGGCCGAGCCATCCATGCCGAATACGGTCTGACCGAGATGGAAGTCACGGACGAGGTGTTCCGGAGTCGTCATTCCTTCGTCTTTGATCAGGCGGAGAATCGGATGCACACGATTAAAGCTGTGATGGCGGCGACGCTCACCGACACGAACGAATGGCTTGAACACTGACGGACGGGAGGGGTTTCCCCTCCGGTTCGTACTAAACGAAAGGGATGAGTTCAATGTCTACGAAAATAGCGCATGACTCAAGTGGAACGGCTGGCATACAACCGGAGAAAAAGGATCGACGATTAGGGCTCGGGGCGTTGACGGCACTCGTCGTCGGTTCGATGATTGGCGGGGGAGCCTTCAACTTGGCGGCCGATTTGGCCCAAGGTGCGAACGCGGGGGCGATTTTGATTGGGTGGGTCATCACCGGAATCGGGATTATCGCACTCGGTCTCAGTTTTCAAAATTTGACGATGCGTCGTCCAGACCTCGACGGAGGGGTGTACAGTTACGCCCGGGCCGGCTTCGGTCAGTTCATGGGGTTCAACTCGGCGTGGGGCTACTGGCTCTCCGCATGGCTTGGTAACGTCGCCTATGCGACGCTCCTGTTCAGTTCGGTCGGTTATTTCTTCCCAATCTTCGAAGGCGGTCAAAACATCGCCTCCATCATCGGCGCCTCGATTATGCTGTGGCTCGTTCATTCGCTCATTTTACGAGGCATTCATGAAGCATCCATGATCAACATCATCACGACGATTGCGAAACTCGTACCGATTTTTGCTTTTATCACCATCACCTTATTCTTCTTCAACCTCGATAATTTCACGTTCGATTTCTGGGGCCAGGGTGGTTTCTCATGGGGTAGTGTGAGAGACCAGGTCGTCTCGACGATGCTCGTCACACTATGGGTGTTCATCGGTGTCGAAGGGGCGGTCGTCTTATCCGGACGGGCCCGCAAGCGCTCGGACGTCGGGAAAGCGACGGTCATCGGGTTGCTCGGGACACTCGTCATCTATCTGCTCATCTCGGTCATGTCGCTCGGTCTCATGAATCCAGAGAACGTGGCGAACGCCTCGCAACCGGCGATGGCGTACTTGCTCGAGTCGGCGGTCGGACCGTGGGGCGCGATGCTCATCAACGGCGGTCTCGTCATCTCTGTCCTCGGGGCGTGGCTCGGGTGGACGTTACTTGCCGCCGAGATTCCATTCGTGGCCGGGAAAGACGGCGTGTTCCCGAAATGGTTCACGAAAGAGAATAAGAACAGCGCGCCGGCCAACGCGCTCTGGCTCACGAACGGATTGATTCAATTGTTCCTCTTCACGTTCCTGTTCTCGGATGCGGCGTATAATTTCGCTTTCTCGCTCGCTTCGAGCGCCATCTTGATTCCGTACGTCTTCTCGGCCTTCTATCAAGTCAAAGTCGCGAAGAACGGCATCGGCTATAACGCCGGTGAACGCCGGACTCGCGACCTCATCATCGGAGCCGTCGCCTCGATTTACGGGATTTGGCTCATCTATGCGGCTGGAATCGACTATCTGCTCTTGACGACCTTACTGTACGCACCAGGTACGTTGCTCTATATCAAGGCACAGCGTGAGAACGGTATCAAGACGTTGACGAAGACGGAATGGATTGTGGCCGGGGTCTTGACCGCGCTCGCCATCTTGGCCGTCGTGCGCATCGTCTCAGGAAATATCTCAGTCTTTTGATCGGGGGAAACCAATATGCGGAATAAACGAGTAGTCATCGCACTAGGTGGAAATGCGATTCAACAAGGAAAAGATGCGACGGCCGAGGCTCAAATTCGAGCCGTCGAGGCGACGGCTGAATCTCTGGCCGCGCTTGTCGCCGAAGGGATTGAGGTCATCATCACCCACGGGAACGGGCCGCAAGTCGGGAATTTGATGTTGCAACAGGCTGCGTCAGATAGTCCGGCGACGCCGGCCTTGCCACTCGACGTTTGCGGGGCGATGACACAAGGGATGATTGGCTATTGGTTCGAGAATGCCCTCACGAAAGCTCTGAGATCGCGCGGTTTGGAACGTTCGGTCGCGCCAATCGTCACGCGGTCGGTCGTCGACCCGAACGATAGTGCCTTCAGTCACCCGACGAAGCCGATTGGTCCCTTCTACGACGAGGCGGAAGCGCAGCAGATGGAACGGACGACCGGTTATGTGTTCAAAGAAGACGCCGGTCGCGGCTATCGCCGCGTCGTCCCGAGTCCGTTTCCAGTGGCGATTCTCGAGCACGCGGTCATCCGTGACCTTGTCGCCCATGAGCACATCGTCGTCGCCTCTGGCGGCGGCGGGATTCCCGTCATCGATACACCAGATGGTTATGTCGGTGTCGAGGCGGTCATCGATAAAGATTTCGCCGCTGCGAAACTCGCCGATCTCGTCGACGCCGACATGCTCCTCATTTTGACGGCCGTCGAGCACGTATTCGTCGATTTTGGGACCCCGTCGGCTCGGGCGCTCGAGGAGACGACGAAAGAACAGCTCGAGACGTATATCGCCGAAGGCCAGTTCGCACCGGGCAGTATGTTGCCGAAAGTTCGGGCCGCCCTTCAGTTCGCCGAGTCAGGCCACGACCGGGTCGCCGTCATCACGTCGCTCGAACAAGCCCTTGCGGCGGTCCGAGGCGAAGTCGGGACGCGCGTCCGACTCGCCGCGACGCTCCAACAATAAACTCAACGCCACAGACAACAGCGTCTGTGGCTTTTTTTCTGAATTGGTAGCTCGTCGTTTTTTATGGTCCGACATGGGGAAGGAATGTTGTATGTCGATTTAGACATTGCTATCATTTTGAGTGTAAACGTTTGCACAAATTAGAAGGGGAGTGACGAAGAGCGGTAACGCTCGAGCTTATGCGTCTATTTGAAGAGGAGAACGTCTATACGCAACAAATGAAACCACAGGCAGATAATCGAGCAATCGTCCAAGGGAGCTGCTATCGCTTCACGGTACTGACGAGCCAACTGATTCGGATGGAATACGCGGAAGATGGAGTGTTCGAGGACCGGCCGACCCAAGTCGTCTTTAACCGGGCGTTCGCAGTCCCGGAGTTTCGCGTGATCGAGGATGAGACGGAACTGCAAATCATCACGGAGCACGTCCACCTCTATTACACGAAAGGGCCGTTCGCGCCGAACACGCTCTACGTCGATGTGAAAGGGAACTTCAGTACGTACTATAGCCGCTATACATTTAACGGACCGGAGCGGACGTTGAAAGGGACGGCGCGCACGCTCGACCATGTCGACGGGGCGACGGAACTCGGTGAGGGCATCGCCTCAAAACAAGGATATGCCGTCATCGATGATTCCGATTCGTTCATCATGACCGAGGACCGTTTTGTGGAACCGAGACGGAAACACATCCATGACTTGTACTACTTCGGATATGGACATGAATATAAGCAGGCGCTGCGTGACTTCTATCAACTGACAGGCCCGACGCCGCTGTTGCCACGAAAAGCGCTCGGCAACTGGTGGAGCCGCTATTGGCGCTACGACGAGACGGAATATAAAGAACTCATGCGTCGGTTTAAGACAGAAGACATCCCGTTCTCGGTCAGCGTCATCGACATGGATTGGCACGTCACCGATGTCCCCGAAGAATACGGGAGCGGATGGACGGGTTATTCATGGAATAAAAACCTGTTCCCGGACCCGAAAGGCTTCTTGACGTGGCTCAAACAAGAGAGTCTGCTCGCCACGTTGAACTTGCACCCGGCGGACGGCGTGCGTGCCTTCGAAGATCAGTATACGGCGATGGCCGAGGCGATGGGCATCGACCCGTCCCAGGGTGACCGCATTCCGTTCGACTTCTCTGATAAGCGCTTCATTCAAGCTTATTTCGAGCAGATGCACCATCCGCATGAAGTCGACGGCGTCGATTTTTGGTGGATTGACTGGCAACAAGGCTCGACCTCGAAAATGGAGGGGCTCGACCCGCTCTGGATGTTAAATCACTATCATGCGGCCGACATCGCCCGTGACGGCAACCGTCCGCTCATCTTCTCCCGTTACGCCGGGCCGGGCAGCCATCGGTATCCGGTCGGTTTTTCGGGCGACACGTTGATTTCGTGGGCGTCCCTGGCCTTCCAACCATACTTTACAGCGACGGCGGCCAATATCGGCTATGGCTGGTGGAGTCATGACATCGGCGGCCATTATCGTGGGTCGAAAGATGATGAACTCGCCGCGCGCTGGGTCGCATTCGGTGTATTCAGCCCGATTATGCGACTGCACTCGACATTGAGTACGTTCAACGGCAAGGAGCCGTGGCGCTTCGGTCTCGAGGCGGAACGGTCGATGAAGACGTTCCTGCGTCTGCGCCATCAATTGATTCCATATACCTATACGATGAACTGGCGAAATCATGTCGGCGCCTTGCCGCTCGTCTTACCGATGTATTACGAGCACCCGGACGAAGACGCGGCATATGAGGTGCCGAATGAGTATTACTTCGGCAGTGAACTCATCGTCTCCCCAATCGTCGAACCGATGAATCGACAGCTCCACGTGGCGGCGACGAACGTCTGGCTACCGAAAGGCGACTGGTTCGACTTCTTCACGGGTCATCGCTACAGCGGAGACAAATCGGTTCGCATGTTCCGTGGGCTCGAAGATCAGGCGGTGTTCGCCAAAGCCGGGGCGATCATCCCGATGGCACCACACCATTCGGGTCGAAACGATACCGACAACCCGGCCGATTTGGAAGTGCTCATCTTCCCAGGCGCCTCGAACACGTTCACGCTCTATGAAGACAATGGGAAGGACCGTGGCTATGAGACGGGAGCCTACGCCGAGACGACGTTCACGCTCGATTGGGAGGAACGGAGCCTTCATATCCAAGTGACAGGTGACCGGTCTGTGTTACCGGTGGACCGCCATGTCACGTTGCTCCTTCGAGGGGTGACCGGGTCTGGTGAATACAAACGGGAGACACAGACGCTTCGCCTCGAGCTCGGACCGATCAGAGACGAGCTGACCGTGGAACTCCCGGTCGATGTGACGGCGAACGACCATCGTCTCGATCGGTTGTATCGCTTCTTGGACCGTGCGGAAATCTCATACGATTTAAAAGACCGGTTATACCGGTCAGCGGCGGCGAAGACGCGACTCGAAGCATGGCTGTTCGATTTACATGCGCTCGAACTCGATCGCGACCTGCAAGACGCGATCATGGAATTGATGCTCGACTGAATACTTTATTGTGACGAAGAGGGGCGGTTCATGCCCTTCTTTTTTTGTCAGAAAATCGTCGGATTTTGTAAGCGTTTTCAATAAGAGGTCGCTTTATACTTAAAAGAGAGGCAAGATGGATTGGAGGATGCGACATGAAACCAAAATGGACGGTGGACGATTTGAGACAGCTTGATGTGTTCGCCAAATGTGCCACACGAGAGCTCGAGGCGCTGTTGCCGCATGTCTATTGCCGCACGTATCGGAAAGGTCAACTCTTGTTCATAGAGGGCGATCCCCGGGAACGGGTCTATTTCTTGATTAGCGGTTATGTGAAGCTTGAACGTTGCAACGAGACGGCGACACATCAATATACGGACTACTTGAAACCGAAGCAGTTGTTCCCGTATCGCGGCTTGCTGACGGAACCGTACTATCAACATTCAGCCGAGGCGTTGACCGATATCGAGGTCATCTATATGCCGACCGATCGATTCGAACAACTCGTCTCGCGGAACGCATCGATGTTGCTCCACATCGTCGGACAGATGAACCGGATTCTCGATTTGCACGAGCGCCGTGTCCAGGACATCATCACACCGAGTGCGACCGACCGGGTGCTCAACACGATTCATTACTTGATTGAAGACCTCGGGGAGGCGGAAGCGACGGACGTTCGTGTCCGCTGCCCGTTCACGACGATTGAGATTTCGCGCTTGTCGGGCACGTCACGAGAGACCGTATCGAACATCTTGTCGCGGTTGCGAAAAGAAGACGTGCTTCAATTTGATGCGCGGGAATTGATGATCGGTCATCCTGAATATTTTGAACAGTCGCTGTGATGGCGCCGCGTGTGGGACGTGGCGTTTTTTGCATGTCTGAGGAAGCGAAGCGTTCGCCTTGCAAGGGTGCATCAGGTATAATTAGTGAGAATCCTCACAAAGAAAAAGTCTCCTGATTGATAGAAAGGATGAACGCAGTGAAACGACTGCAAGCTCTCGCTTTAGCAGAAAAACGCCATATCGTCGGACTCATCATCGCGGCAGTGATGATCGGGTTGTCGATTTTAGCTCAAGCCTATTTGATTGTCGACATTGTCGATCAAGTCTTTTTAAAAAATGCATCGTTTGAAAGCATCGTTCCGACGCTCGGGTGGCTCATCCTCGCGCTCGTCACACGAGCTGGTTTCGGCTATATGTCGGGGAGGATTGGAGCGAGCCTGTCAGAAAAGGCGAAACGAACACTCCGATTGCAATTGCTCGACCGCTATACGTCGAATCCGATTGAGACGTCACTATCCGGTCAATCCGGTAAAAAGGTGAGCGTGTTCATGGACGCGGTCGACGAAGTCGATGCCTACTTTAGCCAATATTGGCCGCAAGTCATTCAAACGTCGATTATTCCACTACTCATTCTCGTCGTCGTCTTCAGCCAACATTGGATTTCAGGCGTCATCATGATGGTGACGGCTCCATTCATCCCAATTTTCTTCATCATCATCGGGATTGCGACCCAGAAGAAGTCAGAACAGCAGATGGAGAAAATGAATCAGTTCTCCGGCAAGTTCTTGGACGTGTTGCAAGGATTAACGACGCTCAAACTATACGGTCGGACCGAGCGTGAGGCGCAAGCGATTGAAAAGAGCAGTCTCGATTTCCGCGACGCGACGATGGTCGTCTTGAAGACGGCGTTCCTGTCGGGTCTCATGCTCGAGTTCATCTCGATGCTCAGCACGGGCGTCGTCGCACTCGAAGTGGCGCTCCAAATGGTCGTCTGGGAGAACTTGACGTTCTTCTCCGGCTTTTTGATTCTCGTCTTGGCCCCGGAATACTATTTGGCCATCAAAGACCTCGGCGGTGCGTTCCACACCGGACGAGGCAGCATGGGGGCGGCCGACCGTATTTTCGAGGCGCTCGATGCACCGGATGAACGCTTGACCTGGGGCGACCGGACGTTGACGAGCCCGACACCCGACCTCGAGCTCGACGCCGTCTCGTTCGCCTATGAAGGTGGACGCTTTACGCTGCATCCATTAAGCGGTGTGATTCCTGCCGGTGCCCACGTGGCGCTCGTCGGGGCGAGCGGGTCCGGTAAGACGACCGTATTGAACGTGTTGTCCGGGCTCGTGAAACCGGACAGTGGACGTGTCCTCGTCGACGGAGAACCGCTCGAGACATACACCGATTCGTCATGGTATGACACGATTGGCTACATCTCACAAAATCCGTATTTGTTCGCCGGTACCGTCGCCGATAATATCGCCCTCGGGGAAACGGCCGACGAGATAAACATCCTTGAAGCCACGAATGCAGCCGGATTGAACGATGTCATCGCGCAATTGCCGAACGGCATTCATACCGAACTCGGTGAAGGCGGTTATGGATTGTCTGGAGGCGAACGGCAACGGCTCGCCTTGGCCCGCGCCTTCTTGAAACGACCGGGCATCATCTTGTTCGATGAACCGACGACAGGGCTCGATTTAGTGACGGAGCAAATCGTTCGGCGCTCGATTGAGGAGTTGTCGCGCGAGGCGACGCTTGTCACGGTCGCGCATCGCTTGCATACGATCAAGCAGGCGGACGCGATTTGGTTCATGGACGATGGGAAGCTCCTCGCCCAAGGTACGCATGACGAATTGCTCAGCGTTCCGCAATACGCTGACTTGTTCACGCTACAGAAAGGGGTGAGAGGATGAACTCACTTTGGACGATCACGAAATGGATGATGCGCGAGAAGAAGGATATCGTCCTCTCGATCTTTTTTGGGTACGTGGCCGGCATCGCGGCCGTCGCCTTGTTCGCGGCGAGCGGTTACCTCGTCTCACGGGCCGGTCTCGTACCGCCGCTCTATGCGCTCATGGTGCCTGTCGTTTTGATTAAATTGTTCGGTGTGATTCGGGCGAGTGCGCGTTATCAAGAGCGCCTTGCCTCGCACCGGGCGACGTTCACGATTTTGAGCGAGTTGCGGGTCCGGTTTTACCGCCAGCTCGAACCGCTCGTGCCGAGCATCTTTGCCAAGTATCGGAGCGGAGATTTGCTCGCTCGCGTCGTCGGTGACGTCGAGAGCTTGCAAAACTACTTTTTACGGGTATTCTATCCGCCGATTATCTTGGTGCTCGTCTTCTTGAGTACGATTTTTTTCGTCACGTATTTCTCGATGTGGGTCAGCCTCTGGATTTTGTTCGGTGTGTTCGTGACCGGCTTTTTGATTCCGGCGTTCTTCGCCCGAATCCGTGCCAAGCACGACCGCGAGCTTCGCGCCTTACGGGGTGACCTGTCGAGTGGGATGACAGAGATGATGTACGGATATCGCGATTTGTTGCTTCATCATCAACTTGGACGGACACGCGGCGAGCTGCTCGAACAGAGTGACCGTTACGCCGAAGCGCAGAAGCGGGATGTGACGAATCAGTTCTTCAACTCGTCACTCGTCGTGGCGGCATCCCTGCTCGTCTCGTGGGGTGTTCTTGCCATCGGGGCGTATCTCGTCGTCGACGGCGAGTTGAACGGCCTATTTTTGGCCATGCTCATCATGATGTCGCTCACCGCGTTTGAGAACGCGACACCGATGGCGGTCTTCCCAGGCCACTTTGCCGACAGCAAGCAAGCGGCCGATCGACTGCTCGAAGTCGTCGAGCCGAGTGAAGCAATCGTCGCGGCCGAGGCCACCCGGACGGACATGGTACTCGAATCCGCTCCAGACGTATCGTTCGAGCGCGTGACCTATCGCTATCCGGATACGTACCGCGACGTCCTGAGCGACGTGGATGTGACGTTACGAAGCGGAACGAAGACGGTCATCGTCGGGCCGAGCGGCTCAGGGAAATCGACGCTCCTGCAACTGTTGCTCGCTTTCGTCAGACCTGATTCCGGTGAGATCCGATTGAATGGGCAACGCTTGGATGATGTGACCCAAGCATCGGTTTGGCGTGAAGCCAGCGTCGTCCTTCAAGAGAATCACTTCTTCTTCGGGACGGTGCGCGAGAACTTGGCGCTCGCCGGAGAGTTCACCGACGCTGAGATGGAAGCGGCGCTCACGAGCGTCCGGCTCGGTTTCTCACTCGATGAGCCTGTCCTCGAGAAAGGGGCGAACTTGTCGGGCGGAGAACGGCAACGGCTCGCCATCGCCCGGGCGCTCTTGAAGAACGGGGTGCTCTGGATTCTCGATGAAGCGACGTCGGCCCTCGATGCGCGGACCGAGGCGGACGTGTTCGCCGAAGTCTTCCGCCGTGCCGAGTCATCGACACTCGTCATGGTCAGCCATCGCCTGACCGGGCTCGAGCGCTTCGATCACATCATCGTCATGGAAGGCGGTAGCGTCGTAGAGACGGGAACGTATGATGAACTGATGCGGTCCCGCGGTGTCTTCTATGGCTTGAAACAGATCGAGCAAGATATTTTCGCATGAAAAAACGAGCGGCTCCGTCGGAGAGCCGCTCGTTTTTTGGATGGCAAATTTGGGTGCAACAAATGGGGGTTGTCGCATTGCTTTCAAAAAGAGTGTCGTGGAGGGGAATCCACGTGACGCAATAGTTTGGGGAACGGTTACGTCAAGCTTTTGGGAGCTACATCTTGAGTATAGATGATAACGATTCTCATTGTCAATTAGAAAATGATATAAAAAAACCACAACCGGTTCGGGTTGCGGTCAATCGTCAGCTTGATGGCACGCCCTTGCGGAACGTGAAGCGAATCAAGCTGAACAAATAGCGGATATAGAAGAGCGCGAACGCATAAAATACAGCGATGGCTGATGCGCCGAGTTCAACACCTGGAATGTTCATCAAGAACTCGAGGATGAGAATCGACAGCAAGAAGATGTAGAGGCCAGCGTCGAGATAGAGTGGCATCAATTTGCCACGTTGATGCCAGAACGTCCGGACGAGCGGAGCGACGATCATCCCGATGATGCGTTCCGCGAAACCGATGCTAAGCACGGAAATCATGAACGCAGCGACCGTTTCGAACGAGACGAGCTCTGAGAACGCAAACATCGAGATGAGCAAGAGCGGGCCGATGAAAATCATCATTGAGAGTGACGTGCGTAAAAAGATCAGTAAGTTCCGTTTCATCGTGTCGACTCCCCCGAAGAGCGACTGGCGGAACGTCTTGCCACGTTGATAGTCGAGGATGAACGATCCCACAAACATCAAACCGAATAGTGATAACAATACTGTCATGAAATGTGTTTCCCCTTTTTCTGTCCAAATCTATGATCAACTGTAAGAATCATCGAATCAAAGTCTAGCCTAGTGTACCGATTCACTAGTTGAAAGTAAAGCGGGAAAACTGCGTAAAACCGCAATCTTTAGCGAACGATTCGCCGATTACGACGCCAAGATGAAGCGATTGCGACCAGATTCCTTAGCGTGGTATAACGCTTCGTCGGCATGCTTCAACACGCTGTCGACTTCGATGTCGTTTGAATGGCAGGCGCCGAGCGAGACCGTGATATGTAACGTCCCGGCGCTCGTCTCGAACGGGAACGTCGAGACTTTTTCTCGTATAGATTCGGCGAGGCGAGTCACGTCCTCTCGATTGGCGTTCGGCATGATGATTAAAAATTCTTCTCCGCCGAAACGACCGACAAGATGCCGTTCGTCGCTCTCGGCGACGAGTAACATGCCGAGCTCACGCAATACATCGTCCCCGACGTCATGGCCGTACATGTCGTTCACGCGTTTAAAGTGGTCGATGTCGACGAGAATCAACGCGTACTCTTTCGCCTCGACGTTCAGGTTGGCCATGGCTTCATTCAATAGACGTCGGTTGGCGATGCCGGTCAATGCATCCGTCCGAGCAAGTTGTTGCTGGTGCTGGACGTTCTCAAAGTGACGTCGCAACTCTTGGAGCAACCGGTAAGAAGCACAGGCACCGCCGTATGCCATCACGACGTAGGCAAAAATGATAGGGTAGAACAATTGAAGCGGTAACGCGTAATAGATGGCGGCACCGAAAACAGCGATACTGATTGTCGTGAAAATGAGTAGCGTATTGCGGGTATTATCGAGTTTGAGGCGCAATAGACTGATGGGAAGGACGAGCCCAATCATGCTCAAAACGGCCAGATAAAAGCCGATGTACGCCCCGTCGGTGACCATCAAAAAACGAGCAGTCAAAAAGATAACGGCGGCAACCGTTCCGCTGACCCATCCACCGAACAGGACGGCGAGTGAGATTGGGATGGAGCGCAAATCAATTAGGATCCCTTCAAGTGGCAGTGCGTTCGCTAGTAAAATCAAGGCGACGAGCCCGGTTTGAACGCCGAGCAGAATTCTGCTTTTTAAAGGTGATTTCGGTGTGAGCCGTGGACGGTTTCGGAAAGGGAGAAACGAAATCGTGAATAGCGTGAATAGGATACACAGATTTAGAAAAAATGAGTTGATGATTGTGAGCATGAACGCATCCCCTAACGTGAAATGGAAATAATTAGTTTCAGTTTAGCACATTACAACCAGGTTGACGCTTGATGGATGGGGATAATGTGTTCACCATTCTCGCCATTCTTCCGTCACGTCTTCTGTCGTCTCATAACCGGCTAAAATGGCACCGGCTTGAATGAAGTCGTACAATTCCTCACGCTCGACCGTCTCGATGAAATGGTCGTGTTCTTCGTCAATTTCGTTTAAACGCAATACGACGTCGCGGACGGCCGCTAACACGTTTGCTTCCGTGCCGTCTGCCTGTGTCAAGGCGGTCACGTACCGCCGAAGCGCGGCATCGACGGCAAAGATGATCTCGACGGTATACACGTCATCTCCCTCGTTCATTCGGTCTTCCCACATCAGTGTCGGGCGATTGGCCCATAATCGTTCAACTTCCATATTAGGTGCCTCCTTCGAAATGGAACATCATCTTCCACTCTATCTTAGCAAATAAGTTTGGTATGATAGAGAAAAAGGGGGACTGTCCGTGCGGTATTGGGACCATTTCAAACGAGCCTTCATTCCGATTGCGCTCATCTTGATCGGGTTAGCCATCTTTTATACATTATCGGCTCGAGGCAATCTGGCATTGACTGCTCTCGGAGCGGCCATCGTCGGCGTCATCTTATTTTTAGTGATGCGACATATGAATCGGGTCGAAGAAGACTGACGAGAACACGTTCGGGGTTCTCGTTTTTTGTTGTCTGTGAGATTTTTTGGGTACACTACATAGTAAGGAGGGATTTATTATGACAAAAGCTACATTTGCGGGAGGCTGTTTTTGGTGTATGGTCAAACCGTTTCATAAATATGAGGGGGTCGAGCGCGTCATTTCCGGCTATACGGGCGGACATGTCGACAACCCGACCTACCAACAAGTCTGTTCAGAGACGACAGGTCACCTAGAGGCGATCGAGGTCACGTTCGATCCGGAAGTCATCTCGTACGAGGAACTGTTGCGCATCTATTGGCGTCAAATCGACCCGACCGATGGTGGCGGACAGTTTAACGATCGGGGTGAATCGTATCGACCGGCGATTTTCTATCATTCAGAAGAACAGCGTGCGGCGGCTGAACGCTCCAAACAAGAAATCGAAGACTCAGGCCGCTTCGATCGACCAATCGAAGTGGAGATTCGCCCAGCGAAGACGTTCTGGGAAGCAGAAGACTACCATCAGGACTATTACAAGAAAAACCCATTCCGTTATGAGATGTACCGGGTCGGTTCTGGCCGGGCCAAGTTCGTGAAAGAGGCGTGGAGTGACAAGAAGATTCAGAAAGAATTGAAAGATCGTCTGACGCCGATGCAATATAAAGTCACGCAAGAGAACGGCACCGAGCCTCCGTTCCAAAACGAATATTGGGATGAGGAGCGGGAAGGGCTGTATGTCGATGTCATCGATGGGACACCGCTCTTCACGTCGCGCGATAAATTCCAATCGAATTGCGGTTGGCCGAGCTTCGCGCGTCCAATCGAAGAGAAGCGCATCGACATGAACATGGACACGACGCACCATATGGTCCGGACGGAGGTCCGTTCGAAGGGAGCCGACAGCCACCTCGGCCACTTGTTCGATGACGGTCCGAAAGAGCTCGGTGGCTTGCGCTACTGCATCAACTCGGCAGCGCTCCGTTTCATTCCAAAAGAAGAACTCGAGTCTGCAGGTTATGGAGAGTACAAGCACCTATTCGATGCGTGAAGGAGAGAAGGCCATGTTCACATCCGTCAAACAACAGATCCGTCGTGAGACGCTCGCGACCGTATTGGACTACTACGACAAATCGATTCGGAATCTATCGGAAGCCGCCAGAGATGAGAAGTATAACAAGATGAGCGCGACGCCGTTCTCGTTTTTCCGTGGGAGTTCGCACTTGTTCTATTACGACTTTGCGAAAGTGCCGCTCGCGTTTGATACGGATGCGTCCCATCCGACGTTCATTCAAGGAGATCTCCATTTTGAGAATTTCGGTGTGTTCGAAGATGGCGCCGGGACGATCATTTACGATGTGAACGATTTTGATGAGGCGTATCTCGGCTCTTATTTGTTTGACGTCCTGCGCATGGCCATCTCAGTTGACTTGTTTGCCGCCGAGTCAGGTTTTGATGCGACTCGGGCCATCGAGACATATGCTGACACGTATGCACGTGCGATTGAGCGTTACGCGAACGGGAAAGACGAAGATGTCCAGTTCACGAAAGCGAACACGTGCAAAGCGATCAAGAAAGTGATTAAAAAGGTCGAGAAGAAGAAAGACGCGTTCATGGCCGAGCGGACGGAAGTGCGGGACGAGGAGCGCTACTTTGCGACGAGTGACGACCTCGTGCCGGTCAGTCCGAAGACGGCGAAGCAAATCAAGCAGGCATGGCCGGACTATTTGTCGTCGTTATCGGAGAAACATCGCCATCACGCCGACCATTACAAGATTAAAGATATCGCCATTAAACGTGAGAGTGGCACCGCTTCGATTGGACTCGAACGATATTATATTTTGATTGAAGGCGCGGACGAGGAGCATGACGAGGATATCATCCTTGAAATGAAACAAGCCCAATCGGCCGTCCCGTCTCTCTTCTTGCCGACGCATCCATTGTTTGAGGACGGGCTGTCCCATCAAGGGGCCCGTGTCATCGCGGCTCAGCGTGCCATGGTGCACAGTCGTGACCCGTATCTCGGCTACTTGACGATTGATGGGAATGAATACTACGTCCGTCAACGGTCACCGTATAAGCGAAAAGTGAAAGCGAAGCACATCAAGAATGAGGAATCGCTCATCGAGACGTTGAAAGTGCAGGCGGAAATCACCGCCAAGATTCATGCCCGGGCGGATGCGGATGCGAACGTGCTCGATTATGAGGCGAGTGAACGCATCGCGGCGGCCATCGGTGTGTCGCGCCCGCTGTTTATCCGTCAAATCACACGTTGGTCCCAATTTTACGCCAATCAAATCCGGTTTGATTTTGAAGCGTTCCAGACATGGCTCACGACGCGCTCGGAGACTCACGTCTGAACGAGCATCGGACTTGCGGCCAGCCCCTCGTTTGCTTCAGAATGGAACGGTAAAGGATGTGTGCGATAGATGATTACGGAACAACAGGTCATCTTGCAGATGAAGCAAGTGATGACACAAATCGAACAGTCGAGCGGAGAGGCCCAGAAGCGCCATTTGGCCAAGCTGATGGGGTATTGCGAGCTACTGCTCGCCGATTCGGCTCCGACGCAACAAGCAGTGGTTCCCGTGGCCCAACCGGTCGAGTCGAAGCCGCCGCTCGATCGTCAGATGGCGGCGTTCCTTGGAATTCCGCTTGAAGAAGAGGACAAACCGAAAACTGATTCATTGCTCGACTTTTAAGCTGTGCCCCGTGGCACAGCTTTTTTTGTGAGGCGTTCGCGTTGACTTATATACCGTAGGGGGTATAATGGGGTTGACTAAAATATACCTAACGGAGGCGTGACTATGCTTGACTTCTTGTTTGTTGCAGTAGTGATCGGATTGATTTATTTTTGGTGGACGAAGCGGAACGGCACGAAAACAGTCTCGACGGATGAGTTGAAACGAAAGATTGCCGAAGAGCGGAACATTCAATTGCTCGATGTCCGAGAACCGCACGAATACCGAGGTGGGCATATCAAGCAAGCGAAGAACGTGCCACTCTCTGGCTTCGGCAATGCGAGTGCCCAGTATCCAAAAGATCAAGCCCGTCCGGTCTATGTCATCTGTCAGAGCGGGATGCGAAGCCAACGAGCCGCCGCCATGTTGAAGAGCGCAGGTTATACGGACGTCTATTCGGTCAAAGGTGGTATGAATTTCTGGCGTGGATAATGAGAACAGCTCTAGCCGAACAATATGTTCAACTAGAGCTGTTTTTTTGGTACGCATCCACATCATTTCAGTTTGAGGGCCTGCATAATTTGCTTCGGCACGTCAGTGTTATCCAGAACGCCAGTGAAGCGGTCGTGCTGAGGACCATAGGCATACAGTGGGACGTCCACACCCGTGTGTTGTGACGTCGTCCAACCAACGTAAGCGCGTTTGCTAATGATTTCATTCAGTACGAGCGTGCGTCTTGGCGATTCGGCCGCTTGGATTGCCTTCACTTCTGCTTCCGTCAGCGTGAGTGACGTATATCGTTCGACGACGTCCCGAACATTCGTCAGCGACTCATCAAACGAATCGACCATAAAATCGCCCGTCGCCGTGACCGAACGAAGCACTTCTGGTTTGGCCACGTACTCATTATAACCGCCGACCGACATGCCTCCCGTATCGTGATCGCCTGCGACGACGACAAGTGTCTGTTTGTCCTTCATGGCGAATTGGATGGCTTTCTGGAAAGCGTCATGGAACGCTTCAGAATCTTTCATCGCCCAAGCGGCATCGTGGGCGTGACCGGCCCAATCGATTTGACTGCCCTCAACCATTAGGAAGAAGCCATCTTTGTCTTGGTTAAGGGATGTCAAAGCGGCCGTGGTCATCTCGGCAAGGCTCGGCTCCTCGGTCATCTCACGGTCGAGTTCTGGTGCCATCGCCTCTGGTGCGAACAGACCGAGCAACTTCGAAGCGTTCGCAGTTTCAAGCTCGTCTGCATTCGTTGCATACGTATACCCAGCTGCCTCCGCTCGAGCAATCAAATCTTCTTTTTGCAAGCCGCCGTCTTGTTCAGTAGTGAAATAGTTTTGACCGCCACCGAGCAAGACGTCCACCTCGAGCTCATCCATATATTGTTTGGCGATCTCGGCCTCGCTCGCGCGCGACGCGACGTGTGAGGCGAAAACGGCCGGCGTCGCATGGGTGATGGTCGACGTGGCTACGAGTCCGGTCGCTTTTCCAATCTGATTCGCTTTTTCGAGCACTGACGTCAGTTCCTTGCCGTTCGGGTCCATGCTGATTGTGCCGTTGTTCGTCTTCACGCCGGTCGCCATCGCTGTCCCGGCGGCTGCCGAATCGGTCACTTTCGAGTTCGCGGAATACGTCCGCATCATCCCGGTCAAATGTTGATCGAGTGTAGTCTCTTCCTCGTCCGCATACCATCGATAGTTGGTGGCGTAAGATGCGGAGTATCCGTCCGGAATCATAAAAATCACATTTTTCACTTGCTTCTGGTTATGTTTGGCGTTCGCGCCAGCTTCTGGTTGAATCCCGCTTCCGCCAACGACCGCGCCGACCGTTAAGCCGAAAGCGAGCGTCCCAATCATCCATTTTTGTTTGCTCATTTGTCTGCCTCCTGCATATGTAATCACTACAGTCCTCACTATAAAAAACAAATGTAAATGTTCCATTTCCCTTTTTTTTAGAATCTGTAAAAAAAGATGGGACCACTTGTAAGCACCAGACTTTATGCCTAGTGACGTTTCCGCTTTCGGTTTTCAGGGGATTCTGCTACGGTAGGAACATAGGAAAGAGAGAGGGGACCAGACAATGGCAGTCATTTTATTTGATATCGATGGGACGCTCGTCGACACGACCGGACCGATGACGCAAGCGATTCACGAGGCGTTGGAGCAACTTCCACATTTACCGAAACCGAGTGAGGATGCGGTCCGTTCCGGTTACGGGTTGGCCGGCAACGCATTTTGGGAACATGTCATCCCGGAAGCGACGATTGAAGAGATTCGCCAAATTCGCAAGTTGCGGCATGAGACGCTCGAGCGGGCGATGGAAGGACAGCTCGTCTTGTTCGACGGCATCTATGAGATGCTCGAGGCGCTTCATAAAAAAGGGCACACGTTGACGACCGCGAGCAACTGCGGTGTCCATTATTTGAACTTGATTCTCGACTCGCAAAATATTCGCCAGTTCATGACGGCGCCAGAATGCCTCGAATCCGTAAGTGGTGAGAAAAAAGCCGACATTTTGACGGCGCATCGCCTCCGTCACGGCGAGAACGACTATGTGATGGTCGGGGACCGGAAATCGGATGTCGAAGCGGCTCGGGCCCATGACTTCCCGGTCGTCTTGACTGGATTTGGGTTTGGAAACGAGGATGAATGGGCGCTCGCGGATCATGTGATTGCGACGCCGAACGACTTGATTACGTATATCGAATCATAAAAAAATTCCGGTTGAACGCGATGTTCAACCGGAATTTTTTTAAAGTCCAAGCGAGATATATTTGATTTCCAAAAATTCTTCGATGCCATGGTGACCACCTTCACGGCCGAGACCGCTCTGCTTCCACCCGCCGAACGGTGCTTGCGGTGTCGACGGGAGACCGTCATTGACGCCGACGATGCCGTATTCGAGCGCTTCGGCCAAATAGAGGGCCTCGTTGATGTCTTGCGTGAAGACATAAGCGGCGAGACCGAACGGGGTCGCATTCGCCCGCTCAATTACTTCCTCGAGCGTATCGAACGACGCAATCGGTGCGACGGGGCCGAACGTCTCCTCGTTCATGCATAGCATATCCTCATTCGCATAGCGGACGACGGCCGGCCGGACGAACAATCCGTCTAGCTGTTCGCCACCCGTAATTTCCCCGCCCCGGATTTGGGCGTCTTCCAAGTGCTTCATCACTTTCTCGACCGCGGCCTCGTCGATGAGCGGGCCGATATCCGTCCCTTCGTCGAGTCCGTTCCCGACTTCGAGCGCCGCGACGGCCTCAATGAATTTTTCAGAGAACGCATCGACGATGGATTGCTCGACATAAATCCGGTTGGCACAGACGCACGTCTGTCCGCCGTTACGGAATTTCGTCGCGACGGCTTGAGGCACGGCCTTGTCGAGGTCTGCCTGCGCTGTGACGATGAGCGGGGCGTGACCACCGAGCTCGAGCGAGATTTTCTTCATCGTATCGGCGGCACCGCGCATGAGCGTCTTGCCGACCTCGGTCGAACCGGTGAACGTCAATTTGCGGACACGGGGATCGTGTTGCCACGTGTTCACGATGTCAGAGGCTTTCCCGGTGACGAGATTGATGACACCGGGGGGGAAACCGGCTTTCTCGGCCAGTTTGACGAGTTCAATGGCCGTCAGCGGCGTCGCGGAGGCCGGTTTCAGGACGACGGTGCAGCCTGCAGCCAGAGCCGGTGCGAGCTTCCGGGTGATCATCGCCGCCGGAAAATTCCATGGCGTGATGGCGGCGACGACGCCGACCGGTTGCTTGATGGCGAAGATTCGCTTCTTGTTCGACGAGGCCGGGATGGTCTCGCCGTACACGCGTCTTCCTTCGGCGGCGTACCACTCGATGAAGCCATTCGCATAGCGGACTTCGCCGATGGCTTCTTGTAACGGCTTGCCTTGTTCTTCGACCATCGTCCGAGCGATGGCTTCCGTATGTTCATCAATCAGGCGGTTCCATTCGAGCAGGAGAGCGCCGCGTTCTTCGGCGGTCTTCTCTTGCCAGTCCTTCAAGGCATCGTGCGCGGCATCGACAGCCTGTTTCGCCTCGGCGGTGTCACTCTTTGTCACCGTGGCCATGATGTTTCCGGTGGCGGGGTTGCGCACCTCGATCGTGTCCGATGTATCAATCCATTCTCCATTGATGAAATTGTTCTCCACTCGCATCTTGATTTCCCCTTTCGTCTAGGTCACATTGTAAAAGTACCCGTTTTCAAAAATCATACACAATTTTACAAAGAGGAGGGTCGCCATGTGGATCATCATCGTAGGTTATGTCGTCGGCAGTATTCTGGGCGGGCGCTTGTACAGCATGTGGAGTGGTCAACATCTGGCTACGACCGGATCGGGGAACACCGGTGCCCGCAATGCGTTACGGATT
This sequence comes from Exiguobacterium sp. s50, assembly GCF_018618175.1. Classification (NCBI taxonomy): domain Bacteria; kingdom Bacillati; phylum Bacillota; class Bacilli; order Caryophanales; genus Exiguobacterium; species Exiguobacterium sp. s50. Next base: position 131,161 of record NZ_JACSLP010000002.1, read on the forward strand.
GGCGGGAAGCGAGCCTTTTTGTTCGTTTACGGATTCGACGTCTTGAAGACGGTACTCGTGTTGTCAATCAGCGGTCCGTACTTTTTTGAGACCGGACTCGCCTTGACGCTCGGCCACATTTATCCGATTTGGCATATTCGTTCCGGGGGGAAGGGGTACGCCGTATTTTCTGGAATTATATTAGCGTACAGCCCGCTATGGTTTATCGTGGGACTTCTGCTGTTGTTGCTTCTCATCAAAGTGACGCGTAACTCGCGCGAGACGGGGCTCGTCATGCTCGTGCTCCTACCGCTCGCGGCCTGGGGGGACGCAACAGATGTCGGATTGGCCGGTTTGACGATGCTACTCATCGTGTATCACCACATAAGGGGGAAACAACGTGATTGAATTTCGAAGAGCAACGCCGGAGGATGCTTCGGCGATTCACCGACTGAACTATGAGACGTTCGTCGAGGAAATCCCGCAGCACCATCCAAACGCGGACCGATTTCTCGTCGACCGCTTTCATGACACGAATACATATTGGATTGGGTTGGCGGACGGGCAGCTCGTTGCCATGTGTGCCATCCGGGACGAGCACCCGTTTTCACTTGAACAAAAAGGTGTGACGCTGCCACCGGGAGAGTGGATTGAAGTCCGGCTATTGGCCGTGACGCCCGCCTATCGGAACACGAGGACGTTTGCCGGACTTATGCGAGCGATGCTCATGGAAGCGACAGACCGGGGTGTGGAAGGGATTGTCATCAGCGGAACCGTACGCGAACAGAAGCTATATCGACGGTTCGGGTTTATCCCGTTCGCAGAACCGGTCGGGACGGCGGAGGCATTATACGTGCCGATGCAGTTGACGCGCTCTGGGTTCATGCAGTCAGAGACCGCGCGAACGTTGCGGCCAAAGCTACTCCTCGCCGGGCCCGTCGAACTGTCGAATCAAGTGCGCGCTGCGCTTGCCGCTCAGCCGATATCACATCGGTCGGCCGAGGCCAGCCGTTTGCTCCATTCGGTCCAGTCGAGGCTGAGCCATCTCGTCAAGTTGCCCCATGTTTACACATTGCTCGGGAGCGGGACGATTGCGAACGATGCCGTCGCCGCCCAGTTGCGCGGACGTGGCGTGATCATCGACACAGGGGAGTTCGGACGGCGGCTGATTGACCATGCCAATCGGGCTGGTCTTGAATTTGATGTCGTCCCGCTTTCGGCTGGGCGTCGTCTCGACTTAAAGCGAATCGGACAACATGCACCAGATTGGATTTGGACGGTCCATTGCGAGACGTCGACGGGGAAGCTGGTCGATTTGGACCAGTTGCGTCAGTATGCACAAACACATCCGATGAAGATTGCAATTGATGCCATCAGTGTGGTCGGGACGAAAGTGACCGACTATTCGTTCGCGCATCTGGTGACGTTCGTCTCGGGCAAAGCGCTCCGGAATGCTCCTGGATTGGCGTTTGTCGCCATGCGAGAACGAGCTGTCCCGAACCCGTCGATTCCTCGTTATTTGGACTTGGCAGGCTATGACCCAATCGCCTTCACGCAATCGGTCCCGCTCATTCAAGCGATGGACGTCGCCTTGCGCGAACTGACGGACGCGGAGATTGCGACCCATCAATCCAAACTTGATGCGTTCGTACATGAACTGGTGCGCCGCGGTGTATCGGTTGAACTCGGGGACTACCAAGCGCCGGGCATTTTTTCGCTCACGCTGCCAGACACACTGTCCTCGATTGAGCTAGGATATCAATTGGCGTTCCACGGCTATCAAGTCCAGTTCGAAAGCGTTTATTTGCGGCGCGCGAACTGTCTCCAAGTCGCGACGATGGGATGGACGACCGACCGGGATTTGCAGCAAGTCGCCGCCTATATCGGGACGTGGCTCCAGAAAAAAACCGCCACTCCAAGGAGTGACGGGTTCAGACGCGGAAATCTTGGCGGGCCAAATGACGAATCTTTCGACCGAGGCGTCTTGAGTTGAAATAAGCGATGACCGAGACGACGCCACCTGACCAGAACAGCCACTCATCCGGTCGGAGATAGCCGAATAGCCCGACGACAAGGCCGAGAATAATCAAGCCAGCGTTGAACGTTTGACGATGGAGCAATTCTTTCGACTCGAGCTCACGTTGGAACATCGCTTGTTCGGACAGGCGCTTCCGGGTCGGCTCTTTCAAATAGTTATCGAGGAGCGGCGGGACGTTCAGCAACTTCTTGCCGTAGTTGAGCGCCGTCATGACGTAACGGTTTTGAATTGTCGTGCCGTCGGTCTCGAGCCATTGAATGACAATCGGTTTACCGAGCGTAAACAAATCGATTTTTGAATCAAGGATTTGTAAAATCCCGAGCAAGGTCGAGGCGGCTCGACCGAAGAACGCGAACTCGGCTGGCAATTGAATCGGCTCGTTCTTGACGAGCAACTGGATGTCTTGCAACACTTTTTCAATCAATTTCGTGTCGACCGTGTCGATATCGGTCTCTAAATAGAACGTGACCGCTTTCTCGAGTGCCTGGCGGATATTGTGCTTGTTCGCCGTCGGCAACAAGAAGCGCAAGTCTTCGAGACCGTCGACGACCCCGTCATAGTCGAGCGAGATGAACGCCTGCAGGATTTTACGAATGGTCGCCATATCTTGTGGTGTCGTCGAGCCGACCATTCCGAAGTCGAGCAGGATGATCGTGCCATCGGCCCGGATCTGCACGTTACCCGGGTGTGGGTCGGCGTGGAATTTCCCGCCGAACAACAGTTGCTCGGCCGCCATCGTGAATAAGCGTTCGGCCAGGGCGGAGCGATCGATGTTATTCTCTTTCAAGAAGGCGAGGTCGGTGATGCGACGCGCATCGACCCAATCCATCGTCAACACCCGGTTCGAACAGAGATGATCATAATAGTCCGGTATGTAGACGTCCGGATTTTCGGCGTACTTCGCTTTGAAATAAAGGGCATTTTTTAATTCGGTTTGGAAATTTAATTCATCCCCGATGACAAAAATCATTTGGCGATATAAGCTATCTAAGTCGGTCGATTTTGCCAGCGAGGTCCGCTTGAGCATCGTCGTGACGATTCGCATCGCTTTAAAGTCGGTCCGAATGATTTTTTCAATGTCCGGACGCTGGATTTTCAGAGCGACACGCTTCCCTGTCTCAAGCAGGGTCGCGCCGTATACTTCCCCAATCGAAGCGGAGGCGACGGCATCGATGCCGACGTCTTTCACGACCTGTGTGTAAGGGACGCCCCATTCTGCTTCCAAGATGGCGCGGGATTTGTCCCAGCCTGAAGTCGGGACACGGTCGACGAGCTCCGACAATTCATTTAAAACGGATGGGGGCAACAAGTCGGCTCGAATCGATAAGAATTGGCCAAGCTTGATTAGCAGCCCCTCGAGTCGGAGCGCGTTTCGCTTATACTCGCGGGCGAGATTCAACATGAGTGTCTCGTATTCTTCGGTCGACGCGAGACCTTGCTGCTGTTTGCGTGAGAAGGCATAAATTTTAATGATGAATCGGGCGAACATTGTGACGATAATCCATATGCGGAACAAGGCGATTCGTTTCATAAAGTACCGACATCCTTTACAAGCAGTCGCTCGACTGGTCTGATTTTTTGTATCTTAACTTTACCACAGAATGCTTTCAAGAAAGGGCAAGGGATGTTTATGGAGTGGGAATTACTCAACGTCGTCGGGACGATCGCGTTCGCGGCGAGCGGCGCCATCATCGCGATGGACGAGAAATATGATATTTTTGGGGTATGGTTGCTCGCCTTTACGACAGCCTTCGGCGGCGGAGCAATCCGAAACGTCTTGCTCGGCAACCCCGTCAGCTTGATTTGGCAACAAAATGATCTCTTCATCCTTTGTTTTCTTGTCGCATTGCTCATCTTCCTGCTGCCGAGCGTCGTTTTGCCCCATTGGGAACGCTGGGGTGTCATCGTCGATGCGATTGGGCTTGTCGCCTTTTCGTTTCAAGGCGCACAAGTCGCCATCAAGCTCGATTTACCATTATCGGCAGCGATTGCGGCTGCCGTCTTGACAGGTGTCGGCGGGGGTGTTGTCCGTGATTTGTTGGCCGGCCGTAAGCCGCTCGTCTTACAATCGGAAGTATATGCGATTTGGGCCATCATCATCGCGGTCGTCACGTATTATTTCCGGCTCGAAGGTGGGCTTGCGGTGTATGCGCTATTAATTGTCGTGGCGACGCTTCGAGTGATATCCTACTATCGAAAGTGGAATTTACCTGCACGCAAAGTGCGATAAGGGGGAAACTAGTATGAAAGTATTGCTGATCATCGGCGCTGCCTTGATGGCACTCGGCGTCGCGTTCGGTGCGTTCGGGGCCCACGCCTTGAAAGAACGTCTGACACCGAACATGCTCGCGAACTGGCAGACAGGCGTGCTCTACCATATGATTCATGCCATCGGGATTATCGCCTTGGCGAGCGTCTTGATGAAAGTGAGCATCAGCCAGTTCAGCACGGCAGGCTGGCTCATGTTCGCCGGAATCATCTTCTTCTCGGGGAGCCTTTACGTGATGGCGCTGACCGGAATCACGAAGCTCGGAGCGGTCACACCGATTGGCGGCGTCTTGTTTATCGCGGCCTGGGTGTTCGTTATCATTGGCGCGCTCAAACTGTAATCAAACGTTAACGCCTGATTAACAGTCCTCCTGTATCATTCGGAGTGTGAGACCCCTTGTCTCCACACCAACGAACAATTGGCCCGTTTAGCCTTTTTCGCCTGGAGCGAGAGACTAAACAGGCCCTTTTTACGTTTTTTGGAAATGGTTAGACTTAGAAAAATACCTGGATTATACTTTTTTAATATAAGGTCAATAATTTCCTATTTTCATCTATTATTACAACTATGTTTCGAGAAAAGAAAAGTGAAAAAATGTTGAAATATAAAGGGGTGGGGAGCCGTATAAGGTTTCCCACCCCTTCGTCGTAATAAAAGTGAAATATAACTTTAACAGGAAAACATTCGACACTTCGATATAATTAGTCGTGTTGAAACTAAAAAATTAATCGTTTTTGTTACATAGCAAAACGACTGACCTTTAAATAGTACGTGAACCCTAACCCCGTCAATAGAAAGGATGTCCCCATTGATCAATTGGAAACGCACCGTCTCGACACTCACGCTTAGCGCGCTTCTTCTTGGGACGCACTCGGTGGCTGATGCCTCGACGTCAATCAAGGAGAAACAAGAGCAGCAGAAGAAAGTGCAAGAGCAACGGAATAACGTCAAACAGAACCAATCGAATACGTCTTCGAAAATTAAGCAAAATAAAAATGAAATCTCGAAAGTTCAAGCTGAAGTCAACAAGATGGATGCCCAACTTCAAGACATCATCAATGATGTCGCAGCGAAACGCCAAGAAATCAAGCGTACTGAGTTGAAAATTGAAGACCTCGAAGCTGACATTAAAGGCTATGAGAAGAAGATGAAGGCTCAAGAAGCAATGATGAAAGAGCGTATGGCCACGATGCAAACGAATGGCGGCGGCTCAATCAATTGGGCTGAGTTCATCTTCGGTTCGAAAAACTTCTCGGACTTGATCACACGGATGATCACGGCCGGAACGATTCAACGAAGCGACCAAGAGTTGTTTGAAGACTATGAAGCGACGCGTCAATCGTTACAAGAAGCGCAAGCATCACTTAAAGAAGAACGCATATCGCTCTTGAAGCAACAAAAAGCGCTAGAAGTACGTCAGGCTCAACTCGAGAAGAAGATGAAACAGCGCGAAGCTCGCATCAAAGAGCTCGAGGACAAGAATATCAAATTCGAATCGCAAATCTTCGACCTTCAAGAAATCGAAGCGACGTTAATCGCGCAAGAAGAAGCGATTGCGGCTGAGATTGAAGCGCAACGTCGTGAGGAAGAAGAAGCGCGTCGTCGTGCTGAAGAGGCGGCTCGTCAAGAAGCAGCGCGTAAAGCTGAAGAAGCTCGCCAAGCAGAAGCGGCGCAAGCAGCAGCAGCGGCCCGTCAAGCAGAAGAAGCAAGAGCGGCAGCGGCTAAAGCCGAGGCAGAACGAGCAGCAGCTCAAAAACAGCAGAACAATAACAATAATACCCAGTCGTCTTCATCTTCAAACCAGACGACACAAAATAGCACACCGGCACCGAAACCGGCTGCGCCAGCACCAAAGCCGGCGCCGGCACCAGCGCCTAAACCAGCTCCGACGGCACCGACCACATCGGCACCGGCACCATCGGGCGCAATGTTCATTCAACCGACAACGGGACGTTTCTCACAAGGATGGGGACCGGCAAGCGGTCAATTCGGCTACTCGTTCCATAACGGCGTCGATATCGCTGGACCTGTCGGAACACCAATCCGTGCCTCGGCAACGGGAACGGTCATCCGTGCAGGCTGGGGTGGCGCATATGGGAATCACGTCATGATCGCCCACGTCATCAACGGACAAGTCTGGACGACGGTCTATGCACACTTGAACTCGGTCTCAGTAAGCGCCGGTCAACGTGTGACGCAAGGGTCGAACATCGGTGGACTCGGCAACACGGGTAACTCTTCAGGACCGCACCTTCACTTCGAGATTCACCAAGGAAGCTATTCATATTCAGGAACGAGCGCGGGAAGCACAGTCAACCCACGTCAGTTCTTCTGATATTCAACGAGGACCCGTCAATCGTGACAGGTCCTCGTTTTGTGTCCCGGCAAAACTAAAAACAAGCGCCTATCCGTTGCGGACAGGCGCTTGTTTCAGTTGGCTTGCTCGATGTCGTCTGATTGATCTTTTGCTTTGCGGAACCGCTCACGGACGAGATAGATGACGGTCAATCCGACCAACCATGGAATCCCGAACTTGAGCAGAATATTGAAGTCGGTGAACCATGTTGTGATCATGAGGCTGAGCAATAGTCCGGCACCGAGTAACGGCAAGAACGGGTAACCGATCATGCGGACCGGTAATTTGCGTCCTGTCCACTTCTTACGGAAGAACAAGTGGGAGACGAATACCATGAACCATGTGAAGATGGCTCCGAACATCGAGATGCCCATCAAGAATGGATACGATGTTTCCATGAACACTTGAAGCAATGCCGCGAGAATAATCCCGCCTGTTGAGACGAGCAAAGCGGGCATCGGAATACCGCTCGTACTGACTTTTTTAAAGATGCGCGGAGCATCACCGGCCTCGGCGAGGGAATACATCATTCGCGTTGACGCATAGAGCTGTGCATTCATCGCCGACAAGGCAGCGATTAAGATGACGAAGTTCAAAATGCCAGCAGCGCCAGGCACGTCGAACTGTTGCATGACGAGAACGAACGGGCTTTGATCGATGCCGGCTTGCTGCCATGGGATGAGCATGAGCATGATCCCAATCGTGATGAGATAAAAGAATGTCAGACGGAACACAGTCGCCCGTAACGCTTTCGGGACGGCGCGGTCCGGATCTTTCGCTTCGCCGGCTGTGACGGCGACGAGCTCGGTTCCAAGGAAACTGAAGAGTGAAATGAAGATTGTCACCCACATGCCGTAAAATCCGAAAGCGAAGAACCCTTCATTTCCGGTCGTAATCGATTCGATTGGTGAGCCGGGCTGACCGAACAGTGCGGCCGCGCCGAGCACGATGAACAAAATGATAGCTGTGACTTTAATGAATGATAACCAATATTCGGTCGTCCCGAACGTATGGACGTGACGGGCGTTGACGTAAATAAGCAATCCGCCGAACAACGCGACCCAGACGAATCCATTCACATCTGGGAACCAGTAACGCATATAAATCGCGATTGCGCTCACTTCGACGCCGATGGCGAGAACGTTGGCGACCCAGTACGAATAACGGACCAGGAAGCCGGCGAGTGGATGGACGTAACGCTCGGCGATCGTGCCGAACGAGCCGGAAGTCGGATGGGCGACGGTCATCTCAGCGAGACAACCCATTAGTAAAAGGACGATGAACGCCCCGATGGCGTAACTGACGAGCACGCTCGGTCCCGCCGTCTGGATGGCAAGGCCGCTTCCGAGGAAAAGACCGGTCCCGATGGCGCTACCAAGCGAGATCATCGTCAACTGCCGAGTGGACAGCTCACGTTTTAATTTGCTAGTTTCCAAAGTCAAATCTCCTTTAGCTGAGTGAAGTGTTGTTGGGGACGACTATAGCAGACAAAAAAATCCGGTGTCAACTCGCAAAATCGCAAAATAGACGATCGATTCACTCGCACCTATAGAAGCAAAGTTTTTTCGCACACTTTTGTTTGACACAGATCTTTCCACCCTGTATAGTACGAGTTAACTTAATTGAAACGAACAAAGGCGTCGACGAAGAGAAGTAACGACGGTCTCCGCATGACAGAGAGCTGATGGTTGGTGTGAATCAGTATGCGGGATGTCGCGAATGGACTTCCGAGCTCTAAACCGAAACTTCTAGTAGGCTTTAGCGGGTCACCCACCGTTATCATGGGGAAGCGGATGTTTGTCCGTAAAGCGGGTTCGACATGAACCAATGAAGGTGGCACCACGGGGTTACTCGTCCTTCTCATAGCGTGAGCTATGAGTTGGATCGAGTGACCCTTTTTTGTTTTCAAATTAAATCTTAAATCGGTGATTGAGAAGAGTAACGTGAAGAAAGTCTCGTACAGAGAGTCAGGGGTGGTGGAATCCTGACCGAGACCGTCACGTGAATGGGCTCATGAGAGCATGGCTGAAGTAAGTAGGCCATGACGGTTTCCTCCGTTATCGGGATACGATGTGATTGCATCGGAAAGTGGGATCGATTGATCCAACGAGAGGTGGCACCGCGGTAAATACCGTCCTCCATACGACAGACGTCGTATGGAGTTTTTTTATACTTAAAATGCTTAAGGGGGAACGGATATGTTAACACGACTACTGACGAACCAAGTGACGACGACCGAGATGAAACAGGCGGCTTCTGAGTTATTTCAAGCCGAAGATACGCAAATCGCCGAGGTGCTCCTCGCATTGAAAGCACGCGGCGAAACGGCCGAAGAAATGGCAGGGCTTGCGGATTACATCCGTGAGGCGTCAACATTTCCAGAGACGACGCTCCCTGTGCTCGACGTCTGCGGGACGGGCGGGGATGGGGCGAACACGTTCAATATCAGTTCGACCGTTGCGTTCGTTCTTGCGGGACTCGGTATCCCGGTCGCGAAACATGGGAATCGGAGCGTGTCGAGCCGATCGGGTAGCGCCGACGTACTCGAGGCGTTAAACATCCCGATCGTCCAAAGTGCTGACGCTGTATTAGCCGACCTTGAGCGGACGAACTTGAGTTTCTTGTTCGCCCAACATATCCATCCAATCATGAAGCACGTCATGCCGGTCCGGAAACAACTCGCGACGGCAACAATCTTTAATCAAATCGGGCCATTGACGAATCCGCTCAAACCGAAACGGCAATTGATTGGTGTCTACCGTCCGGACTTGATTGAAAAGATGGCTACGGCGATGCGCCATCTCGGAGTCGAACGGGGCATGGTCGTCCATGGGGCCGGCGGACTCGATGAGGCGAGCTTAGCTGGTGCGAACGAGGTGTTCTTCTTTGACGGTGATCAGACGGCGCGTTACCAAGTTGACCCACGAGACGTCGGCTTGATGCGGGCGCCGCTGTCGGCGCTGCGAGGTGGTACGCCAGAAGAGAACGCCGCTACGCTCGTCGCTGTCTTGAACGGAGAGGCAGGACCAGCCCGAGACGTCGTCCTATTGAATGCGGCGCTCGCGTTATGCACATATGGCGCGACTAAGACGTTACGTGAAGGGGTGGCCGAAGCGAGCCGAAGCATCGATGAGGGCCATGCTTCCCACGTCTTGAAGCAATTACAAAAAACGGAGGTGGGCGCATGAGCTACTTGACGAAAATCATTGGAACGAAAATAGAAGAAGTTAACCAAATGCAGGACATTGCGGTTACGGCGACAACACCGATTTCGTTACAAGAACTTGTCGCTGACGGGTTCCATATCATCGCTGAAATCAAGCGAGCATCCCCGTCAAAAGGTGTGATCCGGGCCGATCTCGATGTGGTCGAACGGGCTCGTGCTTACGAACGGGCCGGTGCGACGATGATATCGGTATTGACGGATACGACGTACTTTAACGGTTCATTCGAAGATTTACGCCAAGTCGCTGCCGCTGTTGATATCCCGGTCCTCTGCAAAGACTTTATCATCGATGAACGACAGCTCGACCGGGCGAAAGTGGCAGGAGCGAGTGTAGCCTTGTTGATCGTCGCGGCGTTACATCCGACACGCCTGTACGCGTTGAAGCAATACGCGCGAACAATTGGACTTGATGTCCTCGTCGAAGTACATGATGAAGCAGAACTCCAAACAGCACTTGAAATCGGGGACGTCTTAATCGGTATCAATAACCGCAACTTGAAAACGTTCGAGGTGTCGCTTGATACGTCAATCGACTTGATGACTAAATACCCAGACGTCGCCTTCGTCAGTGAGAGCGGAGTCAGCACTGGCGAAGCCGCAAGCCGATTGCAGGCAGCGGGTGCTAAAGCCATTCTCGTCGGAGAAGCGCTTATGCGGCAAGACGACCCGACGGCGTTGATTGAGGAGTTGAAAACGTGTTCGTTAAAATATGTGGATTGAAAACAGAGGAAAGTGTGACAGCTGCGGTTGAAGCGGGCGCCGATGCAATCGGCTTCGTGTTCGCGAACAGCTCGCGCCAAGTTGATGTGACAACGGCGAAGCGGTTACGGCAGTTGATTCCGCCTCGCGTTCGTGTCGTCGGGGTATTTCTCGACCCGACGCTTGACGAGGTGGAGACGGCAATCACCTGTGGGTTGACCGATATCCAACTGCATCACCGCACGTTACCGCTCGAGACGTTTCGGCAGTTCGGGCTTCCGATTATCGAAGCAAGCACCGACACCGAGGCCGATCTCATTTTATTAGATGCACCGGTACCCGGGAGCGGGGAAACGCTCGATTGGTTACGATTAAAACGCCCGGAGCGACCGTTTTGGCTTGCAGGTGGTTTGACAGCAGGTAATGTAAAAGACGCGATTCGCCACGTTCAACCGGATGGAGTCGACGTCTCAAGCGGTGTCGAGACAGATGGAGAAAAAGATATCGATAAAATTCGCACGTTCATCACACGTGCCAAGGAGGAAACATCATGTACACACAACCAGTGAACGGGAAATTTGGCCCGTATGGAGGAAAATATATACCGGAGACGCTCATGCAAGCTGTTGAAGAACTTGAGGTGGCGTACGAGGAAGCGAAGTTGGATCCGGAATTTCAAAAGCGTTTCGGTGCGTTGCTCAGCGAGTATGTCGGACGGGAGACGCCGTTATACTATGCGGAGAATATGAGCCGACGCCTCGGGACGAACGTCTATTTGAAACGAGAAGACTTGAACCATACAGGTGCCCATAAAATCAACAACACGATCGGTCAGGCGCTCCTCGCCAAACGGATGGGGAAACAGAAAATTGTCGCTGAGACCGGGGCAGGCCAACATGGTGTTGCGACGGCGACGGTGTGTGCCCTTCTCAATCTAGAATGTACGATTTTCATGGGTGAAGTCGATGTCGAGCGGCAAGAGTTGAACGTGTTTCGAATGGAACTACTCGGCGCGACCGTCATTCCGGTGAAGTCCGGCAGCCGCACGTTGAAAGATGCGGTCAACGAAGCGTTACGCTACTGGGTAAAACACGTTGACGATACACACTATGTCATGGGCTCGGTGCTTGGACCACATCCATTCCCGGCGATGGTACGCGACTTCCAAAGTGTGATTGGGACAGAGACACGGCGTCAAATTTTGAATCAGACGGGACGCCTACCGGATGCGGTCATCGCTTGTGTCGGCGGCGGCAGCAACGCCATGGGCATGTTTTATCCATTCTTAAACGACGAAGACGTCGCTTTATACGGAGTCGAAGCGGCAGGAAGCGGGGTCGATACAGACAAACATGCGGCGACACTCACGAAAGGTGAAATCGGTGTCCTCCACGGATCACTTATGTACGTGCTGCAAGATGCGGCTGGCCAAATCCAAGAAGCGCATTCAATCTCGGCCGGTCTCGATTATCCTGGTGTCGGGCCGGAGCATAGTTTCTTAAAAGACATCGAACGGGTCCGCTACGCAGCGGTGACGGACGAGGCCGCGTTAGAGGCATGCATGTCACTCAGCAGAAATGAAGGCATCATTCCAGCGCTCGAATCGTCACATGCGCTCGCTTATGCCGAAACCCTCGCTAAGACAATGACGGAAGACGAGTTGCTCGTTATCTGTTTGTCGGGCCGCGGAGATAAAGATGTGCATACGATTCGAGAAAGGTTGGGGGAAAAATGAGTTTAGAGACAGCGATTCGAAATCGAGAAGGGGCGGCTTTTGTACCTTATATCATGGCAGGAGACCGGGGGCTCGATCAACTCATTCCGACGATTGAACAGCTTGAAGCAATGGGTGCGACAGCGATTGAACTCGGTATCCCATTTTCAGACCCGGTAGCGGACGGGCCAATCATCGAGGCAGCCGGTATGCGTGCGCTCGCAGACGGCGTGACGCTCTCTGACGTGTTGGAATGTTTAATAGAAGGAACTGGACGATTTTCAGTCCCGATCGTCTTGATGACCTACTTGAATCCGGTGTTCCGATTCGGGATTCAACCGTTCTTCGACCGCGCAGCAGCATGCGGTGTCAGTGGGGTGATTATCCCTGATTTGCCGTTCGAGGAGAGCCTTGATCTATTCGCGGGTATCGAACGGAACGGGGTCGCAGTCGTCCCGCTCGTCACGTTGACGAGCAGCCAACAACGGATTGACACGATTTTAAATCAAGCTGAAGGATTCGTCTATGCGGTCACATTGAAAGGGACGACTGGAAAAACGGACATCTTCCCCGACGAACTGCTTGCCCATTTGCGTTCATTGACGGAACGGTCGCCGGTCCCAGTGCTGGCCGGTTTTGGTGTCCATCGTGAAGATCAGGTCCGAACACTTGGAGAGGTGTGTGACGGAGTCGTCGTCGGAAGCTTCATCGTCGAGGCACTCCACGATGGACGCGTACAAGACGTCGCCGACTTGATTGCATCAGCGCGAAAGATCAACGCATAAAACAAGGATCGTGCCGTGGCACGATCCTTGTTTATTTAGAGTTCGACGCGTTCAAGGCCGTCTTCTCCGAATTTACGATCAAGTTGATCGTGTCGATACGTCGAGGCGAGGACGTATAACAAGTCGCCCGGCTCGATTTTCGTCTGTCCGGTCGGTGGGATGAGATAGTCTTTGCGGACGATCGCGTTGACGACCGTGTTTGGTGGCAACGTGATGTCGGCGAGTGTGCGTCCGATCATCGACGAGTCTTCCGTCGCGACATACGGGACGAGTTGGTGTTGGGACTGTTTGCTCGAGACGAGTGCAATTGTATAGGGCGAACGGATTTTATCCGGACCCAGCAGGCCGAGCTTGGCTGCGAGCGGTGTCAGTGTCGTTCCTTGAATCAAGGCGCTTGTCACGACGACGAAGAAGACGGCGTTGAAGATCAATTGGGCATTGTCGATGCCTGCGATGAGCGGGAACGTAGCGAGCACAATCGGGACCGCTCCTTTTAAACCAGCCCAAGAGATGAACAGCTTCTCTTTATGCGTGAACGGCATCGCGATTGTCGACAAATAGACGGCGATTGGACGGGCGATAAACATGAGGAAGAATGAAATCAACAATCCTTTCCAAATGAGTTCTGGATCGAACAGTTGTTTCGGGTAGACGAGCAGGCCAAGGATCACGAACATGATGATTTGCATAATCCACGCGAGCGCTTTCGAAAACTGGACGATTGTCACTTCATGGGCGGTGTGGGCGTTCCCGACAATCATCGCGGCGAGATAAACGGCGAGCAGGCCGCTGCCTGCGAAGTAGGCGGCCACCCCGTAAGTCATGAATGCCATCGAAATCATGAGGACAGCATGCAGGCCGCTCGATTCAAGACGCAAATGATTGAGCATGAGCCGTGATAAGTTTCCGAGCATATACCCGGCGAACGCTCCGACGATGATTTGGAGAACGAACATCCAAATCCCATCCCAAATCGTTGTTTCCGGTTTTAACATAAAATCGAGTGCGAGAATCGTTAAAAACATTGCCATCGGGTCATTCGTGCCGGACTCGGCTTCGAGAGTCGCGCCGACTTTCGGCGAGATATTCTTTCCTTTGAAGGCTGCGAAGACGGCAGCGGCATCGGTCGAGCCGATGATGGCACCGAACAGGAAAGATTCAATCCAATCGAAACCAAATACGAAACGAACGGCTACAGCGACAAGGCCGGTCGTCAATAAGACGCCAATCGTCGCCAGCGAGGCAGAGGGAGCGAGGACGCTCCGAATCGAGGACCACTTCGTCTGAAGGCCCCCTTCGAATAAAATGACGATGAGCGCAGCGACTCCGATCATTTGGGCGAGGTTCGAGTCGTCGAAAAAGATGAGACCGGTGACATCGCTTCCCATGACCATGCCGATTCCCATGAACAGAATCAAGGCTGGCAGTCCAAAGCGGGTCGAGACACGCGTCGCCAACACCCCGGCGACGAGCAGCAGACCGAACAGAAGGATTAAAACATCTGTACTTAAAATAGGTGCAGTCAAACACATCACTTCCTTTGAGATTGTCACGTATTGTGCGAATTGTTAAGTTCATTATACCATGAAATCGTTATGAAATAAGAAGAAATGCATTGTTGATTATGCTCATTGGAATAATACGATATCCGTATGGTACAGTAAGAACATCTAAGAGGGGGTTATCGTATGGCTAAAATTCACGTATTACATGAAAATAATGAATGGACGAACCATCTCGTCAAACGGCTTGAAGAATTGTCACTTCCATACGAGTTGTGGCATTTAGACGAAGGCATCATCGATCTCGAGGCGACGCCGCCCGAAGGTGTGTTCTATAACCGCATGAGCGCCTCGTCGCATACGCGGGGACATCGCTACGCCCCGGAGTTGACCGAGGGGGTGCTCGCCTGGCTAGAGGCGAACGGGCGGACAGTTTTCAACGGGACGCGGGCAATCCGACTTGAAGTGAGCAAGGTCAATCAGTATACGGCGCTTCGCCAGGAAGGGATCCGTGTACCGAAGACGATTGCAGCCGTCGGGAAAAATCAAATCATTGAAGCGGCTGAAAAGCTCGGGATGAGTCCGTTCATCACGAAACATAATCGAGCTGGAAAAGGGCTTGGCGTGCAGTTGTTCCATTCAATCGATGCGTTGAAAGAGTATGTCTACGGACCGACGTTCGAACAGTCGATCGATGGCATTACGCTCATCCAACAATATGTCGAGGCGCCACAACCGTTCATTACTCGGTGTGAGTTCATCGGTGGCAAGTTCGTTTACGCGGTGCGGGTCGACACGTCGGAGGGGTTCGAACTATGTCCGGCGGATGCGTGCTCGATTGAAGATCAGTTTTGTCCGGTCGGGGAGACGCCGCCCGCCAAATTTGAAATCGTCGACGGTTTCGCCGACCCGATCATCGAGCAGTTAGAGGCGTTCCTTCACCATAATCAGATTGCGGTCGCCGGAATCGAGATTATCGAAGACCGGGATGGGAACGTGTACGCGTATGACGTCAATACGAACACGAACTACAACTCGGATGCTGAAGAGAAAGCCGGTCAGTACGGCATGCTCGAACTCGCGACGTTCCTCGGTGACGCCTTGGCGGTCACGACGAAATAAATGCAAAAAGAAGGGTCAGGCTTTTGAACTGCTCCCCGTCAAGTAGACAGGGCAAATAATGAAAACCGGACTATGCGGCTTGAGACCTGTATTCGACAGGGCTCAAGCCGTTTAGTCGTTTCTGGAAACGATCATGGTTGTAGAACGAGATGTAGGTCTCGATGGCTGATGTGAGTTCGCTGTAGGCCTGGAACTCACGCAGGTAGTACATCTCGACTTTCAAGGTACCCCAAAAACCCTCGATCGGGGCGTTGTCGAGACAACGTCCGACCCGGGACATGCTGTGGGTCAGCCCCGCCTCTTCTACCATGCGTTTGAACCCTCTCGAGGTATATTGGAACCCTCGGTCGCTATGGATCATCGGACTCGCTCCTGAACGGAGTCCCGCGATCGCTGGGATCATCGTCTGGAATACGAGCGCGTTGTTGTTGGATTTCCCGATGCGATAGGCGACGATCGAGCCGTCATAGAGGTCGATGATCGCGCTCAGATATGCCTTCCTGCCGGCGCCATATTTGAACTCGGTGACGTCGGTGCACCACTTCTCGTCCGGTCGGGACGCGCTGAATTCTCGGTTCATCAGGTTCTCGGCCACATGCTGCGGGGATGACTTTTTGTACCGTTTTCGCTTCTGGCGGATGACCGAACGGATCTCATGGATACGCATAAGACGATAGATACGCTTCTCGTTGTATGCCGGCAGGCCATGCTGACGTCGTCTCCGGTTGACCGTCATGGTGATCCGTCGATAACCGTAGGTCCCGTTCACCTGATCGTAGAGGAGGCGGATGTCCTCTAATAGGCTTAGGTTCTCCTCCTCGCGTACCGAGACGGTACGCTTCAACCATTTATAGTAGGCGGCCCGTGAGACCTGCGCGATTTCACACAGGAGCACGACCGGGAACGTATCGGTCGTCGACATTTCCTCGATCGCCATGTAACGTAATTGTAGCCGGATTTGGCTGATCAACCTCTCCTCTCGATCTCCTCTAACTTTTTTAGGAACAGGTTCTCGGCCCGCAGGCGCTCGTTCTCCCGCTCGATCTGTTGGATGCGACGTTCGAGCTTCTCCTCGTTGGTCAGTTCCTCTTCTTGCTTCGTCCGTCCGCGCCGGTCCTCTAGCCCGTGCACGCCGTCGGCGTCATATTTTTTCGTCCAGCCGTAGACCTGGTGGTACGATACGGCGAATATCTCGGCAGTCCGTTGATAGTTCCGTCCATTGTCCAGGCAATACCTAACGATTTTCATGCGTTCTTCGAATGTGGTCTTTCTCCCTTTTGTCATAGCTCGATCCATCCCTTTTCTCGAATCTGTTAACTCGCTATGACTAGTATACTTCTTGATCCACCGATATAGAACCGAACGACTACTGATTTGATATCTGGAGAGGACTTCCACCATGGTGACCCCGTCGAGATAGTCACGCACGGCCGCTATTTTCTGCTCCTTTGTGTACAGTTTCCATATCCTCGACTCCTTCAAGGCGTCGATTCCGCCGGTCTCGAATTTCACTTTCCACACCCGGAGGGTATGTTCAGAGACGTGATGAGCCTCCTCGATTTCCTTCCACGTATATGTTTCTTCTTCCATCATCCGTAGTGCACTCAGTTTCTGTTCGATTGAATGTCGACTTCTCGCCATAAAAAACACTCCCCAATAGAATAAACAGATTTGTTATTTCATCTGTCTACCTATTGGGGAGCATATCATTTTGCCTGACCCTTTCGCTGTGTATGTTGTAATTGTTGTTCAAATCGAAGTTGGACTAGCTCTGCTGTCGGTGTCATTCGTTCAATGAACGAATCTAAACGTTTTGCAGTGTCTCGATCTGATTCCTTGAACACGCGCATCGTTGTTCACCTCATTGATCATTGTAATGTTGCTTCTATAAACAATGATTCCCGAGGGGGCAGACACGTAAACCTCGTTCAGCCGAGGAATGTACCGAGTTCTTCTTTTGGAAGGATGTTTCCGACATAGAAGTCACCAAACTCGCCATATTTGGCGCTGACTTCGTCGAAACGCATCTCGTAAACAATCTTCTTGAATTGGAGCGAGTCTTCCGCGAAGAGCGTGACGCCCCATTCCCAACCGTCAAATCCGGTCGAACCGCCGATGAACTGTTGGATTTTACCGGCGTAGCTGCGGCCGATCATGCTGTGGCGATACATGAGGTCTTTACGCTCATCCATCGACAGCGTGTACCAGTTGTCCCCGTCACGACGCGCTTTGCTCATCGGATAGAAGCAAATGTGCGCTGCTTTTGGGAGGGTCGGATACAGGCGCGAGCGAATGTGTGGGTTCTCGTACGGATCGCCGTCACCAGAACCGCGATACATCCCGAGTTCGATGACTGAAACGTATGAATACGATGGCATCATGTAGTCGTATAGCTTCGTCTTCCGAAGAGCGAGTTCGACTTGCTCGAGCTCTTTGAACGTCGGGCGGAGGACCATGAGGACGACGTCCGCTTTTTGACCGAGGATCGAATAAAAAGCGTGACTGCCTTCGCCGCGCGCTTCGACTTCTTCGAGTGAGCCGAGGAATGCGACGAACTCGTCGATCATCTCTTGACGCACTGTCGCCTCGACCGCTTTCAAGCGAGTCCAATCGATTGTGCGGAAATCATGGAGTGTATACCATCCATCTAACGTGGCGGCTGCGTGCTGTGTTTCGGTTGTCGGTACTGGACGTTCAGACATAAAAAAACTCCTTTCAAGACTAGGCTTCGCTGTTTATTTTACCACAGACGCTTTGTCGGCTGGCAAATTTGACGCTGTCTGTGAGGGTAGTCACAATTGAAACCGGGTAAAGGGAAAAGTGGCCAAAGGAATGAAAACGGCTTCATAGCAACCTGTACCAGTCAGAAACAGCGAACTGTTCTATTCATATAATGACTGATTTCAAGCGATTTATGACGAAATGGGCAGAATAGTTTATTTTAAAAAATGGACTGTGTATAATAAAACACGCATACGGACAATTGTGTCCTAAAGAGAAAAATGAGAGATCTTTCAATCGAAAAGGAGTTCATTCACTATGAAATTATTTGATACGTTGAAGCAAAAAGTCAGCCCGATTCGTCCAACAATCGTCTTAGCAGAAGGTGTTGACGAGCGCGTACTCGGTGCTGCCGTCCGTTTGAAAAATGATGGCATGGTCAATCCAATCGTCATCGGCCCGAAAGCAGACATCGATGCAGTCGCAGCGAAACACGGCTTTGACATCTCGAACTTGACACAGTATGACCCAGCGACATACGAAGAGATCGACACGCTCGTCGAATCGTTCGTCGAACGCCGTAAAGGCAAGGCGACAGCTGAACAAGCACGTGAATTGTTGTCGTCGGACGTGAACTACTTCGGTACGATGCTCGTTCACACAGGGAAAGCAGAAGGCCTCGTCTCGGGCGCGATGCACGCAACAGCGGATACGGTCCGTCCAGCCCTCCAAATCATCAAGATGCAAGAAGGCATCAAGAAGACGTCAGGCGTCTTTATCATGGTACGTGACGACGAGCAGTACGTCTTCTCGGACTGTGCGATCAACATCGCACCGGACGCGGCTGACCTCGCCGAGAACGCCTACTTGTCAGCGTTGACGGCGAAGACGTTTGGCATCGAGCCGCAAGTCGCGCTTCTCAGCTTCTCGACAAAAGGTTCAGCGAAGTCACCAGAGACGGAAAAAGTCATCGAAGCAACACGTCTCGCGAAAGAGAAAGCACCGAACCTCCCGATCGATGGAGAACTTCAATTCGATGCGGCGTTCGTCCCAAGCGTGGCGGCGAAAAAAGCACCGGGTTCTGACGTAGCGGGTCACGCCAACGTGTTCGTCTTCCCGAGCCTCGAAGCTGGGAACATCGGCTACAAAATGGTTCAACGTTTCGGCGGTTTCGAAGCGATCGGACCAATCCTTCAAGGTCTCAACAAGCCGGTCAACGACTTGTCACGCGGCTGTAACGAAGAAGACGTCTACAAATTGACGCTCATCACAGCGGCACAAGCGATCGACGAGCGCAACGAAGCGTAAGTTCTAAGCATCCTTCCTTAGCGGAGGATGCTTTTTTTAGTGTGCCCGGCATGGGCGTAATCTATAGGGTGCAAGTCCCGAACTGTGAAGGCAGAAGTAATAGTTAGCCAAGCGCAAGGGTGTCCACGGCGACGTGGAATCTGAAGGAAGCGGGCGGCAAACCTCCGGTCTGAGGTACACGAACTTCATACGAGGCTATGTGCGACTGGGTGAGCCTGCTGAACAAGGCAAAGCCCTTTCTGCCGAAGGTCGCATGCAGTAAATGGAGCAGATAGATGGAGGGAAAGATTGCGTCCTTACCCGGGGAGCTCTGATTGGAACGCCAAGTACCCTTGGTAACCCGCCCAGTGATGGGCGGCTGAACAATCAGAAGTCAGCAGAGGCCATAGTACCACCTTGTCTCGAGACGAGTGGGAAGGGCCGAACAATTAAGAGAGAACAACATCTTGGCAGGCAGTCGCTGTGATGAACACAGACAACCCGTCAGGGCTTGCTTGAATGGAGGACGTGGTGAATTCCACTGGGGACATCAAGAGGGTGGAGCAGGGACTGGATAAAGAAGAAGCGTTGTTCACGGAAAGAGGCATAACGAATGTTAATGGAACAGATTCTGTCACGGGAAAATTTAATACGTGCCCTGAACCGAGTGGTTCGGAACAAAGGAAGCCACGGTGTCGACGGAATGCCCGTACAAAACCTGCGAGCGCATGTCATCGAACACTGGGACACCATGAAGGTGGAGCTTCTGTCGGGAACCTACCAGCCGCAACCGGTCCGCAGGGTCGAAATCCCGAAACCTGACGGCGGTGTGAGACTGCTCGGCATCCCTACCGTGATGGATCGCTTCATTCAACAGGCGATCGCCCAGGTGTTGTCGTCTATCTACGACCCCACGTTCTCTGACCACAGCTATGGATTCCGACCGAATCGGAGTGCCCACGGGGCGGTCAAGAAAGCAAAAGGGTACATCGCAGAGGGAAATCGCTGGGTGGTCGATATCGACCTGGAGAAATTCTTCGACCGGGTGAACCATGACAAGCTCATGGGGCTTCTGGCGAAGCGAATCGAGGACAAGTGTCTGCTCAAGCTCATCCACAAGTATCTGAAAACCGGAATCATGATAAACGGAGTCGTGACGGACAACGAGGAAGGCACTCCGCAAGGAGGCCCACTCAGCCCACTGCTCTCGAACATCGTCCTAGACGAACTGGACAAGGAACTCGAGAAACGTGGACATCAGTTCGTCCGCTACGCCGATGACTGCAACATCTATGTGAAAACACCAAAAGCGGGAAATCGGGTCATGAGGTCGGTGACCTCCTATATCGAAGGGAAGCTGAAGCTGAAAGTGAACGGCAACAAGTCCGCCGTAGACCGCCCATGGAGACGAAAGTTCCTTGGGTTCAGCTTCACGAAGCACAGAGAACCGAAAATACGGATTGCCAAAGCCAGTGTGAACCGGATGAAAGATAAAATCCGCGACATCACATCGCGAAAGAGACCATACTCGATGGAGGTCCGTATCCAAAAGCTGAACCAATACCTGATGGGATGGTGCGGATACTTTGCGTTGGCAGACACACCGAGTGTGTTCAAGACCCTCGAGTCGTGGATTCGAAGAAGGCTACGCATGTGCGTGTGGAAGAGTTGGAAGAAGCCGAGCACAAAAGTGAGAAAGCTCACCGGACTGGGCATCCCGAAAGGGAAGGCCCATGAATGGGGCAACTCACGGAAGGGTTACTGGCGGATTTCAAAAAGTCCGATACTGCACAAAGCCCTCGGGAACTCCTACTGGAGTTCCCGAGGGCTCAAAAGTCTGGTATCACGTTATGAAACTTTGCGTCATACATCTTAATTGAACCGCCGTATACCGAACGGTACGTACGGTGGTGTGAGAGGTCGGGAGTTAATCACTCCCTCCTACTCGATTGTAAACATGCGACAATCAATTGGAGTTTGTCTGAGTCGAAACTGAGGTAAACTAGTAGGGGAACATATTCAAAGGGGGAACCATCATGCAAAGCATCCATGCAACCGAATTACGTGAAAAGCTCGAGAACGGTGAATCGCTCCACATCATCGACGTGCGCGAACAAGACGAGTACGACGCGGGCCACATCCCGCACGTACCGCTTTATCCGCTCTCAGAATTCCCGGGCGTGACCGAAAAATTGGCGCAAGACAACGTTTATCACGTTATCTGTCGCTCGGGCGGTCGTAGCCAGACGGCATGCGACTATTTAGAGTCAGAAGGGTACAAAGTCGTCAACGTCGATGGCGGCATGCTCGCATGGGACGGCGATATCGAGGCGTGATGCTCGACAATCCCTGGGTCGTCATCCCACTGTTAATCGCGCTCTATTTGACCGTCTATACGTTTGTTAAACGAGTCGATGGTGACAAGTGGCGACTCGTCTGGGCGGTGTGGATCATCGTCATCGTCATGTTGTTGACGATTCGGCTCGTCCAAAGTGTATAAAAAACGAGTGAGACCCGCGCGGGTCTCACTCGTTTTTTTAGTTGTCGCGCTTATCGAACGTGATCGATGCGATCGCGTCGTGCTGGTGAATCGACTCTTCGTTACGGCATTCGACGAAGAAGTTGACGACTTGTTTCATTTCGTACAAGTCAGCTGCAATCAAGCGGACCATGTCTTCGACGAAGCGTGGGTTCTCGTATGCGATTTCTGTCGCACGTTTTTCATCCGGACGTTTGAGGACAGGGTGAAGCGGCGCTGAGGCATTCGACTCAGCCGCATCGAGCAATGCGAGTCTCCAATCGAACCCATCGAGTGACGCTTCATCAAGACCGGCTTCGATTGTGATGTAACCACGCTGGTTATGGGCGCTGTATTCGCTAATTTCTTTTGAACATGGGCAAAGTGTCGTCACGTTGATGACGAGGCCGACCGTCACGCTCGCCATACCTGTCTCGAGGTTGTACGTCACGTTGTGCATGACGTCCGCGTTCATGAGACCGCTGAGACCCGTCGCTGGAGCTTTGCGGCTAAAGAACCATGGGTAACGGACCGTCAATTGACCTTCCGTTTGTTCCATACGCTCAGCAAGTTCTTGAGCGAACTCGATGAGTGAACGGTTCGACAACGTCCAACCTTGCGTGTGGTACGCGTCGAGTTGTTCTGTCAGACGCGACATGTTGATCCCTTTGCGGTCTTGGACGAGCGATGTCGTCAACTCGAACGTAGCGACCGTCGCTTGGATGCCGTCTGGCGTCTCGATGTTGACCGGATGCTTGACGTTTGAAATCCCGACACTGTCGAGTGCGAACAAGAAGTTTTTTGGTGTGTTTTGCAAATCGACCATTTTATCTTTTTCAGTTGGCTTCGTGCCTTTGACGGGCGGGACCGAGCCGAATAATTTATGTCGTTCTGCTTTAGTAGGTAAAGCGACATGGCTTGTAGACATAATCGGATTCTCCTTTTTTAAGAGGGCAAGTGACCGCCACTCGTTCTTGTTAGGATTTTATCATGAAATGGACGCGGACCGGGTACCATTTTGCTCCGTGAACGTGCTTTGAACGTGCTGAAAATAAAAAAACTTCAGCAATTGAAGAAAAGAAGATTGATTTCGTGTTAAATCGGGAATAAAATGTTCCTGTGAATTTAAAAAATAGATCACTGTTAAATATGAAGGAACACAACAGAAAAAGGGGATGTTTTAATGGATTGGCAGTTAATCCTGCAGTACGCCTGGATCATTGTCGTACTCGTCGGTCTAGAAGGGCTACTTTCTGCAGACAACGCACTCGTCTTGGCGGTTATGGTCAAGCACTTGCCGCGGACGGAACAGAAGAAGGCACTATTTTACGGCTTGCTTGGAGCGTTCGTTTTCCGCTTCATCGCATTGTTCCTAATCTCATTCTTGATCAACGTCTGGCAAGTCCAGGCGCTCGGTGCGCTTTACTTGATCGGAATGAGTGCACGACATCTGTATATGACCTATAAGGCCCGCAAGCTAGAGCCGAAACAAGATCTCGCTGCTGAGGCGAAAGAAGAGACGGCTGTCACAGAGAAGCCGGTCACGAAGAAAGAATTCTGGTGGACGGTTGCTAAAGTCGAGTTTGCCGACATCGCCTTCGCGGTCGATTCGATTCTCGCAGCGGTCGCGCTCGCGGTCAGCTTGCCGCCACTCGGTCTCGGTGAAATCGGTGGGATCGACTCTGGTCAGTTCTTCGTCGTCTTGACAGGTGGACTCATCGGGGTCATCTTGATGCGTTTCGCTGCTCGAATTTTCGTCAAACTGTTGCATCAACGCCCATCACTCGAAACAGCTGCTTTCATCATCGTCGGCTGGGTCGGTGTGAAGTTGACGGTGCTCGTGCTTGAACACCCTGGCTTCAAGAAATTGATTGCCGGCACACCGTTCGAATTCATGGGTCTTCCGGACGGATTCGTCCACTCGACGGCGTGGACCGTGTTCTTCTGGTCGGTCATGGTCGGTATCGCGGTATGGGGTTGGTTCTCTTCAAAACCGACAGCCGCTGCCAAACATTAAAAAAATGGTCTCTCACCTTTGGGCGAGAGACCATTTTTCATGCTGTCACGTCTTGCTTCTCGTAAATCGGCACCCAGCCTTCGGTCGTCACGAAAATCCGGACGGCGACGACTTTGCGGTCGTCTTGGAGCGTGAAGTAGTGGCGTGTGTTCACCGGCACCGAGATGAGGTCGCCTGGGTTGAGCTCGATGTTGAAATAGCCACGTTCGGCGTCATCGATGGCGAAGATGCCATGGCCGCTGACGATGAAGCGGACCTCGTCATCTGTGTGGTGATGTTCTTTTTGGAAGTTGACGAGCAGTTCGTCCAAGTTCGGCGTCGCATCCGACAACGAGATGACGTCTGCCGTCTCATAGCCACGTCGCTCCGACACGTCGCGAATCTCGTCACGGAACGTCGACAAAATCGCTTGTTTGTCCTCGTCCGTCAACTGATAGTTCTCTTGCAGGTTTTCCGGGAGCTTTGTGATGTCCCACTGTTCGTACAGAATCCCGCGAGACTCTAAAAAGGCACTCACTTCAGTTTGATCGACGTAACGCTCTTCGGTTTGTTGGAAATAGACAGTTGCCATGGTTGGTTCCTCCTTATGAATGGACGCCTAGGGCGCGTAGTTTTAATGTATAGCTGAACAAAAATTCGTAAGCCTCTAAATAGCGTTTGGCCGCGTCCGGGGTCTCGCCCCAGACGGTGATACCATGATTGCGGATGAGAACGGCACCGGCGCTTGCGTGGATGTGAGGGGCGAAGGCGGCCGCGAGCGTCGGGATGTCCGCATGGTTCTCGATGATTGGCACGCGAACGACCGCGTCCTCGTCCCAGTAGCCGAGCGCCTTGATGATCTCTTGGCCGGTGAAGACGACTTCGCCGGTGGCAGCATGGAGCTCGGAGATGACGTTATTGTCGACCGTATGGACATGGAGCGAACACGTCGCGTCCGTCCGATTGAACACTTCAACGTGGAGCAGCGTCTCGGCGGATGGTTTTCCTGTCTGTTCGCCGATCAAGCGTCCGGCCGCATCGACGTGAACAAAGTCTTCCGATGTTCGTTTTCGTTTATCGCGTCCGCTCGCCGTGACGAGAAATTCGAGCGGATCGTCGGAAACGCGAATCGCCAAATTCCCACTCGTTCCGGGGAACCAGTCGCGGGCGGCGAGTTCGTCTTTAATGTCGGCGAGTTCAAGCCAACGTGTCGCAAGGCTCATACGACCACCTCCTTCAAGTGATGGGTGATGTCGTCAAACGTCTCGAACGGTGCGTAACGGATGCCTGCCGCTTCGCAGAGCGTGATGAGTTGACCTCGGGCGTAGACGAAGTCGGCACGCTTCGCGACCTCGAAGTCGGTCACTGAGTCGCCGATGACGATCAAGCGGTCGGCGGGATTGACGATGCGACGAGCGAGCGTCGGCTTGCAACAGCCGCAATCGTTCGTACATTGTTCATCGCAAGCGTGTGGCCAAGCGACGGTTACCGTCTCAGCGGAGAAGTCGGCGACGTTGCAGTAGATATGCTCGGGGGCGACATGCCCGTCCAAGACCGGCTGCACGAAGAAGTCCATCCCGCCGCTGACGACGTCAAACTTCCAGCCATGGGCCCGAACTTCTTCTAAAAATGCCGGGAACCCTTGGCGGAGCGTGATGCGCTCCAACAAATAATCACGGTAGGCCGGGGCATCTGCGCTCGGCAACAGTTGAAACAGTTGACCGACACCGGAGCGAATCGAAATCCGTTGCTCGAGGACCGCATCTTTCAACTCGACCCAAGCCGGCGGGGCGAACGCCTTCATCAACGCGATAATATTGTCTTCCGCCGTGATCGTCCCGTCGAAGTCGCAGAGGATATGGACCGTCATCGTGACGCCCACGCCTTCAACGCGGTATCGAGCTCGTCCGTCTGTCCTTCGGTTTGGCCGAGAACGTGAGCGATCGCTTGTCGGAAAGCACGAGCCCCGGCGGCTGCGCCGTCCGGGTGTCCGTGAATGCCACCGCCGGCGTTGATGACGACATCCGTCCCGAAATCACGAATGATATCGGCGACGAGTCCTGGATGAATCCCGGCTGACGGGACCGGTAAAATCGGTTTCGACCAATGCGGTTCGGCGCTCTGGTCACGAATCGTGAACGCCTCGTCACGCGGTGTCGCGAGGGAGCCGTACGGAGACGGGAAGAGCGTTAAATCGGCCCCGGCGAGGCGTGGGAGTTTACCGAGTAAGAGCGAATGACTGATTGATCCGGTCAAGGCGCCGGCAAAGGCCGGATGTGCCAAGATGGGGACGTGGATATCCGGATCGTTCGCGAGTTCGCGCAGTGCGTCGAGACCGTACGTATAGACGTTGAACAGGAGCGCTGTCGCACCTGCCTCGATAAGACGGAGCGCCTGGTCACGTAGACCGAACACGGGGCCGCTCAGCGTGATGGCATAGAGGACACGTTTCCCGGTCGCCTCGAAGTGGGCTTGAATGACGTCCGCTCCGATCCGGGCCCGTTCGAGCGATGGGGTGAGCGGGTTGTCGTATAAAATCTCGTCGTCTTTGACGATATCGATGCCTCCGGCGAACTGATCGCGGAGTTGCTGCTCGAGAAACGCGAGGTCACGGCCGATGACACCTTTGAAGATGCTCATGACGAGCGGGCGATCATGAACACCGAGTAACTCGCGAATTCCAGTGACCCCGAACTTGGCGCCTTTGAAATGAGGGGCGAGCGTCTCGGGCAACGTCAAATCGATTAACCGAATCGAATCGTCGAGGGACAGTTTCCCGAACGTCGTCGTCAAGATGGATGAAAAGTCAGGGCTGACATTATGTAACGGGTAGCGGATTGTGAAGCGGCTCGTCGTATCCGTATGTGTGGTCGACACGACCTCACCGCGATACGCCTGTAACTGCTCTTGCTCTAAGTGAGGCAGCTCCGTCCAAGTACCGACCGTCAGCTCGAGGGCGATTTTGTCGGCGACGGTCGCGACCGCGTCCGTTCGTTTGATTTCATATGTGGCAGTGATACTCATATGGTTCCTCCTTCCAGGCAAACAAAAAATGACCCCATGCCGAGGCAAGAGGTCATCATAAAAAATGAACTCTTATCTCTCAGCTTTCGCTGCAAGAATTAGCACCGTGCCATCTCTGGTCGGTTGCTGCGACATCATCGGGCTCGTCCCTCCGTCTGCTCTTGATAAGAATGTGATTTGAAGTTGTGAAATTTAATTGAATTTTTGCACAGAATCATCACGTCGTCAATTCCTTTTTTTCAAAAAAAAATATTTTGGGAAGTTGTTTCCATATATGCACAAAAAAAGACGGAGTTGCGTCGAGAAAATGACGTTGACAATCGTGACGTCGAGTCCGTAATATTCATCACATAAGTTCACCGAATCGAATAACACACTCTTATCGCGAGTTGGCAGAGGGAATTGGCCCGATGACGCCGCAGCAACCGACCACTAGGCACGGTGCTACATCCACCAGACGAATGTCTGACAGATGAGAGGAACAACCATTTTGGCTGTGCCTCTTTCTCGCGGAGAAAGGGGCTTTTTTTGTGGGCAACGTACAGGAAGGGGAAAACATCATGTCATATCAACCATTTACAGAACAGACCGTCGTCGAGCACGTCCGTCAATTAGGATACTTGCAAGAAGGAATCGCCGAGTGCGAGGAGATCGGGGACGGCAACTTGAATCTCGTCTTTCGGATTCGCCAAGGCGAACAGCGCCTGATCGTCAAACAGGCGCTCCCATACGCCAAAGTCGTCGGTGAGAGCTGGCCGCTCACGCTCGAGCGGGCATGGATTGAACAGTTGGCACTCCGTGAGTTTGCGACTGTCGCGTCTCGGTTCGTCCCGGCTGTCCTTGGCAGCGACCGGACGCTCGCTTACACGATTATAGAAGATCTATCTGATTATGAGATTGTCCGCACCGGCTATTTGAATGGGGAGAGCTACCCGGAACTCGCCCGTCATGTCGGTGAATTTTTGGGCGAGACGCTGTTTGCGACGTCGGATTACGCAGCTGGACCGATCGCGAAGAAGCGGATTGAACGTAACTATTACAACCCGGAACTGTGTGACATCACCGAGAAGCTCATCTTCACCGATCCGTTCAAAGACGCGGAGTCGAACAACATCGAGACGGCGCTGCGAGCAGATGTCGAACGCCTTTGGCAAGACCAGGCGCTCAAGGTCGAGGTGACGAAATTGAAAGTCGGGTTTGTCACAAAACATGAGGCACTCCTGCATGGAGACTTACATACGGGTAGCATCTTCGCGACTCAACAAGAGACGAAAATCATCGATCCAGAGTTCGCATTTTACGGACCGTTCGGCTTCGACCTCGGCCAAATCATCGCCCATTTGACGCTGTCGACGTTCCATGACCCGCTCAAACGCTTCGAGCGTTTCACGGACGTCTTGACGGTGTGGGAGACGTTCGAGAAGACGTTTCGGGCCAATTTTGAGCGCGCCGTCGAGCCATTCAATACGGATGGTTTCGTCGACGAGTTGTTGCGGACGGTCTTCAGCGACACGATCGGCTACGCCGGTTGCGAACTCATTCGCCGTGCCGTCGGACTGGCCGGTGTCGCCGATCTCGAGACATTGCCGGAAGCGACGCGGCTCGAACGAAAACGTGACGCGCTCGCCCTCGGGACGGCGCTCATTAAAGAACGCCACAGCGTCGAATCGATTGACGACTTGGTGACACTCCTGTCGGGGGTGCGCGTATGACGGTCCAAAACATCCGCTTCCATCCGCCGACGGACGAACTCATCGTATTGGACCAGACGTTGTTGCCGCATGAAGAGCGTTACGTGACAATCGAGACGCTTGAACAGGCCGAACATGCCATCGAGACGCTCCAAGTCCGCGGCGCACCGGCCATCGCTTACTTCGGGGCGTTCGTCCTCGCCAAAGAAGCGGGACGGTTAGTCGATGACCCGGACTTCACGCGTCGGCTCGACCTCGTCGGACGCCGCTTGATTGCGACCCGGCCGACAGCGGTCAATCTGCAAAACGTGATTGAATCGCTCCTTGATTTAAATGTCGGGGATGATTTTGAGGCGATTGCCGAGGAAATCAAACGCCGCGCCATCGCTTTGTACGACCGGGACGTCGATACGTACCGGGCCATCGGCGAGCATGCACTGACGGTGTTGCCGGCCGGGGGGAACGTGTTAACGATTTGCAACGCCGGTGCCATCGCGACATCGCGTTACGGTACGGCGCTCGCACCGTTTTACGTCGGAAAAGAACGAGGTGTATCCTTCAACGTCTTCGCCTGTGAGACGCGACCGCTCCTGCAAGGGGCACGCCTCACCGTTTGGGAGCTCGATCGGGCCGATATCGACGTCACGCTCATCACGGACAATATGGTGGCTTGGACGATTCAGTCAAAACGAGTCGACGCCATCATTGTCGGAGCCGACCGTATCACACGGACGGGTCACGTCGCCAATAAAATCGGGACGTTGCAGCTCGCCGTCCTCGCCAAACATTACGGCATTCCGTTCTATGTCGCGGCGCCGCATTCGACGTTCGATTTGACGGCGGATGACACGATTGAAATCGAGGAGCGGAACTCGTCAGAAGTGACACATATCGGCGGTCAACCGACGGCGCCTGTCGGTATCACCGTCTTCAATCCGGCGTTCGACGTCACGACGCCCGACCTCATCACCGGACTCATCACCGAGGCGGGGGTGTTCGGACCGACAGAAGCCGCCATCACACATCATGTAGGGGGAACGATTCATGTCTAAAAAACTATTGATTTTGTTATTCACATTCGTCTTGGCGCTCGTCGGTTGCACGAACGAGCAAGCGGCCCCATCGAAGCCGGTCGAGAAGACGGCAGAGACCAAGCCCGTCTCGGTCTCGAACGGGACGTTGCCGAAAGAGATCGACGTCGCCTTGATTATGCAAATGTCGATTGGGACGTTCTCGTCGCAGTATATCAACGGGGTGACGGAACAAGTCGAATCGTTCGGCGGCAACGTGAAAGTGTACAACGCCGACAACGATTTGTCGAAGATGGCGAGCTACGTCGACACGGCGACGACGCAAGGCGTCGATGTCATCTTGATTGACCATGGCCGCGCCGATGCGTTGAAAGAACCGGTCCAACGCGCACTCGACAAAGGCATCAAAGTCGTCGCGTTCGACAACGATTTGACGAACGACGGGGTGACGGTCATCGACCAGGACGACTATTCGCTCGCCTGGCGTTCGCTCAAGGCACTCGCTGAAGATTTGGACGGCGAAGGCAACATCGTCACGATTTGGGTCGGTGGCTTCACACCGATGGAACGACGCCACACGATTTATGATGCGTTCTTGAAACGCTACCCGGGCATTACGGAAGTCGCCAAGTTCGGTTCGGCGACGAACAATACGGCGCTCGACACACAGAGCCAGATGGAAGCGATTTTGAAGAAGTATCCGGAAGGCGAGATTGATGCCGTATTCGCGATGTGGGACGAGTTCGCTAAGGGTGCGAGCCGTGCCATCAAACAAGCCGGACGTGATGAAATCGCCGTCTATGGCATCGATTTGAGTGACGAAGACCTTCAACTCATGCAAGAGGACGGTAGCCCGTGGAAAGTAACGGCGGCGACCGACCCGGCTGAAATTGGACGGATCCAAGTCCGTTATGCGTATCAAAAATTAGCGGGTGAAGAGACGCCGTCGATTCATTCGGTCGACCCGTATCTCGTCGATCGTGACGTCTTGCCGGACGAGAAAGTGACGATGGACGACCTCGGTCAATACGTCCCGAACTGGGGCGCTTCAGACGCGGCCTGGTCGGACTGGATGAAAGGGACAGACTGATGTTACGGCTCGAACGCGTCACGAAACGCTATGGCGACGTCACCGTGCTCGACGATGTCAGCTTCACGCTCCGACGTGGCGAGATTCATGGCTTGCTTGGATTGAACGGGGCCGGAAAGAGTACGCTCGTGAAGCTGTTGAGTGGCGCCATCATCCCGACGTCCGGGACGGTCGAGCTCGACGAAACGGCGGTCACACTCACACCGGCCGAGGCGATTCGCCGCGGGGTCATCACGGTGTCGCAAGAAGTCGATGACGCCCTCTACCTCGATTTACCGATTTATGAGAACGTCGTGCCGTGGCAGGTGGTCGAACGGATTCGTCCTCGCGAACTAAAACAGCGAGCGGCTGCCTATTTGGAACGCGTCGGGCTAGAGATTGACGTGACCGAACCGGTCGGGCGTTTCCCGCTCAGTGTCAAACAACGTGTCTTGATTGCCCGGGCGCTCGCGAGCGATGCGGCTTACCTCTTGCTCGACGAACCGACGGCCGCCTTGTCGACGGATGATGCGGCGGCACTGCTCACATTACTGCAGTCGCTCTCAGCAGAGGACGTCGGCATTCTTCTCATCACCCATCGATCGGACGAACTGTCGCGCATCACCACGACGACGACGTTCCTCCGGGATGGGCGCATCGCTTACGAAGGGCCGTTTCAGGCGTTGTCAGAACGGGATATCCATACGTATTTGAGCGGATCTGACATGGCAGAGGCGGTAGAGAAAGCCGTTCCTGAAACCGAGATCCGGATTCAGGCAGACCTCACGTTACCGACGTTCGGGACGAGGCTTTCGTTCACGGCGTATAAAGGCGAAGTCGTCGGCATCGGCGGCGTCACCGGGAGCGGGAAGACGGAGTTGATTGAGGCGCTATTCGGTCTCTCTGGCGTCGAACAACAAGTGACGTTGGACGGGAAACCGCTCAAGATTCGTGAACCGCGTCAGGCGGTCCGGTCCGGATTTGCCCTCGTACCAGAAGAACGCCGGAAACAGGGGCTTTTCCTCGACGATTCGATTGAACGGAACGTCCTCGCGATTGAAGGGAAGGCGAACGCGATCACACGCGTATTGGCCTCGCTGCGAGTGAAATACGACCAGGTCGGGCAACCGGTCCGGGAGCTGAGCGGGGGGAATCAACAAAAAGTTGTCCTCAGCAAATGGCTTCTCGAGGACCGGGACGTCTATCTGCTCGACGAACCGACGAAAGGCGTCGACGTGACGGCGAAACGGGACATTTATGAACTCGTCACCCGCCTCGCCAAAGACGGGAAAACCGTCATCTTCACATCGAGCGAACCGCATGAATTAGAATTGGTCGCCAACCGGACGCTTTGGCTCGACCGCGGCCGTTGGCAACAGAAAGGAGGCGTCTAACATGGCCCAACTCGTCATCAAACAACGCACGAAACGCTTCAGCGGCATCGGTCAATATGGGACACTGTTCGCGATTCTCGCACTCATCGCCGTCTTCGGTGTGACGAACGACCAGTTTTTGACGTACGCGAACTTTAGCGACATCATCAAATCCGTATCGATCGTCTCCTTGCTCGCCCTCGGGGTGACGTTCTCGCTTATCGTCGGCGGATTCGACTTATCGGTCGGCTCGACGGCGAGCCTTGCAACAATCGGGGCGGCGTCAAGCCTCGTGTTACATAGTCAAGAACTGCTCGTCGCTTTGCTCGTCCCGATTGCGCTCGGTGTGCTCGTCGGGCTCTTGAACGCACTCGTGACGATCAAGTTCCGGTTACCGGACTTGCTCGCGACGCTCGCCATCATGTACGTCATCAACGGGGTTCAATTGACGTATACGAAAGGATTCTCGATTTACGACAACATGCCGATTGAAGGAGGGACGGCACCCGGACGGTTCATCCCGTCGTTCCTCTTCATCGGCCAAGGCTCGATCGGCCCAATCCCATTCGTCGCCATTTTGATGATTCTTTTCTTCGCCGGGGCCCATCTGTTTTTGACGTATTCGAAGACGGGACGTGAGTTTTATTACGTCGGCTCGAACGTCGAGGCGGCCCGCCGCTCCGGCATCGCCGTCACACGGATTAAGCTGTACGCTTACGTGTTGAGTGGTCTCTTTGCGGCCATCGGCGGCATCATTTTGGCGTCGCGCATCGGCACCGGACAAGTATCGGCCGGCGCACCACTCTTGATGGACGCCGTCGCAGCCGCCTACATCGGCTACGCCGTCTTCGGGACCGGACGACCGAACGTCGTCGGTACGTTGATTGGTGCCATCTTGATTGGGATTTTGTTGAACGGACTGACGATGTGGGACGTGCCGTATTATGCCCAAGATATCGTCAAAGGGGCGATTTTGATTGCGGCGCTCGGTTTGTCATACATCCAAAAGAAACAGCTCACATAGGAAAAGTCCTCAGAACGGTTGGTTCTGAGGACTTTCTTGACGTTCCATCTGGATGAAGGCGAACGTGCTCCCGTTCGTCGATTGTTGAAACGAACCGGTCTGTTTGAAACCGCACGTCTCATAGACACGGATCGCCCGTACGTTGAAGGCGGCGACGGACAAGGTGATGCGATGAGGCGAGTATGTTGTGTTGACGAAGTCGAGAATCGATGTGACGAACGCTCGTCCGCTCCCATTCCCGGTCAAATCAGGCTTCATGCCGAGGCCGAGATCGACCGTCTCGGCATCTGTTTGCGCGACGCTCACGAAACCGACCAATTCACCATCAGACGCGACGGCGAACACGGACTGTCCACGCTGTGCGGCGTCTAAAAATTCGGCTAAGTCTTCCTCGTCAGCTTCCATGTTATAGAACGCATAATCGCCTTCATAGTGCCACGCATAGGCAATCGTTTCGGCCTGTGGCTGGGTCAAGACAGTGAATTGATGAGTCATGTGAATTTCCCCGTTTCACGAGCAGGATGTAGTGCTACACTCATCATAGTACCATCAACTTGGAAACTGGGGTGATCTTATGGGAATCAAGTTAGATATGATTGGCATCGTCGTCGAAGACATGACGCGGGCGCTCGACTTTTATCGGATGCTCGGTCTATCGATCCCGAAAGCGATGGATGGGGAAGCGCACGTCGAGGTCGATGACGGCGGTGTCCGACTCGCCTTCGACACGGTCGAAGTGGCCGAATCGGTGTATGGGGAATGGAGACCGGCGACGGGGCATCGGGTCGAACTCGCCTTCTTATGCGACAGTCGGGAGGAGCTAGATGCGCGCTATGAGGCAATCGTCGAGCACGGCTATGCCTCGCATCGGGAACCGTGGGATGCGTTTTGGGGGCAACGTTACGCCATCGTCATCGACCCGGACGGAAACCTCATCAGTCTATTCGCAGCCTGATCGAACGGCACTCCGATTGTTAGATATATTGAGCAATCGGTGGTGCTGTTTTTAATTAAAATTAATTTTTCCCACTTGATGACCACGCCATATTCTTTGTTAAAAAAATTTAAATGATTTAAAGTTAAAAAAACGACTAAAGGGGAAAAAATCATGTTAAATTCAGATTTGGATTTGCGATTAGAACCGCGTATTAAAGAATTATATCAATTACATAAGGAACGATCTGCAAATATTGATTGGAGTTATCACGAATTTATTCCCTGGGACAAGGCCATGTCCTTTAAACGAGTCCCATGGGACGAGAGTCAAGTAACTCTTCCAGAAGGCGTCATCATTGCCGTAGAAACAGCATTGCTTACAGAAGTAAATTTACCTTGGTATACTTCGCATTTGGATTATACATTTAAAAATTCAATGGAAGTAATAAATGATTTCGTACGTACATGGACGGCTGAAGAAGACCAACATTCTAATTTGCTTGAAACGTATTTGTTGGTGACACGAAACGTAAATCCCACGAGATTGCATGAATTGAGAAAACGAGTCGTTGAAAGCGGATGGTTCCCAGATTTCACCAATCCTCTCGCAACAATGGCTTATACTTCTTTACAAGAGTTAGCTACCTTAGTTTTTTATAACAATGTAGCTAGAATTGCGGGTGCCCATGACAAAGATTTAGCAACGTTACTTCGACGTTTAGCGAAAGATGAAGCGCTTCATTATGCTTTCTATCGCGATACAGTGAAAGCACACCTTGAACTAGACCCGAATTTCATTGTTTATTTTGAAAACGTAATTATAAATTTCTCGATGCCGGGTGCCGTCATGCCAGACTTTAACGAGAGAATGAAAACGATTGCCATTGATGCGAACTATGGACCGTTACAATACTTTGATCAAGTATTGGATGTGGTCGTTAAATACTGGGATATCGCCAACCTACAACCTACGAGCGAAGAAGCTAAACAATCACAAGCGAATATCATGAAATATCATGGACGTCTAAAAAGAATTAAAGACCGTCAGCTAAGAAATAAATAAAAGTAGATATGCGAAAGGGGGTTTTTATCATGAAGACGAATTGCGAATTATGTGGAAAAGAAACGAATGATCAAGTGAGTTATTTAGAACTTGAAACGTGGGAATTTGATTTCTTAAAACAAGAGAAAAAAGACTTTTACTCGATTTGTTTTAATTGTTTTGACACCCATACGAATCATTTCATTGATAAAGAAATGGATCTTGAATTGAGAAAAAAACGTTCCCAATTAGTGAATAAAGAGATTGAACAAGAAATCGAGGCTATTCTTGAAATCGAAATTAAATGACTCAACACTATTTATGAAGACGTCATGAGCTGATGTCTTCGGAAGGAGCGTATTGAGCATGAAAGCATGGTTACTCGATCAACCAGGACTTGAACATCTCCACGTCGGTGAGATAGAACGTCCGACACCAGGTGCGGGCGAACTACTCATCAAAGTCGAAGCGGTCGCATTGAACCCGGTCGACTATAAAGTCGGTACGAACGGCAACCCAAATTGGTCGTACCCACATATTCTCGGGGTCGACCTCGTCGGGGAAGTCGTCGAAGTCGGTTCGAGCCTCGCCAATATCATTACCGGTTCACGAGTCGCCGTCCATACGAGTCTCGGAAACCACGGCGGCTTTGCCGAGTACGCGGTCGTCGATGCGCGTGCTTGTGCCGTCGTGCCATCGGAAGTGAGCGACGAGGCAGCAGCGGCCATCCTTTGTGCCGGGATGACGGCATATGAGGCCATCATGCAGAAACTGAACACGCGCGACAAGGAGACGATTCTCGTCCATGCTGGTGCGGGCGGAGTCGGTGGCTATGCGATTCAACTTGCGAAGAAGCTCGGTCTCAAGGTGTTCACGACGGCGTCGCCGGATAATTTTGACTGGGTGAAAGAACTTGGTGCCGATGTCGCCATCGACTATAACACGGAAGATGTGACGGCACGGATTTTAGAAGAAACTGACGGCCGCGGGGTCGACCTCATCTTGAATACGGTCGGACGTGATGTGGCGACGGCGGACCTCGATCGGCTCGCGTTCAGCGGACAGCTCGCCTATATCGCCGGTCCGCCGGATACGTCGGACGTGAAAGGGTTTACGTTGTCACCATCCATCCATGAAGTCGCTCTCGGCGCGGCCCATGCGAGTGAGGATGAGCGCGCCATCCGCAACTTGGCGTATATGGCCGAAGAATTGATGAAGTTGCTCGAGGCGGGCGAGTTGAACGACCTCGTCACGGACGTCTTGCCGTTCGAACGACTGAAAGACGGTCTTGACCAACTGCAAACACGCAAAGTACGCGGTAAATTAATCGTCCGCATGCGCGACTAACTGATGGCCTCCTGTCTATGGACAGGGGGCTTGTTGTGGAGGGAATGACATGGATTTACGGACATCGTATCAACAAACGTCGCATCAACTGAGCGGTCACGGCCGACGGAACGTCGGCGTCTTGCAACAGTCGTTCGCCGAAGTCGATCCGAATCAAGCGAGCGACCACTACGGGACGGGCGAGGTCATCGAACGCTTCGAGCAAAAAATGGCGCAAGAACTCGGCATGGAAGACGCGATATTCTTTCCGAGCGGCACGATGGCACAACAGATTGCGTTACGGATTTGGGCGGACGAGACCGGTAATCGAAACGTCGCCTATCATCCGCTCTGTCACTTAGAGATTCATGAACAGGAGGGGTTGAAGGAGTTACATCACCTTGAGCCAATCTTAATCGGAGATAACAAGCGGTTGATGACGCTCAAGGAAGTACAGGCGTTGCCGGACGTCGCCTGCCTGTTGATCGAGTTGCCACAACGGGAACTCGGGGGCTACTTGCCACCATTCGATGAACTTGAGGCGATCAGTCACTTGTGTCGGGAGCGGGGGATTCGTCTGCATCTCGATGGAGCACGCTTGCTCGAGACACTCCCCTATTATGAGAAGACCGCGGAAGAAATATGCGCGCTGTTCGACAGCGTCTACGTCTCGTTCTACAAAGGCATCGGCGGCATCGCCGGCGCCATCTTGGCCGGACCGAAACCGTTCTGTACCGAGGCGAGAGTTTGGAAACGGCGGTACGGTGGGGATTTGATTGGATTGTATCCGTACATCATCCCTGCCGACTATTACTATGAATTGCGGAAAGACAAGATGGGGACGTACTATGAACAGGCGAAGGAACTGGCGCGTCGCTTCAACGCGCTCGATGGGGTATGGACGACACCGAACGTCCCGGTGACGAATATGTTCCACCTTCATGTTAAAGGAAAAGTGGATGAGGTCGCGGCCCGGATTCGTGCCGTTCAAGATGCGACTGGAATCGGTATCACTGGCTATCTCGTACCGCAGGACGGCTATTGTTCGACCGAAATCAGTATCGGGGATGCGTACGGAGAGATTGAGTCTAACCAACTTATACGCTTGTTCACGTTATTAGAAGACCCGGCGGAACTTCGGTGAGTATTGAGAGTATCGTTAATTCGTGTCGTTACTTTTCAGATTTACGAAAAAGCACCGCGCCTCATTCGAGGCGCGGTGCTTGCTGTTATCTGGAGACGATGGCGTCGAGACGGTCGAGCTGTGAGGTGAAACCTTCGACGGCTCCCATGTCGACGACTTGTCGGAGCGACTCGGCGTCCGTGAATTCGGAGCGGCTAATGAACAGCGTGCCGTTCGGAATATCGATGAACTCATTGGTAATTGTCATGACGGGAAGCTCGGGATTGACGTGGCCGTCCGCGTCCGAGAATGCGTCCGTATAGACGATTTTCCGATGCGGGTCGATCTCGAGGAACGTCGATTTGCCCCATGACTCCATGCCGTAATAATCACCTTGACCTTTATCGACACACGTCATGCAATAATGCCACGTGCCCCCAGGTTCGAACTCGAACGTGCGAATCTCTGTCTTCCATCCAGTTGGTCCCCACCAGGTTTCGAGGTGGGCCGGTGTCGAGAAAGCCTCGAACACGAGCTCACGCGGTGCGTTGAAACTTCGTTCGACAACTAACGTGTTGCCTTCGACTTGAGATTTCACTTTTTCCATTGGAAAGCCCCCATTCTCGAGAAAGAAAATGCATATGTCTAATCAATGTAGTCTCTATTCCCGATTCATGGACCTCTTCAACCTTTTCCGTCAAATATCAAATCGAGCACGGTCTCGCCGATCGGCCGCTCCTTGCCTTCGTACGGGAAGGAATGGATATGGATGGCCGGATTGAAGTTCAGCTCGATGATGCCATAGTCATCTTCACGCTCGAGCGATGGAATCATCATATCGACCCCGCAAATCGTCGCGCCGATGGCTCGGGCGGACTCGACCGCAATTCGTTTGTAGGAATCGGCAATCCGGTCTGTATAGTCGATACTGTCCCCGCCCGTGCTGATGTTCGAGTTCTCACGCAAGAAGACGAGCTCACCATCGGCGAGGACACTGTCCGGTGTCTTGTCTTGTGGACGGAGGAACGCCACGACGATGTCATCGATGTCGATTTTCTCGAGCGGTGTCTTATAACCTTTGCCACGGAGCGGGTCTTCATTCTTCTTGTCGACGAGCTCACGGATCGTCGACACGCCGTCCCCGGTCACGTTCGCCGGGACGCGGTGCAAAATGCCCGCGACCTCGTCACCGATAACGAGGAAACGATACTCTTTCCCGGGCAGGAACGTCTCGAGCAGGACGACGTCGTCGAACGAACGGGCATGACGGAACGCCCCGCGCGCCTCCTCGAACGTCGTGCCGTCTTTGAAGATGTGGATGCCGATTCCGAAGTTTGTCGATTTCGGTTTCAAAACGATCGGCTCGTCCGCAAATGTAGACCAGGCTTCCTGTAAATCAGCTTCAGTGCGCAGCTCGACCCCGCCCGGCACGCGGATGCCATGTTCGGCGAGTACGTGTTTTGTCACTGTCTTGTTCTCCATCATAAGTATCGACACGTAATTGTCTTTCGACGTCTTCGTCGCCTGTTTGACATATTCGGTCTGGTTACCGTGGCGGATGCGGAGAAATTGGTCGTCACGGTCGATCACGTCGACGGCATAGCCGCGTTTCAGCGCCGCCTTTATCAAAATCTGCGTCGATAGCTCCATGTCCGTGTAGCCGTGCACCCGGAACCGGTTGGCGTACGCATCTTGATAGAATAGTTCCGCTTGCTGGAGCGACCAGGCCGTGTAGCCTTCGGTTGTCATGATATTCGTCAATTGAGCCGCATACGTCGACTCGACATGGTTAACCCGCTTCCGGACAGAGGCGAAGACGTCATCGAATCCCAGAGTGTACCGTTCATTGAACGCTTCGACTTCGTCGAGCAAATCGCGTGCGTACGTCTGAAGCGCCACCGCCTCGCCGTCCCGATGCAGCAAGAGCGTAGGGGATAGCCCTTCTTTCGCCACGCGTTGCTGGTTGTGGAACGCCTCGGCCTGCCAGTCCGCGAACCGTGTCTCGTCTTTCAACGTCAAGTAGAGCAGGAAGACGTGCAGGAACTTCAAATCGGACAGGGCGATCCCGGTCTTCTCGAACGGGTTGAGGTCGATGTTGCGAATCTCGATGTAATCGATGCCGTTCGTCTCGAGTCGTTCCAAGTCATTGCCGCCCTGTGACGTCTTCAGTCGAATCGGAGAGTAGAGCTCGTTCGGGTTGGCGATGTCACCTTGGGCGATGAAGCGGCGCACGCTCGCGGTGTAGTCTGAGAGCGTTGAATAGTCCGGATAGAGCGGCTCGACGTTCGTATAGCCGCAATCGCTATTCCGGTATGACAACGCCG
Source organism: Exiguobacterium sp. s50 (assembly GCF_018618175.1). Classification (NCBI taxonomy): domain Bacteria; kingdom Bacillati; phylum Bacillota; class Bacilli; order Caryophanales; genus Exiguobacterium; species Exiguobacterium sp. s50. Next base: position 171,336 of record NZ_JACSLP010000002.1, read on the forward strand.
TCGTATTCGAATACACGTCCTCGCTGAGCGCCTGCATCTGACTGACGCAACGTTCTTCATAGCTCGTATGGACAGCTGGTGTCCCGCCTAACAGATAGACGACGAGCCAACGTGTCCGTAAATAGTTGCGGACGAGTTTTAAATACAAATTGTTCTTGAAGCCTTCGTAGTGCTCGGATGATCCTTCATAGAGCGCCTCAATCAGCTCGTCTGCGAACGAGAAGTTGAAATGGATGCCTGAGATGAGCTGTTTTTTCGCCCCGTATTTTTGGAGCAGGTGCTCCCGATAGCGTCCGGCCTCGATCCCAGAGCTGCCAAAGTCGGCGAGCGGGATGACGCCGCCGTCCGGAAGCGCGCACGGCATCGACTGTGGCCAGAGCCGTTCATCGCCGATGTTCAGTGCCGTGACATCGTACAGCGTCTGTAAGAAGTTGTGCGCGGCTTCGACGGTCGGAAACGTAGGGGTAATCAGTTCAATCTGACTTTCTGAGAAGTCGGTCGTGATATACGGGTGCGTCGCTTTGTCACCGAGTGCTGTCGGATGTTTCGTGACGGCGAGCGTCCCTTCAGGGGTCACGCGGAGCATCTCACGCTCGATGGCGAACCGGCCACGCAACAACTGGTTAGTAAGGTCATTAAATCGCTTCTGCAAGGGAAGTCACTTCCTTTTTCATTAGTCGGACATAGAGGACGGAGACGAGCCCTTTGATGATGCTTGAGATGGCGATGCTCCACCAAATGGCATCGAGACCGAGATAGGGTTCGAGGGCAAGCGCGAGCGGGATGCGGGCAACGGTGAAGACGATGGAGATCGTTGCCGGGATTTTTGGCAGGCCGAGTCCCGAGAAGTAGCCGTTCCCGATCATCTCAAATGAGGCGAAGATGAGCGAAATCCCGATGATACGTAAATAGCTCGCGCCGATGTCAATCGTTGTCGGGTCATCGACGAATAGCCCGATGAGGACGTCCGGAACGAACAGAAAGACGAGGGTGATCAGCCCGGTATACAGGATACCGAGACGCGTCGTCACCCGATACCCCTCATGGACCCGGTCCACTTTGCGGGCGCCGAGATTTTGCCCCGTGTAACTCGCGATGGCACCGTTCAATCCGCCGATCATCATATAGGCGACCGACTCGACTTGAAGCCCGATGCGCTGGGCCGCGATTGCCTCGGTCCCGTATGAACCGATCATGCGGGCGAGGAAAATACTGATGACGGTGAACAAGACGCGCTGGGTCGCCATCGGGAAGCCGAGGCGAAGAATTTCTCTATAGTCTGTGCGATTCGGTTCAACCGTCTCCTCCCAATCGAACAAGACGCGGGCCCGGTGCCAGAAGAAGCCGAACATGACGACGTTCGCGACGAGCGTCGCCAGACCGGCTCCGACGACGCCGAGTCCGAGTGGATAGATGAAGAGCGGCGACAGAATCATATTGAGCGTGACCCCGGTCGCGTTGATGCGCATCGCCGTCGTCGTATTGCCATAAGCGCTGAACAGTCGGGCGAACAACAAGTTGAAGAACGAAAAGATGAGCATCGGTGCACTGACGAGCAAATAACTGTACGCCAACTGCTCGACAGCCGGTGCGTCCATGTTCAAAAAGCCGATAAGCGCCTGGCCGAACGCGGCGAGGACGGTGACGAATAACAGGCCGAGACCAAGGTTCATCCGCCTCCCGGCCCGGACGTAGCGCTGAATCAACGCCTGATCCCGCCGTCCGACGGCTTGCGACACTTTGATGCCGGCGCCGACGACGATAAGGGATTGAATCGCCTGACCGAGCATGATATAAAAGCTGGCCGCGCCGATGCTGGCGACGGCGTCGCTACCGAGCGCACCGACCCAGAACATATCGACGAGACTATAGGTGAATTGTAAAAGCGAACTGCCGACGAGCGGGAGGGCAAGCGCCACGATGACGCGCTGAACTTGACCGGTCGTCAAATCGATGGTTTTCACGATGAAAGACCCCTTCAATACATTTAGTATATAACCGTTTAGTTATATATAAGCACGACGTGACTGAATTCGCAATCGTAGGGAACGACTCGACGAAAAATCGACACAAAAAAAGGAATTCGATGTGAATTCCTTAATGGGTATAGGCGCGGATCCAAGTCGTCATATAAACGAGTGTCGAGATGATGAGTGTCGAGGCGAGTGCGTAAATCGGATAAGCGGGGAGCGCGTTCTCGAACAGCGGATAAAACATGAATGACGCCATGAGGAGCGGCACAGTAATCCCGAACGAGACGTAGGCGGCTTTCGTCGCTTTCGCCGTGATGATCTGCTCGCGTTCGTCGACTTCGCTAAATTCTGTCATCCGGACCGACCATTGGCCAAAGCTTAAGTTTTGGTTCGGGCGTGTCTTGAACGAATAGATTGTCCAAATGATAAAGAAGCCGACTAACAGCAAGAGCGGCAATAAGTTAAACTCAATTTCAAATCGGTCGGTCTCGATGACGGTCGACACGTCAGACAAGAACGAGCTGAACAGAAATGCCATCAGGACGTACAAGATGATGCTGGAGATGGATTGGATGACGACGTGTTTCAATTTGTTTCCTCCTCGATTGTGAAAATAGATTCGACCGGTTCCTCGAATATGCGCGCGATTTGCATCGCCAGCAGAAGCGACGGCGTGTAGCTCCCTTTTTCGAGCGAGATGATCGTCTGTCTCGTCACACCGACTTTGGCCGCTAAGTCACCTTGGGTCAATTGATGCCGGGCCCGCAACTCTTTGACGCGATTGATTAATGGCATGCCGCCACCTCATTTCTTGTTTCTACCCTTATTGTAAAGTAAACTTTACTTAATGTAAAGCTAACTTTACTTATTTGTGGATGGTACAATATAATCAAAGTCGAAAGGGGAGAAGTCGGATGAAGGCGATTTTTGGACAACATCACGTGTCGGCGATGACAGGGGACGCGTTGAAGAACTTGCGATTCTATACGGAGGTACTCGGGATGCGACTCGTCAAAAAGACGGTCAACCAAGACGATCCATCGATGTATCACTTGTTTTACGCAGATGAATCGGGGACACCGGGGACGGATTTGACGTTCTTCGAGCTGCCTTTTCTCGGGCAAACGTATAAAGGGTCGAGCAGCATCTCGCGGACGGCGCTTCGGGTGCCGGATGGGGCATTGTCGTACTGGCTTGAGCGATTTTCCGAATTCGGTGTACTCCATGATCCGTTAGAGGATGTGCTCGGTCGTCCGACGCTTTACTTCGAGGACGAGGAGGGGCAACGGCTCTGTCTCGTCGAGGGCGGATCAGGGACGCCGCGGAAAAACGGACCGGTGCCGGCAGACGTCGCCGTCTTCGGCCTCGGATTTAGCGAGTGGACGGTGCGGCGAATTGAGAAGACGGAGCGGGTGCTGACGGACGTGCTCGGTTATCGCTTCGCGTCTGAGTTCGAACGGAACGGTCAATCGGTTCGTGTGTTCGAGACGGGGGATGGCGGTGTGGCGACAGAGATTCATCTCGTCGACCGTCCCGATTTACCGTCGGAGCGTCCAGGACGAGGCAGTGTCCACCACATCGCGATCCGCGTCGAGGATGACGACGAGATGGCGCGTTGGGTCGAGCGGCTCGATTCATTCGGCATCAGTCATTCGGGCCTGATCGACCGTTATTATTTCAAATCGATTTATTTCCGTGAGCCGAGCGGGATTTTAGTGGAACTCGCGACGGACGGGCCGGGCTTTGCGACCGATGAGCCGGTCGAGTCACTCGGGGAACGCTTGGCGCTGCCGCCGTTTCTCGAGCTGCGACGAGCTGAAATCGAGGCGAAGTTGAAACCGCTATAATTGGTTACACGGCTAACATAAGTGAGAGGATGAAACGATTGGACGAGCAGGAGGTCAATTTGGTCATTTCTAAACTGTTAGGGGACATCATCGAGAAATATCCTCCGTATCAATGGGTTAAAACAGTAGAGTCGTTTCCACACCCCTACCAATTCAATAAAGTCAGCTATGACTATTCTGGGGACGTTGAGCCGATGACGAAGGAAGTGTTTCAAACCATCGTAAAAAACCTTGGAGAAAAAGAATGGTACTCGTCTCCATTTGAGGAGTTGTTGCACAACATCCATATTAATCAATGGAAACCGACTTTCATCTCAAATTTCGGAAGGGATTGGATATCTTATCACGATTTGCTTCAAGACGCATATGATGACTGGAAGTATGGACACTTCGAGTTGTACGATGAGGACGGGAATGAACTTGATGAAAGCCTCGAGATTGATTTGAACAATTGTTTATATCATTTCCTGGAATATACTTCTCCTGAGTTATACGTGAAGAAAATTATGAAGCGTTGGTGGGGATAAATCGTAAACACCATGTAGGCATACAAAACCCGACGGACTATTTCAGTCCGTCGGGTTTTGTATGCCTAGCAACATAGCCAGTTCGTTCGTCCGGTTGGCGACGAGGTCGGCAATCGTATAGCGGTCGAGCACATGCAGGAACGCGAGCATCGCCTCGTTCAAGACGCTCCGCAAATCGCATGCGGGTGCGATGACACATCGTCCTTCGCCGAAACATTCGACGAGCTCGAACGGTTCCATCGTCCGGACGACGTCGCCGACGTTGATGTCCTCCATCGGTCGGGCGAGCCGGAAGCCGCCACCACGGCCGCGCACCGATTCGAGATACCCATGCTTGCCAAGCTCATAGACGACTTTCATGACGTGATTCTTTGAAATCTGATATTGGTCCGCCACTTCTTGAATCGTTACGAGACGATGGGAGAACGTGGCGCTATACATGAGTGTTCGGAGTGCGTAATCGCACGTTTGCGTGAGCCGCATGTTGTTTCACCTCTTATCCGTTCATTGTACAAGACATCGTCTGAAAGCGCGATGATGGAAGATGTGAAAAAAGCGTGGCGGATTCAAGGCGGAAATTTGAACTTGTATCTAAACAAGTATTTTATATATTGCTTTTGAAGTGACTTACCTCACATAATGAACATGAACTTTCAAAAAGGGGGAAACAAAATGTTAGATCAACAAACCATGGATATCGTCAAAGCAACCGCACCGGTCTTGAAAGACCATGGTGTCGCCATCACGAGTCACTTCTATAAGCGCATGTTCGAAAACAACCCAGAAGTCCGTCAATTCTTCAACCATACGAACCAAAAACGCGGTCGTCAGCCAGAGGCGCTCGCCAACGCCGTCTATGCGGCAGCCGTCCATATCGATCGTCTCGAAGCGATCCTTCCGGCCATCCAACCGGCACTTCATAAACATAAGAGCTTGAACATCCGGCCAGAACATTATCCGATTGTCGGACAAAACTTACTCGGCGCGATTCAAGACGTGCTCGGTGAAGCAGCGACGCCGGATATCATCGACGCTTGGGCGAAAGCATATGGTGTCATCGCCGACGTCTTCATCTCGCTCGAGAAACAGATGTACGATGATGCACCATGGATCGGTTTCAAACCGTTCACGGTTGCTGAAGTGATTGAAGACACACCGGAAGTGAAACGATTCCACATCAAAGCGAACGACGGCGTCGTCGGGACGGCCATCCCAGGTCAATACATCTCGGTTCAAGCCCGTATCGCTGGGGAAGACATCTTGCACCACCGTCAATATAGCGTCGTCGAGACGACAGAAGACGGTTACTGGATCGCGCCGAAAGCGGAAGGGCTCGTCTCAAACTGGCTCCACGAGCAGACGGTCGGTACGGAGATTCCAGTGAGTGCCCCAGCTGGCGAATTCGTGCTCGAAGCATCGGATCGTCCGCTCACACTCGTCGCTGGCGGGATTGGCATCACACCGCTCTTCAACATGGCGAAAACGGCACTCGGTCAAGGCCGTTCGGTCACGTTGCTCCATGCTGTCCGCAGCACGAACCTCCGTCCGCTCGGTGAAGAGCTCGATGAACTTGTGAACGCTGGTCTCCAGCTCATCACACACGTCGATGACGTATCAGGTTGCATGAGTGCGACACAACTCGAAGCACTTGATGTCGAGGGACACGACGTCTACACGTGCGGTCCGACCGCGATGATGGAGACGGTCGTCCAAACGATTCCACAAGCCCGTTACGAGTTCTTCGGTCCATCAGCCGTACTCGCTAGAGCATAAGAAAGGACGACTGCGAAAACAGTCGTCGTATCACCGCAGACCGGTTATCGGTTTGCGGTTTTTATAGTTGCTCAGCGTGGATCACGTTTTTGTCGCGGTCGAGCGTTTCGATTGTCCAGTCGCCAAGTAGCGTCTTCTCTAGAGTAATCAAGTAAGTCCTGATATATCCTTCGTCTCGAGGATCGTTGACCATGTAGGTTTTACTCCAATCGGAATTCTGTAACCGCAAGTACACGACGTCTTCGGGTTGATTGTTCAACCGAACCCCAAGGTATTCGTCTGTTCCATTGCCAAGATGAGCCCAGTCGAATGGTGTTTCTTCAATTGTGTCACGGGTCGAGCTACTAAACTCACCGTTCGTTTTCATGATGCCTAGACCGAGAATCGTGTCGTCTGCGTTCGTGAATAGCGTGACGGTCGATCCTTCTAATTTATGGTATTCGTAAGCAGACCACCCTTGGGCAGTCATCTGGTCGTTCAATTCTTGTTGTACCTGTTCGGATGCTTGTTTTCGTTGTTCGTCGTTATAAGACCGGATACCGGCCGTGACTGAAATGGCGATGATGATGATCATACCTGTAAGGAATAATGCGAGTCCACGTTTTGACATTTTGCCTCTCCTTGTTCAGTTTTCAGAAATCGATCGAGTCAATGACTTGCTCATTTTGGTCTAACGTTTGAATCGTCCAATCTTCTTGAGGGACGTTATGTAATTTCAAGATATGATATTTAGAAAATGTATCCTCTTCGGGACGATTGAGGACGTGTTCTCCTTGCATACGCTCTCCGATGATGCGGAGAGAAGCCACTTTTTGAGGGTTGTTGTGGAGACGCACCCCCCAATAATAAGTGCCTTCATGTTCAAGCTCGATATAGTCGAACGGAGCTGCATCGACTGTCTCGACAGTTGTGGCACTATACCCGTCACCACTCATTTCGGCGAGTCCAAGCATTGTCTCGTCCTCATTTGTGAACAGGGCGAGGTTTGATTCATCAAATTGATCGTATGTATAGGCGTGAAACCCGTCATCAGCCAAATAGCGATCAAGCTTTCGATTCTCTAAAAATGTAGGTCCGTTTTGTATCAAGGCGATAAGTGCGATACAAGCTAGCAACACTCCGATAATTTTTCGTTTGAACATTTGTCTCTTCCTTTCTATAGCAACAGCCCATGCCTCAATCCTGAGCGCATGGGCTGTTTGATTAGTACGTCAAGCTCGCGGCGACGATGATGCCGACGACGAGTGAGGCGGAGAAAAGGCTGATCCCGATGGCGAGGTTGCCGTTCTCGACTTCTTTCTCTAAGTTCACGCCTGGTGTCAGGACGTATTCAAATGTCCAGAAGGCGAGCACTTGGGCAAGAATCCCGACGAGTCCCCAGATGAAGGCGTCGAGCAGGTTGACGCTGTTCGCCCACACCGTGTAGATGACGATGGCGAGTCCGATTGCTTTCCCCCAAAGTTTCAAGGCGACGGCGACGTTACCTTCTTTAATCAATTTACGTTCCGAATACTTCGTCGTAAGGGCGAAGACGACGAGTCCGGCTAAAATCAGGCCAAACCCTGTGCCGAGGTGAGCGAGGAAGCTCAAGATGGAATCGAGCGTGATGAACGTCATAAGTTATTCTCCTTTGTTGTGCCGATGGCTAAGTAGTAAGACTGGTTATTCGTAATCATGCTGCCGGCGCGGACGCCGAGGGCGGACGGATGGCCGTTCAAGCAAAAACAGCCGACCATGTAGTGCGTCTCGAACGGACCGTTGACCGTGTTCGTCAGACGGGTCGGCAGCTCGATGAACTGTTGATACACCGCCGTCTCGTCCGCGTACGTCTGGAGTGTCTCTTTATGAAACGGGACGCCGGCTTGGTCGTAGAGGATGACCGAGTCGCCTTCCCGGCCGAAGGCGGGCTTTTGCACGTACGCGCTCTGGCCGATAAACGGATCAGGCTCGAGATACGTCGGTAAAAAATATGTCTCGATGATGGAACGTTCCGCTTCGTCGAAATATGTATCGGCCTCATACAGTTCCCAAATGAGCGCTTGGACGCCTTTGGACTGCATGAGAAACGCCGAGAGCGGATTGAGTACCGAGACGTGTTTGGCTGCGTTCAGTTCGAGCAGGCGGATGCCAATCAAATCACCATTGGGTGCCCGGTCGTCGACCAGATGCTCGATCGGGTACGTCTGACGATATAACACGTCGACTTTTTCCCCGGACGGTGTGAAGACGCCGTCCGCATTGACGAGCAATCGGTCGAGCGGGACGAATTCGGACGGTAAATCGAGCGTCTCTTGAAGGAAGCGCGTCGTCCATTTGTCCTCGATGTTGTCGTCATGGGCCGTGAAGACGATTTTCGGTGTCCCATCCCGGTCGAGTCGTTGCCACGCTGCGATGACGGCTTTTCGAAGTTCGGCCTTGAGCTCTTCGGTCGACGCCGCGTTCGGGTCGTCGAGCCCGAATTCTGTCGTCACATAGCCGTTCACGTCGAACAGTTCTTTGATGAACGTCGGTGTATCGGCATTGAATTCCATCAACTTGAGGGTGCCGTCTTTGACGATCCAGTCATAGCGACCGATAATCGTCTCTTGCGGCAGCGCCTTGTCGCGCAGGAACGGTAGGCTCGCCTCAGGATAACCGAGCAAGCGGAGTGTATCGTCCGGGAGGGTGCGCAATAGGCGGTTCGTCTTACGGAAAATCGCATCGACGTCACGCGTCGCTTTCCGAATCTGCCCCACCGCGTCCGTAGACATGGTAAGACAGTCGTAAAGAGCGTACTCCTCGTCGTTCAAGTCAGACCAAAAGAAAGGGATTTGGCCAAACAGTGCGTCTCGCTTCATCCCCCAAAGCCGCCTTTTGAACCGCTACCGAGTCCCGAGTTGGAGCCTGAGTTTGATTTGTTCGGGGTGATGCTGCTGGCGCCACCGTTCGAGCGGTAATTTTTATATGCCGAGGAGTTCTTCAATGCACTCTTTGAATTGAATAGGCTACCGAGCAAGAAGAAGCTCCCGAAGTGAGGGGAGCGATCATCGTCACAGTAATATGACTCCGTCTCATCATCCCAGTCCCAATCGTCGCATTCATAGCCGGTCGGTTCTTCCGGTAACGTCGCTTGTTCTGTTTCGTCGGTGCCACAAGCGGCTAACGATGCGGTCAAGACAGCAGCCGACAGACCGCTCAAGATTTTTTTGCTTGTCTTCATGTTGATTCCTCCAATGTATAACCTGTAGGGGTGACGTAAATGACATAGACGCCACGATCTTCGTCCGTCTCGGCCGAGTCGCGCTCATATTCTTTGCCGGCGACGTACAAATACTGACTGCCGAGCATGGCGAGTGCGTCGAGATGCCGATCGACGTAATACGCCTCGAGCATCGGGTTGTCGAACCGGTCGTCGAGCGTCCGGATCTCGACTTTAATGTCGGTCGTCTCGTGCTTGTCGACGGGGCCTTCCGTGTAGCGGTCGACGTAAATCAAGAAGTATTGTTCGCCTTCGAGCGCCGATGAGCGCTGTTTGTAGGTCATGCCGTCCTTGACGAAAAATTCGCATTCGCGGCGGGCGAGTACTTCATCGAGGCCGAGCGATGTATAATGGTAGAGTGGCTCGAAGGAAAGCTCATTTTTATAAAGTCGATATTCTAAAACGATTGAGTTCATGACGTCGTCCTTTCTTTTTTCTTTCTATACGGAACCGAACGTAACGTGGTTTCGTAAATCAAGTAAGTTGTCTCTAGTATATAGGAAAAGGAGGGGATTTTCTGTGCATATCTTTTTTCGTGTCTGGCGCGGATTATCGAAATTATCGTTTTTGAACGTCGTCCTGGCATCGCTCGGCATCATCTTGACCGGTACCGTCCTCGGGTTTGTGCTCGAGCCCGAGACGTTCCCGTCGATGTTCGACTCGTTTTGGTGGACGATGACGACGCTCACGACCGTCGGATACGGTGACTTTTTCCCGACATCGGTCGCAGGACGCTGGCTCGGGATATTCTTGTTCCTGTTCGGGATTGGGATTATCGGGGCGTTGATTGGAAAACTCGTTGAAGTCGGTGCGACGTTTCAACGGTTAAAACGGGAGGGAAAGCTCATGTATCGAGGAGAAGGGCATTACGTCTATATCGGCTGGTCACCGAAGACAAAGAAGGCCATCGATGAGGTGCTCGTCTATGAGCCGAAGGCCGAGATCGTCTTAATCGATCAGTTGAAAGAAGAACCGTACGACCATGATAACGTCCATTTCGTCCAGGGTGACGCGTCGGACGAGGCCGTGCTCTTGCAGGCCAACATTTTAAAGGCACGCCGGGTCGGTATCTTCGCGGATGCCCGCATCACGGAGACGCTCCTCGCCGACGGGAAGTCGCTCTTAATCGCGTCAGCGGTCGAAGCGCTTTCGTCCGAACGAGGTATCGATTTGCATACGGTCGTTGAAGTTTGCGAGGAGCGGAACATCTCGAAATTCAAGCACGTCCGGATTGACGACTTCATTCTCGCGAACGACTCAGTCTCACTGCTCATGGCGAAAGCGACGCTGCAGCCGGGGACGACGTCGATCTTCCGTCAACTGCTCAGTAAACAGTCGGGGGGCAACATCCAGGCGCTCGCGCCGAAACCAGGATGGACGACGATTCGGGATGCAGCGGAAAGCTTGTTGCATCAAGGCGTCACGTTAATCGCCGTCAACGACCGTCTCGATTACGCGACGGTGCTCGATACACCGCTTCAAGCGAACGATATGTTGTACGTCGTCTGTCACGATGACTCGTGGGAGCGACTGAACCAAGGAGGAATTTGATGTATAACGGAACGTTTATCCGCAAGATGACACGCATGCAGAACGTGCAACGTTGGGACGAGTATGCGCCGCACTATCACGACAATGCGGCAAGCCATAGTTTCCGCGTCGCTGTTTTCAGCTTGATCGCGGCATACTACGAAGAGAACCGGGGACAGGACGTCAACTTGCTCGACGTGCTCGGCAAGGCGCTGTTCCATGATATGAACGAAGTGCAGACCGGCCCGATCATGCACCGGACGAAAAAAGAACCGACGCTCAAAGAACATATCGAACGGATGGAGCGGACGGCGAGTCTCGGTCTTGTGGAGTTGTTGTCGCAGTCACTGCGGCCACACTTCTATCGTTTCCTCGTCGAGGCAGAAGACGACTCGTTCGAAGGGCGTCTCGTCGATGGAATCGACTCGTTCGACGCGATGCTGTTCGTCCGGCGAGAAGTCGGACACGGCTCGCCCCATTTCGTCGCGAAGTTGGAGGAGATGAAAGCGGCATTGCGCGAACATCCGCTCGAATCGGTCCGCTGGCTACACGAACAAGTCGAGGCAGAGACCGACGTGGCGACGTTCATTGAGAACGTCATGCGGATGGACAGTGTCAGACGGTGGAAAGGCCGTTTCAATACGATTGACGACAATGACGCCATCCATGGTTTCCGGGCGGCTGCGCTCGGGATGTTCAGCGGCTTGTTGGAGCGTGAGAAGTATGATGTCGACGTCGATGTCGCCGAACTGACGGCCCGACTTCTCTGTCACGACCTCGTAGAAGGGGTGACCGGGGACGTGCTCGGACCGGTGAAGCATTCGACCGCCGAGACCGGGGCGGCGTTCGAGGCATACGAACGGGCCGAGAGCGAGGCGCTGTTGTCGCTCCTCCCGGACTATATGCAGCCGGCATTCCGCCGCTATATGGCCGACTCGAAAGATGACACGTATGAAGGCATGCTCGTCGATATGATGGACAAGCTCGACGCGCTTATCAAGATGAACATGGAGCGAAAAATGAACGGGGCCGAATATGAAGTCACGTATCGAGAGCAACTCCGGAAAGTGCAGATGCGCTATGAGAACCCGAGCATGTTGTTCTTCTTGGCGTACATCTTGCACGATTTAGATTACGTCACCAGTTAAGAAGGTCGCAGACAAATTGTCTGCGGCTTTTTTTGTATCATTTATTGACATATATCATTCAACGATATATACTAACGGTAAGATATATCAATGAATGATATAGGAGGTGGCGGGATGCCACGCAATGACACAATCGAGCTCGGAGAATTGACCGACAGCATGCTCTATATCCTGCTCGCCTTGACCGAGGCACGTCACGGCTATTTGATTATGCAGTTCGTTGAGGAATTGACGAACGGACGGATCAAAATCGGTCCGGCGTCGATGTACACGATCATCAAGAAGCTCGTGAACGCCCAGTTGATCGCGCCGATCGACGGGGACGGGAAGCAGAAGCGCTATGTGATCACGGGCCAAGGACGAGCGCTCGTGGAGGAAGACGTAAAACGACGGCAAGCAATCGTTGATGATGCACGCTTCATTTTAGACGGGGAGGGACACCGATGAAACGGAAATATATGTCGAGTTGGGGACTGGCGTTCGCTGAGGAGCGCGAAATGAAAAAACTGGAACAGATGGCAGCCCGAGGCTGGCATTTAGAGAAGTTCGCACCGCTCGGCTATACGCTCGTCGAAGGGGAACCGATGGATGTACGCTACAGTCTCGATTATCGCAAACAGCCGGACGAAGATTACTTCGAGCTGTTCGCCGCGAGCGGATGGGAACATGTCACGTCGACCGGCGATGAGATTCATGTATTCAAAGGCAGTCCGGACGCGACGCCTCTTTATACGGATCGCCAGACGACCCAAGAGAAATATGGGCAAGTCGAGCGTGCGATGGGGCGGGGTGCGCTCATCTGCTTGCTGTTATCACTTGGATTTGTGTTCATGCTCCAATTGGATTGGCCGCAGACGGCGGAAGCCATCATTTTGGTGCTACAGACGCTTGTCGTCATCGGGCTCGTCTTCACAGGACTCCCGTATCTCGGTTTCCTCGTGAAGCGAAAACGTTTGGAACGGAATGAATGACTAGGCGGATGGCACAAGCCATCCGTTTTGTTTTGGTCGACTGAACTATTCAAGAAAAAAATAGTTAGGCGCAGAGAACTGTTTTATGGAAATCCTCTATTCAACCAAAATAGAATCGGGCATGATAATTAATGAAAGCGCTTGCATTCATTTTGAAGAGGAGGAACGGGCATGGATAAAAGACGGAAAGGGTTAGCGATGACGGCTGGTGTCACCGCGATTGCACTGCTCGCCGGGCAACCGGTCGCACAGGCGGCGACGCCGCAAAACGGTACGATGATGCAGTACTTTGAATGGTACGTCCCGAACGACGGGCTGCATTGGAACCGACTATCGAACGACTCGCAGCACTTGAAAGACATCGGGGTGACGACGGTGTGGATTCCGCCGGCGTACAAAGGCACGTCACAGAACGATGTCGGGTATGGGGCGTACGATTTATACGATCTCGGCGAATTCAACCAAAAAGGGACGACCCGGACGAAGTACGGGACGAAAGCGCAGCTCCAGACCGCCATCTCGAACTTGCGCGGTAAAGGGATCGGTGTGTACGGCGACGTCGTCATGAATCACAAGGGCGGGGCCGATTATACCGAATCCGTTCAGGCGATCGAGGTCAATCCGTCGAACCGGAACCAAGAAACGTCCGGTGAGTATGGCATCTCGGCCTGGACCGGGTTCAACTTCGCGGGGCGCAACAATACATACTCGCCGTTCAAATGGCGCTGGTACCATTTTGACGGTACCGATTGGGATCAGTCACGCAGCTTGAGCCGCATCTATAAGTTCAAGAGCACGGGCAAGGCGTGGGACACGGACGTGTCGAACGAGAACGGCAACTATGATTATCTTATGTATGCCGACGTCGATTTCGAGCATCCCGAGGTCCGCCAAGAGATGAAGAACTGGGGCAAATGGTACGCCGACTCGCTCGGGCTCGACGGTTTCCGGTTGGATGCGGTCAAACATATCAGCCACTCGTACTTGAAGGAGTGGGTGACGAGCGTGCGCCAGACGACCGGGAAAGAGATGTTCACGGTCGCCGAGTATTGGAAGAACGATCTCGGTGCCATCAACGACTATCTGTATAAGACGGGCTACACGCACTCCGTCTTCGATGTGCCGCTCCATTACAACTTCCAAGCGGCCGGTAACGGCGGCGGGTATTATGATATGCGCAACATCTTGAAAGGCACCGTCACCGAACAGCATCCGTCGCTGTCCGTGACGATTGTCGATAACCACGACTCACAGCCGGGCCAGTCGCTCGAGTCGACGGTCGCCAACTGGTTCAAACCGCTCGCCTACGCGACGATCATGACGCGCGGTCAGGGTTATCCGGCCCTCTTCTATGGAGACTATTACGGCACGAAAGGGACGACGAACCGCGAAATCCCGAACATGTCGGGCACGCTCCAACCGATTTTGAAGGCACGAAAAGACTTCGCCTACGGGACGCAGCATGACTACCTCGATCATCAGGACGTCATCGGCTGGACACGTGAAGGTGTGACCGACCGTGCCAAATCGGGTCTCGCGACGATTCTATCGGACGGTCCGGGCGGTTCGAAGTGGATGTACGTCGGCAAACAGAACGCCGGCGAGGTATGGAAAGATATGACGAACAACAACTCCCGTCTCGTCACGATCAACGCCGACGGCTGGGGCCAGTTCTTTGTCAATGGTGGTTCGGTCTCCATCTATACGCAACAATAAGAAAAAACGAGTCGCGAGACTCGTTTTTTAGCGTTTCCAGACCCAGTCGTCACTCTCATACTTGGCGACGAGTTGCTGAATCTCTTGTTGTTGCGCCTCGGTGAACGTCAGCGGTTCGAACGTCAAATCGAACGCGTCGCGGAATCCGTCCGTGAACGCCACGGCGACCTCGTCGAAGGCGACCGGTCGGCCGAGCGTCTCGTTCAAGGAGACGGCCTTGTCACCGAAGCGGGCTTTCGCCTCCGCCTTCTCATCGGCCGCGAGATTGAAGCAGTCGAACAAGACGTCATCGTCAATCGATAACGGAATCGACCCGTGCTGCAGGACGGCGCCTTGGTGGCGCACTTGGGCGCTGCCGGCGATCTTCTTGCCGTCGACGGCGAGCTCATAGTACGAGGCGGCGTCGAAACAGACGGCCGATTTCGGTTTTCGGAGTGCCTCGCGGTCGGCCTCGGTCAGCGGCACCGAGAACTCGGCCGGGACGCCGAGCGCGTGATAGCCGCGGCGCACCCCTTCGGTCAGGAGGCGATAGCTCTCGATGACGTTCGTCGGCAAAGACGGCATCGTCTCCGGGAGACTGACGCTATACGTCAGCTCGTCCGCGTGCAGGACGGCCCGTCCCCCGGTCAAACGACGGACGACCGGGATGCCGTTCGAGGTGAGCGCGTCGCGGTCGAGATCGCGCGTCGCCCGTTGGAAGCGCCCGACGCTGATGGCGTGCGGGGCCCAGGCGTAAAAACGGAGTGTCGGTTTCAAGTCACCGCGCGCAACCCAGCCGGCGATGGCCTCGTCGATGGCCATGTTCTCGGCCGGGGACAGCGGGGCGGTGTGAAGCAGATGCCATGTCGTTCCAATCATATATGTCTCTTCTTTCTCTTAGTCGATTGGCAGCATCGTATGACGACGCGCCTTGTGGACTTGTTCGTCCGCGTGATACGAGGAGCGCACGAGCGGTCCGGCCTCGCAGTGGGAGAAGCCTTTCGCTAAGGCGATCTCTTTCAGCTCGGCGAACTCGTCCGGATGATAGTAACGCTCGACGTCGAGGTGCTTCTTCGTCGGCTGCAAGTATTGGCCGAGCGTGAGAATGTCGACGTGATGGGCCCGGAGGTCGTCCATCGCTTGAATCAACTCTTCCTTCGTCTCGCCGAGTCCGACCATGATGGACGACTTCGTCGGGATGTCCGGGTTCAGTTCTTTGGACCGTTTTAAAAATTCGAGCGTCCGGTCGTACGTCGCCTTGGCGCGGACTCTCGGCGTCAAGCGGCGGACCGTCTCCAAGTTATGGTTCATGATGTCCGGTCCGGCATCGATGAGCGTCTGGAGCGCCGAGAAATCACCCATCATATCGGACGGGAGCACCTCGATCGACGTCTCCGGGTTCATGGCACGGACAGCGAGGACCGTCTCGGCGAATACCGTCGCGCCGTAGTCGTTCAAATCGTCGCGGGCGACGGCCGTGATGACGACGTGCTTCAAGTTCATGAGGCGGACCGACTCGGCGACGCGTTTCGGTTCTTCCCAGTCGAGCTCGTTCGGCTTGCCCGTCGTGACCGCGCAGAAGCGGCAGGCGCGGGTGCAGATGCTTCCAAGAATCATGAACGTCGCGGTGCGGCGGACGGCCCAACATTCATGGATGTTCGGACATTTCGCTTCCTCGCAGACCGTATGTAGATTTTTCTCGCGCATCATCTTTTTGAGACCGGTGTAGGTCTCGTTCGTGTTCAGTTTAATCTTTAACCATTCCGGTTTTCGTTTCAGTTCCCCTCGTGCCAAGATGATTTCCCCCTTTTTGAAAGTTAACCCCTAACAAAAAGAGTTTACCAAAGATGAGGACGAATTCGAACCAGCGAAATTATTAGCTTTGCCAATACAGCTTGGATGTGTGTCAAAACAGAACATATATTTCAAAATGGTTACGCTTTCATGTGAAGTATTGTTTCCCATTTTTTGAATTGCTATACTGACGTTGACCACCTGAATAAGGACCATATGTAACTGATACGATCAGGCATGGGGTGAACGAGCGTTGGTGAGGCAACGCTTCTTCCTCCATGCCTTTTTGTTTGGGGGTCGGGGAAACTTTCAAAAAGGAGTGGGGAACATGAACAAAGCATTGAACTGGACGGCGACACTGGGGCTAACGACTGCGCTACTCGTCTCATCGGTCCCGATGGCGACTGCGGTCGTAGCGGAGGAGACGCCAGCAACGTCGATTGAGCAGCGTGTGGACGCCAAGCTCGCGTCGATGACGCTTGAACAAAAGCTCGGTCAAATGATCATGCCAGACTTCCGATTATGGAACGGGGCGAACCATACGGCACTCGCGACAGATGTGGCGCGCGTCGTCGATCGGTTTGACCTCGGGGGTGTCATCTTGTTCGCGGAAAACGTGACCGAGACCGAACAGACGACGAAACTCGTCCACGACCTCCAAGAAGTCGTCAAACAAGACGAAAGCAACGACGTACCGCTCTTCATCACGATTGACCAAGAGGGTGGAATCGTGACACGTCTCGGAACGGGCACGAACTTGCCGGGTAACATGGCGCTCGGGGCGACACGGAGCAGCCAGTACGCATACGACGCGGGGAATATTATCGGTTCGGAGTTGAACGCTCTCGGGGTGAACGTCAACTTCGGTCCGGTGCTAGACGTCAACAACAACCCGGCCAACCCGGTCATCGGCGTACGCTCGTTCTCGAGCGACCCAGAACTCGTCGGCGAGCTCGGCTCGGCGATGACACAAGGGATCCAAGACCAGGGCGTCGCCGCGACGGCGAAGCATTTCCCAGGTCATGGTGACACGGCGGTCGACTCGCATTACGGACTTCCGATCGTCGACAAATCGCTCGAAGATTTGCGCGGTCTCGAACTGTTGCCGTTCAAACGAGCCATCACCGAAGGCATCGATATGATCATGACGGCACACATCGGGATGCCACAAATCGAGGATGAGGTCGTCAACTCGCCGCGCGGCACATTCCCGCTCCCGGCGACGCTCTCGGACGACGTCATCACGGGCGTGTTACGGGAAGACATGGGATATGACGGGATCGTCATCACGGACGCTTTGAACATGCAGGCGATTGCCGATAACTTCACGGAAGCCGAAGCGGTCATCAAGACGTTCGATGCGGGCGTGGATATCGCGCTCATGCCGACGATTTTACGGTCGAACGCGGACGTCGTGAAGCTCGAGACGATCTTTGAAGACGTCATGGCGGCCGTCGAGGATGGACGCCTGTCAGAAGAGAAGATTGATGCAGCGGTCGAGCGGATTTTGACGCTCAAAGCGGAACGCGGCATTTGGCAAGAATCGGTCGACACGACGACGCTCGAGGCGAAACTCGCTGAGGCGAATGCGGTCGTTGGCAGTGCCGAGCATAAAGCGAAAGAACGTGAAATCGCCGAGGCGGCCGTCACGCTCGTGAAAAATGACGACAAGACGCTTCCGTTCAAACCGAAAAAGGGTGAGACGGTCCTCGTCTTGTCACCGGCGAAAGACCAGACGGACAGCATGATCAAGACGATCAAGTCGCTCGAGAAGAACGCCGGCAACATGAAAGACGTGAACGTCATCGCCGCGAACTATACGGCATCGACGAAGCACTTGGATCAAAACCCGGCATTGAAAGAAAAAATCGACGCGGCCGACTATATCATCGTCGGCTCGAACGTGAACAACAGCGCCAAGCTGAAATCGACGTCGGCTGACAACTACGTGCCGGCCGAAGTGTTCCGTTACGCCAACGAGACGGGCAAGAAGTCAGTCTTGCTCAGCCTGCGTAACCCGTACGATGTGGCGGTTCAGCCGGACGCACCGGCCCAGCTCATCATCTACGGCTTCAAAGGTGACCCGAACGGACCGGATTCAGAGGCGGGCAATGCCAAATCGGCAGGACCGAACCTCCCGGCCGGCATTCGCGCTATCTTCGGTGAAGTGAAACCGACGGGCAAACTCCCGGTCGACGTACCGACGTTTGAGAACGGCGTGTTCGGAGACGACTTGCACCTCGAGTTTGGTGACGGATTCCGCAACTGGAACAAGTAAACTAAAACCGCGAGTGCCCCATGAGGGTACTCGCGGTTTTTCGTTTGATTGTCACGCCTCGAAATAGCCGACGACGAGAAGGCCTGGGCCTGTGTGCGCCCCGATGGCCGAACCGACGATCGTCTTCGTGACGCTCGCCGGGTTCACGTGTTCCCGTAACAACGCCTCGAACTGATCGGCTTTGACCGGGTCGTCCCCGTGACCGATGAAGACATGCCCACCCTCGACGAGCGGTTTCGACTCGGTCATCCATTCGACGATGCGGCGTAACACTTTCTTGTGACCGCGCACCTTCTCGATTGGGACGAGTTTGCCGTCTTCGACTGTCAAAAGCGGTAAAATTGTCAACAAATCCCCGATGAATGCGCTCGCTTTCGAGACACGGCCGCCGCGCATCAAATACTCGAGCGATTCGACCGTGAACAAATGCCGGATTTTGCCGACGAGCGACGTCGCGTAGGCGACCGTCTCTTCATACGTATGGTCTTGGCCATACTCGGCGACCGTCTTGACGAACAGCCCTTGGCCGACGGACGCGGCACGTGTATCGAGAATATGGAACGTGCTGTTCGGGTATTCTTCTTTAAGTAGGTTGCCGACCATGACGGCCGTCTGATAGGTGCCTGAAAGCTCACCGGAGAAGGCGAGGTACAGGAACGGGATTTCCGATTCGAGATGTTGACGGAAACATTGTTCGAGGCGGGCCGCCTCGATTTGGAACGTCTTCGGCGTCTTCCCGGCACGCATCGCGTCGTACACGTCTTTTGGTTGAATCGTCTCACCGTCTAAAAATTCGTCGTTGTCGATGACGACACCGAGCGGTAGCATTTCGAGACCGTACTCGACGATCTGGTCTTGGGTCAAATCGGCGCCGGTATCGGTTATGATTTTAAACATGCGGTCACTCCTCTATTAATTGTTGTTCAATCTCACGGATCGGTTCATTGCGCTTCCACATCCGGTCGAGCTGGGTCACGAGCGTCGCCTGCTCTTCCGCATCGAGAGTGCCAGGTATGAGCCGGCTCACGTCACTAAGGACGGTGTAGGCGCGGCGCAACACGTCATCGACGGTGAGCGGGATACCAAGCAAGTCCTCGAGTGACGCCATCGTCTCAGGGACAATGGCCGGATAGGTAAAGCGCGTCGCTTCACCTTGGATGGCTTGCGCATAAAAATCACGGATGAGCGCGGCCCGTTCACTTCCGCTCTTGCGGACGCTCAAGTAAATCTGGACGGCGACGCCGCCACGGACGCGGCGCTGGGAAATGCCGGCGAACTTCTTGCCGTCAATCGACAAATCGAAGCTGCCCGGGCAGTATGAGCCGACGATTTCGCCAGGCACGATCTCGTTCGTCACATCTTGGAACATGAGTTGGATGAGTGACGTCATCGCCTCGTAGCCGCTATCGATTTGAATCCCGTCTTTCTCGGGTAAAATCAAAGATAAGTTCAACACGTCCGCGTCTAAGACGACGGCCAGTCCTCCTGAATTGCGGACGACAGGACGGAAGCCGTGTTCATGAAGCAAACGGATGCCATCTGCCAAGTGGGGCAGACGGGCGTCTTGAATCCCGAGCACGACCGTGTTTAGATGAACCCAGGCCCGCAGGACGGCACCTGACGTCGCGGTCGAGGCACAGAGCGTATCGTCCGTCGCGAACGATTGCTCGGCTTGGAACGCCGGACCGAGCGAAGACTGGTCAATGACACGGTAGGTCGGTTGTCGTAATAATGGATGGGTCATATACATAATTCCTTTTCAATAAATAATTTCCTTCCCATTATAACATGGGAGGAACCACGCGCTAGAAGTCGAATCCAATCATTAATGAAACGTAGGGGGCAACGTCATGTATACGTCACGAGGTCAATTATCGGGGTCGAAAGTATTTAAAGATCCGGTTCACCGTTATATATACGTCTATGATCATCTCGTCTGGGAATTGATCAATACGAAAGAGTTTCAACGGTTACGTCGCATCAAACAGCTCGGGACGTCGTTTTTGACGTTCCACGGGGCCGAGCATACGCGTTTCCATCATTCGCTCGGCGTCTACGAAATCGCCCGACAGCTAATCGATCAGTTCCATGAGTATCCGGAGTGGGATGACCGCAACCGGGAGTTGTTGCTCGCGGCGGCGCTGCTGCACGATGTCGGACACGGTCCGTTCTCGCACGCGTTCGAGCACGTCTTCGCCGTCCGTCACGAGGTGTGGACCGAACGCATCATCCTCGGGGCCACGGAAGTGAACAAAGTGCTGTCCGAGATGGGGGTCGGCTTCCCGGAAGAAGTGGCGGCCATCATCAATAAGACACACCCGAACCGACTGCTCGTCAATATCCTCAGTTCGCAACTCGACGTCGATCGGATGGACTATCTGCTCCGTGACGCCCATTTCGCCGGTGTCAGTTACGGTAAGTTCGACCTTGAGCGCATGCTTCGGGTGTTGCGTCCCGATGAGGACCAAGTCGTCGTCAAACAGTCGGGCATGCATACGATTGAGGACTATATCATGCGGCGCTATCAAATGTATTGGCAAGTTTACTTGCATCCGGCGACGCGATCGAGCGATTTATTACTCAAAGCCGTGCTCGAACGGGCGCAAGAACTATACGAATCGGGTTATTCTTTCGAGATGACTCCAAAGCATTTCTTGCCGATTTTTAACCATGAAGACATGACGCTCGAGCATTATTTGAAGCTCGATGAGACGATCGTCTATTTCTATTTTCAGGAATGGATGGATGAGGCGGACCCGATTTTGGCCGACCTTGCGAGCCGCTTCGTCAACCGTCGTTTGTTGAAATATAAGAACTTCCCGGAAGCGAACCGCGTCCGCTATATGGACCGCTTGCGTTCAACGATGGAGGCAATCGGTTTACCGACGCGCTACTACTTGCTCGAGGATCAGCTCAGCCAATTGCCATACGATTTGTATAAAGGGCACGGGACATACGAAGGCATCTATCTCAAGATGAATGATGGCGACCGCCGGGAAATTTCGGAAGTGTCGATGCTCGTCCAATCGATTTTAAACTCACGACAGTCCGACGAGAAAATCTATTATCCGGAGGACGTACTGCTCAACTTGAAAGATCACGCATCAGAAAAAACATGGATGTTGTCAACGTTACGAGGCGATTGAATCGTTGAAAAGGAAGTGACACCATGGGAATCGGCACATTGGTCGGGGGAGTCGGCATCTTCCTACTCGGGATGATGCTGTTGACGGATACGTTAAAAAGCATGGCCGGGGAACGCCTCCGGCAACGATTGAATCGCTTGGCTGAAGGACCTGTTTCGGGTGCCTTTCTCGGAGCGACGATGACGACGTTGTTTCAGTCCTCGACCGTGACGACGCTCATGACAATCAGTTTTGTCAGTGCCGGCCTGCTGACGTTCACCCAAGCGCTCACACTCGTCATCGGAGCGAACGCGGGTAGCGCGACGACCGGATGGATCGTGGCGCTCTTAGGTTATAACGTCGATATCCGCGAGCTGTTGCTCCCGCTCATCGGGGTCGGCATGGCGCTGCGCTTGATTGGGCGGCGCGTCAAACGCATCGGCATGCTCATGGTCGGACTTGGCCTCATTTTTGTCGGCATCGGAACGCTCCAAGAGGCGATGCGGGAAGTTGTCACGTTCTCGTTCGCCAGTTGGGAAGCGGACACACCGCTCCACCAACTTGCGCTTCTCGGTACGGGCCTGTGGATGACTGTTTTATTGCAGTCTTCAAGCATCGGTCTCGTCTTGACGATGACGGCGCTCGCGACCGATACGGTCACCCTTGCCCAAGCGTGTCTGCTCGTCTTAGGGCAAAGTGCCGGGACAAGTCTCGTCGTCGCGCTCGGGTCGATCGGAGGTTGGAAGTCGGCCCGCCGCATCGTCTTGGCGCACGTGCTCGTCCACGGCTCGATTTTACTCATCGGCTGGCTGATGTTCCCGCTCTTGTTCGGTGTCGTGAACGGTGTGGCCGATCGCCTCAATTGGAACGAACTGTTGCGGCTCGCCTTGTTCCACACCTCGTTCCATTTGCTCGGGGTGTTCACGTTCCTGCCGTTCCATCAGGCGTTCAGTCGTCAGTTGCTCAAGTGGATCCCGAGCCGGGCGGAAAAGCTGACCCGGTTCCTCGACCCGAATATGGCCCGCATCCCGACGGTCGCGCTCGAGGCGGCCCGGCGCTCGTTGATTGAGATTGAGCGCTATTTGGCCAAAGAGACGCAACTGTTGCTGACCGAGGCACGTAAACGCGACGACGAGCTCCAACTCGTCGAGAAGACGCTCGGCGACGTCCGTGTCTTTTTGAGCACGATTCAATTGGAAGAAGGGCGGGGACGCAACGACTATGGCCAACATCTGTCGCTGCTCCATACAATCGACCACTTGGAGCGGTGGCTGTTCGTCATGCGTGAAGTCGACCCGGTCGACGCGCTCCGCGATACGGACTTCCTGGTCGCGCGTCAGCTCGTCTTGCATGAACTCGACATGGTCGAGACGCTCAATCATCACACGCCCCCGGAAGAATCGCGGCAGTGGAAGACGGCCTCGAAACAGCTCGCTGAATATCGAAAAGCGCACCGGGCCGAACTGCTCGAGGAGACGGCGGCCAATCAACTCGAGATGGATCAGACGATTCAAAAGGTGCAGGCCCTCCTCTGGCTCGACCGAATCGGCTATCACATTTGGCGTGCGACGCGTCATCTGATTAAACCGACCGTCCCGAGCGAGCGGTTTGAAGTGAATCTGGAAGACTAAACAACGACCGCCCTCCAAGATGGAAGGGCGGTCGTTGTGTTTACTTCTTATCTGCGTGCATGACGCCGGCTTGGCCGTAGTGCGTCGCGTCCATCTCTTCGATGAAGACGGTGATGTTTTCTTTCGGGGCGTTCGTCGTCTCGGAGACGGCGTCTGTCACTTTTTCAATCAACGCACGTTTTTGTTCGACCGTGCGACCTGGGAGCATTTTAACCGTTACGTATGGCATCACATTTCCTCCTTTTAGTTCGTTCCCTTTCATTCTAGTGAAAGGTGAGGCAAGTGGAAAGCAGAAAATCGATTGGGCGGACGGTACAAATAAAAAATGCAGGTGCGAAATATGTGAAAACGGGGTAAGGAACAAGACAGACTAGTCGTAGGAGGAACAGGCGGATGAAATGGAAGGGTAGACAAGCAAGTCGAAACGTCGAGGATCGACGGGGGCAACGTGTCGGAGGGAAAGGCATCGCAGGGATCGGTGGGGGCTTTGGTCTCATCTTGGTCATCGTCTTCACACTGCTCAACGGGGGCAATCCGGGCGATATCGTCAACAACATCGGACTCGGGGAACCGGAACAGTCCTCTGGAACGTATGAAGGCTCGGCGCGGGAAGAAGAGATGGCCGACTTCGTGTCGGTCGTGCTAAGGGATACCGAAGAAGTGTGGACCGATATTTTTGCGGAGAACGGATTGACGTATCGGGAGCCGACGCTCGTCATCTATAAAGATCAAGTCGAATCGGCGTGCGGGATTGCGGGATCGGCTGTCGGACCGTTCTACTGTCCGGGTGATCAGAAGTTGTATATCGATTTGAGTTTCTATGATGACCTGAGTCAACAGTTTAACGCACCGGGTGACTTCGCGATGGCGTACGTCGTCGCCCACGAGGTCGGTCACCACGTCCAGACGTTGCTCGGCACGACGGACGAGATTATGCCACTCCGCAACGAGCTGAGTGAGACACAGTTCAACAAATATTTGGTCCGCTTCGAACTCCAGGCCGATTATTATGCAGGCGTTTGGGCCCACCACGCTCAAGGGATGGGTTACCTCGAGGCTGGCGACGTCGAAGAAGCGATGAATGCGGCGCACCAAATCGGGGATGACACCCTTCAGAAACAGGCGCGCGGCTATGTGACACCGGATTCGTTCACGCACGGGACGTCCGAACAACGGAAACGTTGGTTCGATAAAGGGTTTCAAAACGGGACGATTCAAGGCGGCGATACGTTCAACGCCAAAAACTTATAACCATGAGGTCAAGCGATGGCTTGACCTTTTTCCATGTCCAAGTTGGCTTGTGCAGAAAGAATCCGCTATCATGGAAACAGAAACTAGAAGTAGGAAGGGGATGACCCGATGGAATCCTTACTCAAAAAAATCGAATTCGCCAAAAGCGAGATGACGTCCGTGGAGAAAAAAATCGCCGACTATATTTTATCCCACTCGACGCTCGTTCCGAATATGACGACGAAAGAGCTTGCTCAAAAGACGGACGTGTCCGAGGCGAGTATCGTTCGCTTTGCGCGTGTCGTCGGAATCGATAGCTTCAAGGCGTTCAAACTCGCCCTCGTCAAAGACTTGGCGATCACCGAGACGACGCTCACCGATTTCAACGTGTTGCAGCAGAAAGACACACCTTACGATTCGTTTCAAAAAGTCATCCATGTGAACAAAATGGCCATCGAGGCATGTGCCGAGGCGATGGACAAGCGTGAGCTCGAGCATGCGATCGATACGTTCGCCCGAGCGAACCGGGTCGTGTTTTATGGGGTCGGCGGTTCGTCGACGGCCGCCTATGACGCGCAATATAAATTCACAAAGCTCGGCTATGCGGCCCAGACATCGCAAGATTTCCATTACATGTTGTCTCTCATTCCGCATCTCGGCCCGAACGACGTTTTCGTCGCCATCAGTACGTCGGGTCGGACGAAAGACGTACTCGAACTCGTCCGCTTCGCCAAGAAAAAAGGGGTGCCGGTCGTCGCCATCACGGACCTCGATAAATCTCCGCTCTATCGAGAAGCGGATGTCCGACTATGCACGCCGAGCGTCGAACGTGATTTCCGGATTGCGAGCATCGCTTCACGGATGACACAGTTGACGATTATCGACACACTTTATATGGGGCTGTTGCACCGAAAAGGCGAGGGATTGATTGATCGCTACGCCGAGGCACGTGACGAGATGGTGAAGTTGCGCCGATGATTCACGTCTATGACCCAACGTGGCGCGATGCGGTGGCGGCGTTCCTCTTACAACAACGGTCGTTCGCGGAATTGAACGGACAGGCGCCCGAAACGTTCCGCGATGAAAACGTGGCCGATTTTGAGACGGAGGAGACCGTCAGCCTCGTCTTTGAGGACGGGGACGTCATCGCCGTCGCCGACTTGTTGAAGCAACACCCGGTCGACGGCTCGCTTTGGCTCGGTCTGTTCATCGTCGATGAACGGCTGCACGGCACCGGGATTGCGACGCGATTGTATGAACAGCTCGAACAGACGTATATGCGTCCGTTCCAGACGGTGTTCCGACTCGGGGTGTTACCTCACAATGAGCGGGCGCGCCGCTTTTGGGAACGGCAAGGCTACGTCTATGAAAAAGATTCCATCACGGCACGCGGCGATCACGTCCACGTGTTGAAAAAAGTCATCAGCTAAAGCGCTCGGTCCAATAGGGCCGGGCGTTTTTCTATAGATGTATACACGTATACAAATCTACATGTATACGCCTGACCTGCAATGAAATTTTATTTCCTTATTTTTTTAAATAAGTTTGACTTTTAATTTCAAGTTAGTACAATAAAATTAGAGAGAAGAAAGGATGGTGGCGATGTTAGATAAACTGGCTACTGAAAGACGAAATGAACGAACGATGCACTTGGACGAGATGGCGGTCGAGGAGTTCCTTGCAGTGATGAATGAGGAAGATCAATCGGTCCCACACGTCATTCAAGAAGAACTGTCGGTCATTGCCGAAGTGACGAAGCGTGCCATCGCATCCTTCAAACAAGGCGGACGTTTGATTTACATCGGCGCAGGGACGAGCGGACGGCTCGGAATCTTAGACGCGGCGGAATGTGTGCCGACGTTTGGCGTGTCACCGGACATGGTCGTCGGACTTATCGCAGGTGGCGAACGGGCGTTGATTAAAGCGGTCGAGGGAGCAGAGGATAGCAAGGATTTGGCGGTCAATGATTTGAAAGCGCTTCACTTGAATGCGTTCGACACCGTCATCGGGATTGCCGCGAGCGGACGGACACCGTACGTCATCGGCGGACTCGATTACGCCCGCGAGGTCGGCGCGACGACAGCCGCGCTATCGTGTAACAAAGGTTCAAAAATCAGCGAACACGCCGAGTTCAAAATCGAAGTCGAGACGGGACCAGAAGTATTGACCGGATCGACCCGATTGAAAGCAGGGACGGCGCAAAAACTCGTCCTCAACATGATCTCGACGGCGTCGATGATTGGGGTAGGGAAAGTGTATCAAAACTTGATGGTCGACGTGCAGCCGACGAACGAAAAGTTGGAAGTGCGGGCCAAACGGATGATTGCGGAAGCGACAGGGGTCGACGAACAGACGGCCGCGCGTTATTTCGATTCATCCGGTGGTCACGTCAAGACGGCGATTGTCATGATTTTAGCCGACGTCCCGCATGCGGAGGCAGTCGAGCGATTAGAGCGTGCGAACGGATTCGTCCGTGACGCATTATAAGGGGGATTCGAGATGAAGAAAGAAGAGGTTCTTGCACATGCGATATTAGAGCATGTCGGGGGGAAAGATAACATTCGTCAACTCGCGCACTGTATGACACGTGTGCGTTTAGCGCTCAAAGATCCGACGAAAGCGGATCTCGCCGCATTGAAACAAATCGATGGTGTCATGGGTGTCATCGATGACGAGACGTTGCAAATCGTCGTTGGCCCGGGGACGGTCAACCGCGTGGCGGACCATCTCAGTCGTGAGACGGGGCTCGCCATCGGGGAAGAGTCGGTCGATGCGAATTTGACGCCGGACGAACGGGCGGCCATCGAACGTCAAAAAGTGAAAGACAAACAGAAGTCGCCGTTCAAGCGCTTCTTGCGTCGCTTAGGGAACATCTTTATTCCGCTCATTCCAGGGCTTGTCGCTTCAGGTATCATTAACGGGGGAGCCAACTTCGCGAAGAACGCCGGCGTTGACCCGACCGAAACGTGGATGCAAATCCTCTTATTGCTCGGTAGCACAGTGTTCGCGTATCTCGCCATCCTCGTCGGTTGGAACACGGCCAAAGAGTTCGGCGGGACGCCGGTACTCGGTGCCATCGCCGGGGGGATTCTCTTCAACCCGGTGCTCGCGGACATCACCATTTATGGGGAACCGCTCGTTGTCGGGCGGGGTGGACTGTTCGGGGTCATCTTTGCCGCTTGGCTCATGACGTACATCGAGAAACACGTTCGTCGCTTCATGCCGACGGCGGTCGATATCATCTTTACACCGCTTCTCACGGTCCTCGTCGTCGGTTTCACGGCGCTCTATGCGATCATGCCGGTCGCAGGCATCTTGTCAGACGGGATCATGCAAGGATTGAACGCCGTGCTTGAAGTCGGTGGACCGGTAGCAGGGGCTGTCCTTGCTGGATTCTTCCTTCCGCTCGTCATGGTCGGGTTGCACCACGGACTCACACCGATTCACTTGGAACTCTTGAACACGGTCGGTAACACGGCACTCTTGCCAATCCTGGCGATGGCAGGGGCTGGACAAGTCGGGGCGGCGCTCGCGATTTTCGTGAAGACGCGCAACCAACGTCTCCGTAACATCATCAAAGGGGCCATCCCGGTCGGATTCCTTGGAATCGGCGAGCCGCTCCTTTACGGGGTCACACTCCCGCTTGGCCGTCCGTTCCTGACGGCTTGTATGGGGGCCGCGGTCGGCGGTGCCTTCCAAGCGACGATGAAGACGGCAGCACTCGGGATTGGGGTCTCGGGTCTCTCGCTTACGCCGCTCATCGATAACGGCATGTACTTGACGTACATCGCAGGTCTTGTCATTTCGTATACGGCTGGCTTCATCTTCACATATTTCTTCGGCTTCAAAGAAGAAATGGCAGACGGGATTTAACAACTGAGGCGGCTCTTTGGAGTCGCCTTTTCATTTGATGAGGAGGAATTTCTGATGAAGGGATTATCGGTTTATTTGAGCGAACCGCTCACACCGCAGTTCAAGATATGGGTCGGACGCATGCGCGAGATTGGCTTCACCTCGATGTTCACGTCACTGCATATCCCCGAGGACGACACGTCGGTGTATACGGAACGGCTTCGTGACCTCGGGACGCTCGCACGAGAACTCGACATGGAACTGTTTGCGGATATCGCACCGACGTCGCTCGCCGCGCTCGGCAAGACGTGGGACGATGCCCATACACTTCTCGATTGGGGCGTGACGGGGCTGCGCGTCGATTACGGCGTGACGCCGAAACAAGTCGCCGACTTGTCGACCCGAATGACGGTCGCCTTGAACGCGAGTACGCTGTCTGAAGCGGAACTCATAGAGATGAAGCAACACGGCCTCGTGACGGACAACGTCGAGGCGTGGCACAACTTCTATCCGCGCCCGGAGACGGGGCTCGATCGTAACTGGTTCGATGCCAAGAACGATTGGCTGAAGCGGCAAGGGTTGAGCGTCCAGGCGTTCATCCCTGGTGACGGGACACTCCGAGGACCGCTGTTCGAACGGCTGCCGACGCTCGAGGACCATCGCCTGTTGTCGACGTTCGCCTGCTACATGGACCTCATGGATTCGGTCGATCGCATCTTAATCGGCGACCCGGGACTCACTGATGAGACGATTGAACAGTTCGCCTCACACGCCGACAAAATGCTCGTCCTTCGGGCCGAAGCGGAGACGACGATTGAGGCCGCCTTCTATCGTGTCCAGACGAACCGGATGGACCCGGCACGTGACGTCGTCCGCTCGGTCGAATCGAGGGGCTATGGACGTCCGGGGGACCGCTTGCTCGAGCCGATGGCAGCAAGACCGCGTCCGCTCGGAACGATCACGGTCGATAATGCGAAATACGGGCGCTATGCCGGTGAGCTGCAAGTGACGAAACGCGATTTATTGGCGGACGAACGGGTCAACGTCCTTGGGCGCGTCATCGAGGCAGACCGGCCGCTCATCCAATCGATCGGACCGGGCACGAAGTTTCGAATCGAGTGGTGCTGACGTTCCGGATTGCCACATTCCCTCGTCTTTGTGTACAGTAGAGAGGGAGGGAATGCCATGAAAGAGATTAATTTTAACATCGTCGCTGACGATTCGACCGATGGCCACGGCGGTTTTGGGGTCGGTTCGCTCAGTTTGAACAATATGTCTCCCGTCATCATCGATGTCGAGGCGGGGACCGCGGTCATCGATATGGGGGCCATGCATGCCAAATCGGCGATCGAGAAACGCATCAAATTTTTGACGGATCCAGAAGCGGTGCCGAACGGAAAACCGTATTGGATCGTCTGGGTCACGGTCGGACGAAAGCCAGAAGGATTCTATTACGGCGGTGTCGCAGCTTGTGACATGTCGATCGACCTCGAGGCACGGCGCGGCTATAAACTGTTGCCGTATCACGTCAACCAGATGGACAAGTCGCTCAAAGGCCGCATCTTGATTGACATGATGGATGCACCGTCACGCGACGTGCTCGCTGCCTTTTTGAAAGAACATCGTCCTGAAATCTGGGAACAATCGACCGAACTTCAAACCGAGCTTGAGCGTTTGAGCGCCGAGTGAAAAGATTGGACCGTTTCGGTCTCCAATCTTTTTTGTTTTCATGTGCCCCGATTTGGGAACATGAATTTGTTATGATGTTGTGATTTCACCGTAATTGTATGAATATTCAGCATTATGCTATACTAAACGCACTTGTGTAAAAGAGAAAGGGTGACACGATGAGTGAAACTAAGAAAATTATGATTGGGCTACTGTTGGGGGTAGCCGTCGGTTTAGCATTAGCAGGATTACCGGGCAATATTTATGATATGGCCAATACGTATGTCCTCTCGCCAGTCGGAACCGTATTTTTGAACTTAATTAAAATGTTAGTCGTCCCGATCGTCTTCTTCTCGATCATTCTTGGTGTCATGGGTCTCGGTGACCCGAAAGAACTCGGTCGTGTCGGAACGAAATCATTGCTCTTCTTCTTGACGACGACGGCGCTCGCCATCGTCTTGGCGATGGGTGTCGCTTATGTCATCCAACCAGGAGAACGTGGAGATTTCCCGACGACGGGATTAGAGTTTGATGCGTCAGGTTCGGAAGAATCGTCGAATATCGTGCAGACGTTCGTCAACATGATTCCAACGAACCCGGTCCAAGCACTTGCCGAAGGCAATATGCTTCAAATTATCGTGTTTGCGGCACTCATCGGATTCGCGATGATCGCACTCGGTGAAAAAGCGCGCACATGGCGCCGATTCGTCAAACAAGGTGACCGCATCATGATGTACTTGATTCATTTGGTCATGAAACTTGCGCCGTACGGTGCGTTCGCTTTGATCGCCTCAGCCATCGGTGGCATTGGATTAGAGGCTGTCCAAGCGATGGCATGGTACATGTTTGCGGTCGTATTTACACTGGCACTACATTCAATTTTAATCTATGGGGGGGCAGTTGCCATCCTCGGGAAAATGAATCCCGTCTTCTTCTTTAAAAACTTCTATGAGGCGATGACGTTCGCATTCTCGACATCGTCGTCGAACGCGACGCTCCCCGTGTCGATGGAAGTGGCTCAAACGAAACTCGGTGTCCCGCGCTCGATTTCGTCGTTCGTCCAACCGCTCGGTGCGACGGTCAACATGGACGGAACAGCCATCATGCAAGGGGTCGCAACGATTTTCATCGCGCAAGTGTTTAATGCTGATTTGACAATCACGGAGCTCGCAACGGTCGTCATCACAGCGGTACTCGCCTCAATCGGGACGGCGGGCGTACCAGGTGTCGGACTTGTCATGCTCGCGCTCGTCTTACAATCAGTCAACTTACCGGTCGAAGGGATTGCCCTGATCATCGGTGTCGACCGGATCCTCGATATGCTCCGGACGTCGGTCAACATTACAGGTGACGCCGCGTGTGCGGTCGTCGTCTCGAAACTCGAAGAGAAACATCTTCCTGCAGTCGACGAAGACTCGTGGGATGAAGTGGACGCAAAATAACCTAAAGGCTGACCCGGTTCATACCGGGCCAGCCTTTTCAAATGAAGTGAGGTTTTCATACATGGAATGGGAAGTTCTGCCGATTCCGCTGTTTGTCGTGGTCAGCATCATCTTAAACAGCATCATCGCCATCGCGGGCGTGTTGCCGAGCGCCTTTTTGACGGCACTGAACGTTCAACTGCTAGGATTTGGACCAGGGGTCGCCGTCTCCATCGTCGGTGAGGCCGTCGGCGCCGTGCTCAGCTTTATCCTGTATCGGCAGGCACTCCATCGCTACACATCACCGGACGGAAAGCGGCTGCGGCGTCTCCGTGAAGCCGAAGGGGTCGAGGCTTGGTTCCTCGTCCTCGGGCTCCGGCTGTTACCGTTCGTGCCGTCTGGTCTCGTCACGCTGTCGGCCGCCTTCAGCAGGATGTCGCTCCCCTCGTTCGCTGTAGCGAGCACGATTGGAAAAGTCCCGGCGCTATTGATTGAGGCGCTTGCCGTCACGGCCGTCCTGACCGTGGCGAGCGGGTGGCAACTCGTTCTCGTCGCCGTTCTCGCCGTGCTGTACGCCGTGTGGCGTTTGTCTCAGAGAAGCGGCGAGAAGATATGACAGAACGCTTCGACGAAGCGTTTGCCGTTCGATTTCTTACGCATCATCGACCAGTCGACGAGAATCGATTCATCGAAGTCGTTCAAGAACGCTTCGTGCAACTCTTGAATGGATGACGTCTCGAACTGGGCGATCGTCATCTCATGGTTCAAATACATGCTCCGAAAATCAAAGTTAGCCGTCCCGACGAGCGCAATCTTGCCATCGATGAGGACGGTTTTTGCGTGGATAAAATGACGATTGTATTTATAAATCCGGATGTTCCGTTTGAGCAATTGCTCAAAATAATACTCGGTCGCATGGAAACTGAACCATTCGTCTCCTTTTCCGGGGACGACGATTCGGACGTCGATGCCTCGCTTGCCGGCGACTTCTAACAGCGCGAGCATTTCGGGAGGCGGAATCAAGTAAGGGGTCGTCATCCAAATCGATTCTTTCGCCTGCATCAACAGAGCCATGAGCCCGTCTCGAATCGTCACATCTTTCCCTGGTGATGTGACGAGCAGTTGCGTCGCCCCGTTTTCTTGTTGCGGCTCATCGATAAAGTATTCCGGTAAGTGTTTGCTGTCGGCAAACAAGTCCCACGTCTCTTTGTCTTCCTCATGACCGGCATACAGCCAATTCTCGACGAACAGGCGCTGCAATTCCCGGACGAGCGGCCCTTCGAGACGCAGATGGGTATCGCGCCAAAATCCGAGCTTTTTATGTTTGCCCAAATATTCATCTCCGACGTTCAGGCCACCCGTGTAAGCGATTCGTCCATCGATGACGATCAACTTCTGATGATTGCGGAAGTTGGCATTAAAGACGAGGAGCGGGTGGACGACCGGGTCGAACGCCTCGACGTGGACACGGGACTCGCGGAGTGGTTCGAGAAACACTTCGCTAATCTCTTGACTGCCGAGGCCGTCATACAAGAAGCGGACGGTGACGTTCTCGTTGGATCGCTTGATGAGAGCGTCACGAATCTTGAGCGAGATTTCATCGGTCCGGAACAGATAATACTGGACGTGGATATGATGGGTCGCTTGCTCGATATCTTTAATCACTGCATCGAATTTTTCCTCGCCATTGACGAGTAGTTTCGTCGACGTGTGGCCGTCCGCGCCGGTCGCCCCGAGTTTTTCGAGCGTGCGCGTGAGCGGATAACAATCGGATACGTCATTGGACGTCTCGACGCGTTCCTCTTCAATCGCTTGGCGGAACATACGAATCTCGGTCGAAGTCCGTTTAATCCGACGGTGGCGTCGCGGTGTCCGTCCGAATAGTACCCAGGCGAGGGCGCCGAGGAACGGGATGAACAGGACGGCGAGTAGCCAAGCGAGCTTGGCCTGCGGTTGAACCTGGTCGAATAAAATATGCCAGCCGACGAGGAGCGGCGCCACGATCGCGAGACCAATCAGGAATGGGATCAATCCGTCCACGGAGTAGAGGACGAGGAGAAGGAGGAGGCCGAGTACAATCATGGTGAGGAGTTGCCAGACGCGTCGTTTCAACACGTACACCTTCTTTCTGTTCAGTTGTCATCACTGAATTCATTCCACCGTTTACACATTGTTAATCTAAAATTACGTTTCACGATATGGGCGAAGGGAATTATCGTAACTGTACGACACAACTTAAAAGGGGTGTTAGCGATGAAGAAGAAAGGTGCATTGGCCGCGTCGCTCTTGGCGACAGGCATCATTCTCGGGGCTTGCGGGGGAGCAGACGAAGAACCGATGAACAATGAAGATACAGAAATGCAAGAAGATATGGATGAAGAAGAAGACGATTAAAAAAACGGCCTAGAGCGGATGCTCTAGGCCTTCGTTGCGTCAAAGCGAATACGGGGACGGTTTGCCAAAGTAATAGCCTTGGGCGAGGTCGAATCCGAGTTCACGACAGACGTCGACTTCTTCGGCGCGTTCGATGCCTTCGGCCAGAATCGTGATGTCCATCGATTTGGTCAATTGACGTACATTTTTCAAGAATGTCCGTTTTTCGGCGTCTTGATCGCAAAACGAGATGTACGACCGGTCGATTTTGACATAGTCTGGTTCGAGGCGTTTCAACATATTGAGCGTCGAGAAGCCGGCCCCGACATCGTCGAGGGCGACTTTCATGCCGCGCTTCTTATATGTAGAGAACACGTGCTGCAAGTGGGCCACGTCTTGCACTTTCTCCGTCTCGACGACTTCAAAGATGAAACGGTCGGGACTAAGCCCGTATTGATCGATAATCTCGAACGTGTGTTGAAGACAATAGTCCGGGTTATAAATCGTCGACGGCAAGAAGTTGATGAACGTCTTTTCGTGCGGGGCGACGGCATGATAGGTCGCTTTAATCGCCTCGGCGCGAGCGCGCTGGTCAAGCTTGGAATGCAGGCCGAAACGGTTGGCCGCGCGGAACAGTTCTCCGGGAGAGACGTTATTGCGACTGCGGAGTAACGCTTCGTAACCGAATCGTTCACCGGTATCGAGATGGACGATTGGTTGCAGATGGCTCTCGAATTCACCGTGTTGAATGAGTTCGATCGTATCACGGTTGGCGATTTGTTCGAGTAGGTTACTCGCCGAGATGATTGCGGTTTGACGTTTCGTCACTTGATCGACGCAATAGACGTCCTCCTCGACGGTAGAGAGGTGTGCGCTTAATTCATCTAACGATTCATACGGATGGAACGTGTCGTTGACGACGACAAGGCCGCGCTCAAAGAACGGGATGTTCGTGGAGCAGGCGGTACAGGGAGACCACATGTACATTCCTCCTTTCCAAGAGATAAAGTTGGTTCTATTTAGTTTATCGGATAAAACTCACATAAAACTCACATGGTAGGACAAATAAATAAAAAAATCGTGCAAATTGCGGGTAGTTTTTGTATACTTCCTATCGTATGAATAAGAAGCGCCTCAAAACGCCACTCGCATACGAACAACTTTTTAATCAGAAAGGGGTTCTATCGATGGACCAAAAATTAAAATTATGGTTTACGGAGCACCAGACAGAAGATTACGGAATCACGTTCCGTGTAAACCACGTTTATGAGAGCGAACAAACGGAGTTTCAACGACTAGAAATGGTCGAAACGGACGAGTTCGGAACAATGTTGTTACTTGACGGAATGGTCATGACGACGGATAAGGACGAATTCGTCTATCACGAGATGGTGGCTCACGTCCCACTCTTTACGCACCCGAATCCGAAGCATGTGCTCGTAGTCGGCGGCGGAGACGGCGGCGTCATCCGTGAGATTATGAAACACCCATCAGTCGAAAAAGCAGTTCTCGTCGACATCGACGGGAAAGTCATTGAATATTCGAAGAAATACTTACCAAACATCGCAGGCGAACTCGACAACCCACGCGTTGAAGTCATCGTCGGCGACGGCTTCATGCATATCGCTGAGTCTGAGAACGAGTACGACGTCATCATGGTCGACTCGACAGAACCAGTCGGCCCAGCGGCCAACTTGTTCACGAAAGGATTCTACGCCGGAATCTCGAGAGCGCTCAAAGCCGATGGAATCTTCGTCGCGCAGACGGACAACCCATGGTTCACGCCAGAGCTCATCCAGACAGTCCAACGTGACGTGAAAGAAATCTTCCCGATCACGAAGCTCTACACTGCGAACGTACCGACGTACCCGAGCGGCATGTGGACGTTCACAATCGGTTCGAAGCAGTATGATCCGGAAGCAGTGGCTCCGGAGCGTTTCCATGACATCGAGACGAAGTACTACACGCCGAAGCTTCACAATGCGGCCTTCGTCCTGCCTAAATTCGTGGAGGACTTGACGAAATGATTAAACGTTTCGATGAAGCCTATTCAGGCAAAGTGTTCATCGCGAGCCTGCCAGAAGTCGCAGACGCGAAGACGGTCCTTTACGGGATGCCGATGGACTGGACGGTCAGTTTCCGTCCGGGTTCACGTTTCGGCCCGAACCGGATCCGTGAAGTCTCAATCGGGCTTGAAGAGTACAGCCCGTACTTGGATGGGGACTTGAGTGAAGCCGCCGTCTATGACGCCGGTGACATCCCGCTTCCGTTCGGGAACGCACAAAAGTCGCTCGACATGATCGAGTCATTCGTCAAGGACGTCATCCAAGCAGGCAAGTTCCCGCTCGGTATGGGTGGGGAACACCTCGTCACTTGGCCGGTCATCAAGGCGATGCACGATGCATACGGCGACGATTTCGTCATTCTTCACTTCGATGCGCACACGGACCTCCGTGACGAATACGAAGGCGAGCCGTTGTCGCACTCGACACCGCTCAAAAAAGCGGCCAACTTAATTGGGCCATCGAACTGTTACTCGTTCGGAATTCGTTCTGGGATGAAAGAAGAGTTCGACTGGGTCAAAGAAGTCGGCTATAACATGTATAAATATGAAGTGATCGAACCGCTCAAACGCGTGTTGCCGACGCTCGCCGGGAAGAAAGTGTACGTCACGATCGACATCGACGTCCTCGACCCATCGGCTGCACCGGGAACGGGAACGCAAGAGATCGGTGGCATCACGACGAAAGAATTGCTTGAAGCGGTCCACGCCATCGCGAACGCTGACGTCGACGTCATCGGGGCCGACCTCGTCGAAGTGTCACCGGCGTACGATCAGTCGGACATGACGGCCATCGCCGCCGCGAAGATTCTTCGCGAGATGATGATCGGGTTCGTGAAGTAACGATGCCGAAAAAAGGTCAGCTCGAGATGGAGCTGAGTGCTCGCATCACCCAATGGGAGAAAGAGTATCTCGGACGCGGTTCCTTGACGTGTAAAGCAGATTTGCTCCGCGACCTGGCGATCGTGACGCTCCAAGGCGTCTTGACCCCGGCCGAGTACGAACTGGCCGCCAAATCGGCCGGACGCGAGCAATTGAAGAAGTACCGCAACAACCTCGTCGAATCCGGTCGGCCTCAGCTCGAGGCCATCGTGCACGACGTACTCGGGCGGCGACTCGTCTCGCTCCATACGGACATCAGCACGAAGACAGGGGAACGCCTTATCGTCTTTCGCCTCGATGCGCCGTGGGAGAATGGGATTGACAAGCCGTGACGACGTTTTTACACTAGAAGCAGAGACGGTTCAGGATTGGTGGTGTCCGCGAGACATCCCCGTCGTCCTGACCCGGAGCTGACTAACTACACATCCGACAGTTGTCGGCTAGACGGAGCGAACGTGTTCGAGCCGTCGGCATGCAGCGCACACCTTTCTTTGGTGTGCGCTTTTGTCGTCTAGGAGGAAATGTATGGAACTATTGACGTTTTTATTGACGAGCGCCCCGGTGCTCCTATTCGTGACCGGTGTGATTGCCGCTCTCGGAAAATCGAATTTACGAATCCCGGAGTCGCTCAGCATCACGCTCAACTTGTACTTACTGCTCGCCATCGGGTTGAAAGGGGGAATCGGTCTCGCCTCGGTGTCGATGGACGAGTTGGCACTCCCACTGGCAGTGACGCTCGTCGTCGGCATCATCTTGCCGCTCGTCGCCTTTGGAATCGGCTCGCTACTCAAATTCACGTTCCCGGAACGGATCGCCATGGCGGCCACGTTCGGCTCGGTCTCGCTCGTGACATATGTCGCCGCGACGGCCCAGCTCGAACGTCTTGGTATCGTCTATGAACCGTTCATGACGACGCTCGTCGTCGTGCTCGAGATTCCGGGTCTCGTCGTCGCGCTGTTGCTCTACAATCAGAGCCGTGTCCTCGGGATTACGGCGGCCCCGACTCAATCGCTCACGGTCATCCGCGACAGTCTGCTTTCGAAGAGCATTCTGCTGTTGTTGGCCGGTCTCGTCGTCGGAATCGTCACACCGGATACATCGGCGCTCGAACCGTTTTTCATCGACTTGTTCCCGGGCGTCTTGCTCTTGTTCCTGCTCAGCCTGGGCGTCAAGGTCGGTCATCAGTTGAAGGCGGTGCCGTCCTATGGCCTCAAGTTTTTAGTCATTGGCATGACGTTTCCTCTCGTCGGGGCCGTCATCGGTTACATCGCGGCCGGGATGGCCGGACTGTCGGACGGGGGGACGATTCTCTTCATGACGCTCGCCGCGAGTGGGTCGTATATCGCCGCCCCGGCCATGCTCCAGGCGTCGGTACCAGAAGCGGAGCCGTCGTTTTATTTGACGCTCGCCCTCGCCGTCACGTTCCCGTTCAATCTGCTCGTCGGCATCC
Organism: Exiguobacterium sp. s50; assembly: GCF_018618175.1. NCBI lineage: Bacteria > Bacillati > Bacillota > Bacilli > Caryophanales > Exiguobacterium > Exiguobacterium sp. s50. The sequence continues at coordinate 209,804 of NZ_JACSLP010000002.1, forward strand.
CGCTATTCATTTCAATCGTCACCTGAAAACAGGCCCGTTCTCACGAGGAGACCGGGCCTGTTTTTATTGATTCACTTTTTGTTCTTCCATACATTTTAACGCCGCCGTCCAACTGCCGAATAAGGCGTTGATGGTCGATGTGCTCGGCACATTTCGTCCTTCGGCCCATTTCCGATAATGGAGGATGCTGAAGTGAGACAACTCTTGTCTGGCGACCCGAAGCGCCTCGATAACATCTTCTTCATCCCATTTCCGCTTCGGTGGGGCGATATCGAGGACGAACAAGGCGTAGCTCCACGATCCGTACTTCCGCGCAATCGTCGCGACCGTTGGATAGCCGCGCTCTTGGGCCCAGATGGCGTAATGCTGGGATGTGAGACGCTCGAGTTCCTCTGACGCTTCAATCAACGCTTGAATAATCCGTTCTTCATTATTTTTCGCCGCGGTCGTCTGAAGTTTCGCTTCCCGGAGCGCGTTCGACCAAGAGCCGAACCGGCTGCTGATTAACGTGAGCGACGGGGAACGGGTCACTTTCGACCACTCCCGATACGTTTGGCTCGTGAAGAGCGAAAGTTCTTCGGCGGCTTGATTCAATGCCCGAAGGATATCTTCATCGGAATAGTAATGGAACGACATTTGAATTTGGGCGGCGACGAGTGCCTCGCGCCAAGACCCGAACTGGTGGATGACGGTGGAAAGGGACGGCACGTTTTTGGTTTGCGACCAAACACTGTACCGTTTCGAATCGAGCTCGGCATGTTCTTGAGCAGCTAACTGCAATGCTTGTACGATTTGAGGGCGTGTCCATTTTTTCATCTTGGTGTCTCTCCTTTGGAGGGAGACGCAGCGAGCGTCTCGGAAGGTCTCTTGGTGTGAATGAACAGCTTGTATTGGTTGGAAGAGTCAACGAGCTAGTCAAAAAGAATGCTTGAAATCGATTTTTACCTCCTTATGCTCTGTTTTGATGAGATGCAAAATAATGTAAACGATACCCAATTCGGGTTATGTATATTCCCATTTCCCGTTTGTCCGACAATTATTCATTATGTGAAAGAAATCATGATAATAATTTCGTGAACTCCTTTGTTGCCATCCGTGTCGTTCATGAGAAAAAGCTTGTTTTATCTTTAAATTTGTCGAGAAGAGTCGGGTAGTTTACTAGCATCGACGCATCTTTTGCGCATTCCAACCCACACCACGAACGAACAACTCAGACTCTTGGAGGTGCGAACTACCATGGCAACACTTGTGAACGTGTATCGGAAGAATCAACGGAATTTGCTGTTCTTATGTCTCGACATCTTGATCGTCTCATTTGTGCTCTATGCGACGTTTGAATTGCTGTTCTCGACGATTACGTCGTACGCGGCGCTCGAATCGAGCGAAATGTTGATGATGGTCGGTATCAAAATCATCAGTTTCAGTCTCGTCGGGACGGTGTTAAAAATCCATCGTATCGACTGGCGTTACGCTTCGGTCCATGAGATGAAACAAGTCGCTATCGCCTTACTGAGCAGTGACTTGGTGTTGTACGCCTACAACCAGTTCCACTTCGGGGCAGGGCTCGGCATGATCATCGCTGTCCAAGGGTTGCTCGCCTTCAACTTGATTTTGTTCACGCGATTCTTGGCCCGCAACCACGTATTCGATGTGTTCAAACCGCACTCCAATCATCCCGGACGAAAAGCGCTCATCATCGGGGCTGGTGATTCGGGCCAGTTGATTGTCCGTGAGTTGAAAGAACATCGGACGACCGTCCTCTGCGTAGTCGGTCTACTCGATGACAACCCACACCTACAGTCGCTTTACGTGCACGGTGTTCCAGTGCTCGGGGTGACGGACGATTTAGAGCGCATCATCCAAGAGCACGGGATTGAAGTCGTGATTTTGGCCATCCCAAGCCTGTCCTATGCGCGACGCCTTGCCTTGCTCAAACGGATTGAGAAGACGGGTGCTGAGTCCCATGCGTTACCGATGATCTCGGAGCTCGCGACCGGGAAGGTGTCCATCAGTGAAATCCGCGAAGTGAAAATCGAAGACTTGCTAGGCCGAGAACCGGTCCAGTTGGACATATCTGGAATTTCTAGTCATGTGGAAGGAGCGACGGTACTCGTCACAGGTGCCGGCGGATCCATCGGTTCGGAACTGTGCCGTCAGCTCATCAAATTCGCCCCGGCTGAAATGATTCTCCTCGGTCACGGCGAGAACAGTATTTACTTGATTGAACGAGAGCTGCGCGAACTCGGGACGGACACGGTGCTTTATCCCGTCATCGGTGATGTGCAGGATGAGGCCCGGCTTGAAGAAGTGTTCCGGATGTATAAACCGGACATCGTCTATCACGCCGCTGCCCACAAACACGTTCCACTCATGGAAGACAATCCGCTCGAAGCCGTTAAAAACAACATTTACGGGACGAAACATATGGTCGACGTCGCGGCCCGTCACAAAGTGAATCGCTTCATCATGATCTCGACGGACAAGGCGGTCAATCCGACGAACGTGATGGGTTCGACGAAACGAATCGCCGAAATGGTCGTCCAAGAGAAAGCTCGTTCCAGTGATACGATTTTTGCGGTCGTCCGCTTCGGTAACGTCCTCGGCAGCCGTGGCTCGGTCGTCCCGCTGTTTAAAGAACAAATTCTACGCGGAGGTCCGATCACCGTCACCGATCCCGAGATGACCCGTTACTTCATGACCATCCCGGAAGCGAGTCGTCTCGTCATTCAAGCGAGCGTCTTATCGCGAGGTGGTGAAGTGTTCGTGCTCGATATGGGTGCTCCGGTCAAAATCATCGATTTGGCGAAGAAAATGATCGAGTTGAGCGGTTTCACGACCGACCAGATTGGAATCGAGGTCACCGGGATTCGTCCTGGTGAGAAGTTATACGAAGAACTGCTGGACGAAAGTGAGCTCGGTCCGGAAGCGAACGTCTTCCCAAAAATCTTTGTCGGTCGGACCCGGCCGTTCAAGACCGTCTCCTCCGTCTTGCATTTGATTGAAACGTTCCGTGATGACCGTGACGCGTTGATGTATCTGTTGCTGTTCATCGCCAACAGCGACGACCTCGATCGAGACGTCGAACGGCTGTTCACACACGGGGTGAAACGGATGCGTCCTCATATCGCCGCATCACGTCTCGCCGATGGGAACTGAACGCCACTACGAGCGAGGAGGGGAGAACGATGGTCGATCAAACAGTGCTCATCGTCGGCGTCGCCAGCTTTCAAGGATTCCATCTGGCACGTCGACTGTTACAGGAAGGGTTTGACGTCGTCGGAATCGACGATGAAGGGCGGCACAAGACGAGAATTGCCAAACAACGTCTCTACGTCCTGACGCACCCGCAGTTTCAGTTGATTCGTACGACACTCGCGAACAAGACGGTCATGCGCAGCATCTTGAAGCGACATGAACCACGCCACATCATCTTATGTTCGACCCGTACCGTCGACGACCCGCTCGAACGATATGAGTTGATGAAGCGGTATATCGGGCTGCATACGACACGAGTCCCGCTCGAGTCGTTCATCACGTTCGACCTCCCGGTAAAGGAAGTGAGCGAAGAAGATCCTGCCATCCACTTATTCACGGAAGACGTCTTCGGACCTTGGGATGACGCCTCGACACTCGTGTCCAAAGCGATTGTCGCGGTCGACCGCGGCGTCCGTCTTTCCGGTTATTATGCGACGGACATCATCAACGTCTCCTATATCGATGACGTCGTCGAGTCGGTCGTTCGGCTATTGCGTTTGGTTCAAACGGGACTGTCGCCCGTCGGCTACTTTCAAATTCCAGCCTCGGACTACGTGACCGTTCAAACGTTACTGTCCGATATCGGGCACATCCTCAACAAATCAGCCAAGACGTCGTTGCCGATGCGCACATCCGTGCTCCGGCAGTCGAACATTCCGACGCTCGATACCTTAGTCGGTTTCAGCCCGAGTACATCGCTATTTGAAGGGCTCGAGCAAGTCGTCGACTGGTATATCTCGTATAAAAACATGATGAAGGAGGGCATCAAATGAACATCTTATTATCAAAGCCGCATATGTCCGGACGTGAGATGGCTTATATCGAAGAGGCGTTCGCAAGCAATTGGATTGCGCCGCTCGGCCCGAACGTCAATGCGTTTGAAGCGGAAGTGGCTGCATATGCGGACCATCCTCACGCCTTGGCGACAAGTTCGGGCACGGCCGCCCTCCATTTAGCGCTACTTACTCTCGGCGTCGGGACAAATGACACAGTCTTCTGTCAATCGCTCACGTTCGTGGCATCGGTCAACCCGATCCGTTATGTCGGGGCGATCCCGGTCTTTATCGATTCGGAAACGACGACGTGGAACATGTCGCCGGACGCGCTCCGGAAAGCGTTCGTCCAAGCGGCGACGAAAGGGAAACTTCCGAAAGCAGTCATCGTCGTGCATCTCTATGGCGTCGTCGCGAAAATAGGTGAGATTCGCCACATTTGCCGCGAGTATGGTGTCCCGTTGATTGAAGATGCGGCCGAATCACTAGGTTCGACATGGCACGGGCAGATGACGGGCACGATCGGCGACATCGGCTTCTATTCGTTCAACGGCAACAAAATCATCACGACCTCAGGCGGCGGCATGCTCATGGTGCCGAATGCGGAAACGAAACAGTTAGCGCTCAAGTTGGCCACGCAAGCCCGGGAAGACGCGCCGCATTATGAGCATGAACAAGTCGGTTACAACTATCGATTGAGCAATGTCTCGGCCGGCATTGGTCGGGGACAGCTCGAAGTGATTGAACAGCGCGTCCAAGCGAGACGTCGCGTCTTCGCCCGCTACGAGCGCATGTTCCGGCAACTTGGGACGACATATCAACAAGAGGTCCCATATTCACGGGCCAACCGTTGGCTCACGGCCATGCAATTGGACCAAACCGACTTGCATCGTGACACATTGATGCAGCGGCTCGCCACGGCCGGGATTGAATCGCGTCCCGTCTGGAAGCCGATGCACTTACAGCCCGTTTACCGCGATGCGGAATACGTGTCGGTCGACGGAGAAGACGTCAGTCGCCGACTCTTCGAAAACGGCATCTGTCTTCCGTCGGGATCTGATTTGACGCTCGGAGAACAACAGCAAGTCATCCAGACGGTACTCGATACACGTACAATCGTGACCGAACAAAGTGTCTGAGGAGGACGAACGATGAACCGGGAAGCAGAGATTATCCAGTCGCTTCGAGCCGCTGCATCTCTGACTCCGACCCTCACTGTCAAACAATATCAGCTCTGGAGCCGAGACCGAGACGTCCCGACGTTCCTCGACGTTCTCAATTTTTATGGGTCATGGACCGGCGCGTTAAAAGCGGCCGGGCTCGTCGAATCCCGCAAACAGTATACCCAACAAGAACTCATCGCTGCGCTTCGGCTCGCACTTGAACAGGAAGGGAGATTGACGAGCACCCACTATCAACAGTGGGCCAAAGGTCAAGTTGCCCCTTCCCTAGGTGATATTATTTCCCACTTCGGGTCTTGGAGTCTGGCCGTGAAAACGGTTGAGCGTTTAGAAGAACTCCATTTTACCGTCCAACCAGAACGTGAAAAAGCAGAAATCGTCCAATCGTTACTCGAAGCAAGCCGGGTCGTGGTCCCATTCAACGCCGTCACGTATCAGAAATGGGCCAAACAACATAAACGACCGAGTGTTGCCAAAATATCGCGGCGGTATGGCTCTTGGAAACGGGCACTCGCCGAGTTGGAGCTTCGTGAGTCGTGTGATGGAAAGAAGTGAACATGGAGGAGGAATCGCGATGAACGGAGCATTTGTCATCTCGTTAGATTTCGAATTGAACTGGGGCACGTTTGACGGCACGACGATCGAGGCGTATGGCGAGAATCTACTCGGGGTACGGCAAGTCGTTCCAAGCCTGCTCGACTTGTTCGCCGCGCATCAGATTCATGTGACGTGGGCGACCGTCGGCTTCCTGTTCTATGAGACGAAAGCGGAACTGTTGAAAGACTTGCCGACGATTCAGCCGGCGTACCGTCATCCCGAATATTCTTCGTACAACTGGATGCAGCACGTCGGGGCGGACGAGGCGACCGATCCGTATCACTTCGGTAAGTCACTCGTCGATCAAATCATCGCTACCCCTGGCCAAACGATTGGAACTCATACGTATTGTCATCTCTCTTGTCTCGAGGAAGGTGTGACCATCGAGGCGTTCAAGGCCGACCTTGAGGCGGCGAAGCGTGTGGCGGCGCGGCGGGATGTCCCGATTCAAAGTATCGTCTATCCACGTAATCAATCGAGTCCGGCGCATTTCAAGGCAGCTCAAGAAGTCGGAATCGATGTCTATCGGGGCAATGAGACCCATTACATTTATCGGGCCGATGCGAGAGGGGATGAGGGGTTAGGCCGACGGGCCCTTCGACTGTTGGACGCCTACGTGAACTTGACCGGGCATCACACCGTCTCATGGGAATCCATTCGACAGTCGTCTCCGTATAACGTGCCTTCGAGCCGCTTCCTCCGTCCGTACGTGTCGGCGCTCCGCTTCCTCGACCGTCTCAAATTGCGTCGTATCAAGCGCAGCATGACGCATGCGGCCAAGACCGGACAAGTGTTCCATCTCTGGTGGCACCCGCATAACTTCGGGAAGCACTTATCGGAAAATATGGCGATGTTGAGCGAAATCGTCGCTCATTATGAGAAGCTCCACCAGACACACCAATTCGAAAGTTTATCGATGGAAGAAGTGGCTGACCGGTGCCGCCCGGTCGTCGTCTCGACGCAGGAGCGTCACGGATGAGCGTTGTTTTAGGAAAATGGAAGGAGGGAAACGCCATGGGCCGACCCATCGTGTTACTCATCGGGGAACATCGCACATCCGCCTACGTCTATCAGGCGATTCGCAACCTAGGGGTGACCCATGTGATTCGAGAAGATGGTCCGAGCGAGCATCGACCCGAATCGCTCAACCATTGGCTGACACACGCTTATGTCCGGTCAATGGCGCCTCTCATGCGCGTATCCAGCCGGGCCCGGATTCGAGAATTGAAAGGTCGCTATCCGTTGAACGACGAGCCGATTCCGTTCCATCACATCCTGCGAGTCACTTCGTTAAACGATGCGAAGACGACGATGTGGCTCGATCGTCTCGACCCACAACTGATCGTCACCCATGAGACGGGACCGATCGACCCGAGTGTCCTCGCTCGATTCGATTGTCCGGTGCTGACGGTCAAACCGACGATCGCCGAAGGTCAACTCGAGGCATACTGGGCGTTTCGGGCCAAACCGGACGTCTGTGAGGCACGAATCGAACAGTGGACCGAGCGGGGCTGGTCTGTGGTCGACCGGGCCGTGCTCTATATCGGCGGGACGGATAACTTTGCCACGTACCCGTATTTACAGCTCACGACCGTTTTGCCCCTCCTGAGACGGCAAATCGAGTTGCTGTTAAAGGAAGATGTCTATGACCGCCGAACGGCGAAATAACGGCCAAAGCGCGATGCTTTGGCCGTTTAGCTTTGGATGATGCAATAGTGTTGGATGGCGTCGTTATAGTAGACGGCAAGTCCTGGGGCGTACTTGTCATAGAATGCGGTGAAACGCTCGTCCATGACGTACATCTGTCCGAGTCCGCTGAACATGTCGAGCGAGCAGTCATAAAACTGGTCGTTGATGAACATGTGGTTCGCCTGGACGGCCGCTTGGACACGCGGGTCTTCGACCGGGACACCGGCCGTGAACAAGTCGACGAGCGGTTTGACGAGATCGACTTGCTGTTGACTGAGGGCTTCCCAGTCTTCTTTCGAGCGCTTGTCGGCGCGCGCACGTGACGTCTTGTACGCCTCGCTCTCGCCCCAGCGCTCCACGACCTCGGGCTCGTGTTTCGCTTCGTGGGCTTTCAGTTCGTCAAACGACAGGCCGTTGAACAATGATTTGTCTTCCATTGAAATTCCTCCTCTCAGTGAGGTGAGCGTCGATTCCGCCGTCTCGGCGAGTGTCGCGAAATAGGCGGCCTTTGCGCGCAGAGCGGTCACCTGCTCCTCGAGGGCACGAGTCCGATCGAACTGTTCGGCTTCGAGCAACGTCTGAATCGTCTCGAGTGGAAAGTCGAGCGAGCGATACAGCAGAATCGACTGCAACCGCTCGGCGTCATGTGACGAGTAACGTCGATACCCGTTGGCGTCACGCTCGGCAACAAGCAGACCGACCGCATCATAGTGCCGTAGCGTTCGTGTGGTCGTGCCGGCGAGTGTGGCGAGCTGTTGAATCGTATACATGTCCTCACCTCCTTGGATTCAGCGTACACGTTGACGTCGCGTCAAGGTCAAGCCTTTGTTTCAAACAAGGAAAAGCCATCCCGTTCGCCGACATATCGGAAGCCGAAGCGGGGATAATAGGCGTTCAAAAACGAATTCGTGGCGACGCAGTCGAGGCGAATCCGGTCCGACGTTGCTGCGAGCGCATGACGCATCAGCTGTTCGCCGATTTGTTGGCCTTTCATTCGGTCGTCGACGACGAGCCGATGTAAATAGACGGCCCCCCGGGAATCGTCCCATAAATTCTCATCCCAAGCCGTCGGCGGAATCAAACTGACCGACCCGGTGATGGTTCCATTTGTTTCATATACATACACGGTCCCGTTCGTGACGTCATGAGTCACAAAATCGGTCCGGCTCGGTTCCAAATATTTCACCCATTGCGTTTTTCCGGCTGCCTGAAAAGCTTGGGCTTTCTGCAAAATTAGTTGATCAATTGCCGAAAGATCGGCCTGTGTGGCCAAACGAATCATATAAGTCGCCTCACTTTCATTTCATTTCAAATTCGTGTAGGGTACACGGTGAGTAAGCTGTTGAAACACTCTTTGTATTGATTTCGAATTTTTGATAAGATAAACGTAGTGCATCGTGCAAACGATTGCGCTAATGCGATATAGAGAGAACAGCACTGATATTAGTATATAGGATGCGCAGTGAGTTTAGGGATAAGGGAGTATCATTGAGACATGCAACTTTTACAACGTGACCAACACACACAAACGAAAACACTGAAACGAAACTGGTGGAAAGAAGCCGTCGCTTATCAAATCTACCCGCGCAGCTTCTACGATGCGAACGGCGATGGAATCGGCGACATCCAAGGCATCATCGATAAGCTCGACTATTTGAAAGACCTCGGCGTCGACGTCATCTGGATTTGTCCGATGTATAAGTCGCCGAATGATGACAACGGCTATGACATTAGCGACTATCAGGACATCATGGACGAGTTCGGATCGATGGAAGATTTCGATCGACTGTTGACGGAAGTCCATGCACGCGGCATGAAGTTGTTGCTCGACCTCGTCGTCAACCATACGTCGGACGAGCACCCATGGTTCATCGAATCGAAGAGCTCGAAAGACAATCCGAAGCGTGACTGGTACATTTGGCGTGACGGCAAACCCGACGGCTCGAAACCGAACAACTGGGAGTCAATCTTTGGCGGGTCGGCCTGGGAGTTCGATGAGACGACGGAGCAATATTTCTTGCACGTCTTCTCGAAGAAACAACCGGACCTGAACTGGGAGAACGCCGAGATGCGCCAGACGATCTATAACATGATCAACTGGTGGCTCGACAAAGGCATCGACGGCTTCCGTGTCGATGCAATCAGCCACATCCGCAAACATCCATCGTTCGGCGATTTGCCGAACCCAGAAGGCCTCGACTTCGTGCCATCGTTCGAGATGCACATGAACGTCGATGGGATTCACGGTTATTTGGAAGAGCTTCGCGACGAGACGTTCAACAAGCACGACATCATGACGGTCGGGGAAGCGAACGGCGTGTCGCCTGACGACGCTCACCTTTGGGTCGGCGAGAAGGAAGGCAAGATGAACATGGTGTTCCAATTCGAACACATGGGTCTTTGGCGCGAAGACGCCGAGTCGAAGCTCGACGTCGTCCATTTGAAGAACGTCCTGACGAAATGGCAAAAAGGTCTCGAAGAAGACGGCTGGAACGCCCTCTATGTCGAGAACCACGATCAGACACGGACCGTGTCGTCATGGGGTGATGACGAGCGCTATTGGAAAGAGAGCGCGAAATCGATTGCGATGATGTATTTCCTCATGCAAGGGACGCCGTTCATCTATCAAGGCCAAGAGATCGGCATGACGAACGTGAAGTTCGACTCGATCGACCAGTACGATGATATCGCGACACGAAACCGCTATTACATCGGTCTCGAACATGGCAAGAGCCATGAGGAGATGATGGACATCACGTGGAACTCGTCACGTGATAACACGCGCACACCGATGCAGTGGAGCGATGCCCCGAACGCGGGCTTCACGTTCGCCGAGACGCCTTGGTTCGGCATCAACCCGAACTACACGGACATCAACGTCGACGCCCAGCTCGAAGACGACGACTCGATTCTCAATTTCTATAAAGAGATGATTCGTCTTCGCAAGCAAGACGAGACGTTTGTTTACGGGACGTATGACATCGTCTTGCCGGAACACCCGGAGATTTACGCGTACACGCGCACGCTCGGTGACTCGCAATACCTCGTCATGACGAACTTGACGGGCAAAGAAGCCATCTTTGCGACGGAGCTCACGCTTCGCTCGGAAGACGTCGTCTTGCAAAATATGCCGCTCGAGCCGCATGATGAGACGACACTCGTCCACTTGAAGCCGTTCGAGGGGCGCGTCTATAAAATGAGTTAATCGAAGACAGGGACGTTCCCTGTCTTTTTTTGCGTACAGGGAAATGACGAGAGAGCACGAATTCATATATAGACAAGACGAGGAGGGGTTGGAATGAGACTGTTACTGACATCGGCCGGGATTAAAAATGACCGGATTAAACAAGCGTTACTCGAGTTGTTAGGGAAACCGATCGAGGAGTGTACCGCCCTGTGTATCCCAACCGCGATTTACGCGTTGCCGGGTGGGACGAATCACGCGTGGAACTTTTTCAACGGTGATTTCTCGACGCCGATGTGTGAGTTAGGGTGGAAGTCGGTCGGGGTCCTCGAATTGAGTGCCCTCCCAAGCCTTGATGAAACGGTGTGGAGACCGGCGTTCGACGAGGCGGATGTGTTGTTGGTCAACGGAGGCGCCCCCCTGTTCTTGCATTATTGGATGCAGCAGTCCGGTGTTGCGCAGCTGTTACCGGATTGGAATGGCGTCTATGTCGGTTTGAGTGCCGGCAGCATGGTCATGACCCCGCGCATCGGGGAGGCGTTTGTCGGTTGGCAGGCGCCAGGCGAGCAGGGCGATAAGACACTAGGGTATGTCGATTTCTCGATTTTCCCTCACCTCGATCATGAGATGTTGCCGGAGAACACGTCCGAGCATGCGACCGAATGGGCAGGCATGTTGGCTGGGCCGAGCTACGCCATCGATGACGAGACGGCGATTCGAGTCGTCGACGGTCGTGTAGACGTGATTTCGGAAGGGAATTGGCTGAAGTTTTAACGAAACGAACGGCCGCGGATGATCACATCCGCGGTCTTTTGCTTGAAGCGGACTTCTTGCACGCACATAATATAAAATTGATCGGGCCCGACGTGTGAAGCGCGTGCGAACCGTGAAAGAAAAAGTTACCGATTCCGGACCGTTCGCGAGATATGGTACGATGGGACAGCGGAAAGGGGAATCACCATGGCAATTGAACCGAAACGCGTACGTGTGCGCCAAAAGACGACGATCAGTGAGATCGCGGAACCGATCGAGCTGCAAGCCGAGGGGCTCTATTATGAATTGAAGACCGGCTTCATCTTGACGTTCGATCAAGAACGGGAAGACGGTGTCGTTCCGACGACAATCAAATATACGACAGGCCGGCTCGCGCTCATCTGTAAAGGACCGATCGAGATGAATCATTCCTTTATTGAAGGACGTTTGACGCAAAGCCTATATAAAAACCCATATATGTCGATGACGATGGCGACGACGACAGAGCGACTCGATGTCGCGGACGGCCGTTGCCGCTTCGTCTACGAATTATCGATGAACGAAGACGTGGCGGGAAATTATGACGTCGACGTCACATGGACGTTTGAAGGAGGAGAGTTCGCATGAATTTTGCAGAACGCGTGAAAAAGATTGAAGAGATGTTGAACGAGGATTGGTTCGAGATGCTCGAGACGAACGAGGACGAGTATGAAGAGTGGCGTGGCCGCCTCGAGGACCATGCTGAGCAGGTCGTTGGGCACTATGACAACGAGACCGGTGTTGATATGGACTCGGTCGACAAGTTGCTCCAGTTGAACGATGAGTTCCCGCTTCTTTATGGAGAAGATACGGTCCGGCTTTACGTCGCGTTGATCGAGGCGCGGCCGGAAGACAAGTCGGTGTACGAACGCTATATCGATTATTTGGCGGCCATCGGTGACGCGACACATGAGGAATTTTTACGGTTCCACACGCTCGTCGAGGCTGGCCGTTTAGACGAGGCCCGTACGCTCGCCCCACAGATGCCAAAACGACTAGGATTAGAAGACTGACCCGCAATCGATTGCGGGTTTTTTGCTAGATGATTCTATGAAAAAGGCGACATCTCGTCACAGGAACGTCTGTTTTCAACGTGAATCGGCTTCGTTATGATGAAGAGAGACCAATCAATTAGGGGGACGTCAGATGCTACAGCTCGTCAAAACAACGATGGCGCAACAAGCGCAAGTACTCGAATTTTTAAAGGAGTGGCGGGAGCGGGAAGAGACGATCGTCCCGAACGCGGTCGACCGCGACGCGTCTGACTTTGCGTCGTACGTCAAACAGATTCGTGATAAAGAGATACGGGTGAACAACGTCAGTTGGGTGCCGAGCACGACGTATTGGCTGACGGACGGGGACGAGTTGCTTGGGGCAGCGAATATCCGCCACGAATTGAATGACAACCTCCTCAACTTTGGGGGCCACATCGGTTACGGCATCAAGCCGAGCGCACGTGGACGCGGTCTGGCAACGAAACAGCTCGAGCTCGCGCTCGAGAAAGCGAAAGAACTCGGGATTGAGCGGGCGTTGATTACGTGTGACCGGACGAACGTGGCGTCACGCCAAGTCATCTTGAATAACGGAGGAATACCGGACACACCGTTCACAGCGGAAGGCGGGAAAATCGTCGAGCGGTTTTGGATTGAACTGAAAGGATGACGTGAGATGGCGAATTGGATCGTGGTCTATTTAGCACTGATCAATTTTTGGGGAATCTATCTGTTTCCACGAGACCGGGTACCGTCTCAAAAATGGTTCTCGTTTTCGAGCGGGATCGCCATCACGTACTTTTTCATGTATCTCTTGCCGTCTTTGAATAAGCGGCAAGACACGCTCCGGGTCGAATGGCTCGACCTGGCCTTGCCGTCGGAGATTTATGTCATCAGCTTGCTCGGCTTCACCTTCTTTTATGGGACGATGCGTGTCGTTCGAACGCCACACTTCAAAGACGAGACGATTGATCAGAACGTGTCGTATTGGCTCCAAGTGACGCTGTTGACGGCATATATGTCGTTCTCGGCTTACGTCGTTACGGCATCATCCGTCACGTTCGTCGCCCGCAGCTTCTACGCAACGGCGCTCGGCGTCCACTTCCTCGCTGTCGGTCACGACTTGTATCGCCATTACGGGGAACGCTACCTTCGGCAAGGACGTTATTTGTTGAGCGGCGGCATCCTCATCGGCGGTTTATTTTCCCGTTTCATCGATCTCGCCTCGCACGTCGAGGCCATCTTGTTCGCGTTTGTCGCCGGGGCGATGATTCTGAATATCGTCAAGTTCGAACTTCCAGCCGACCGCAACCTCCACTTCCGGACGTTCGTCCTCGCGGTAGTCGGGTATGGCGGCATCCTCTTATTCTTGAAGCATGTGCTCAATTTTTGACCCCTTCGATAAAAATGAATGACTGTTCATTCATTGTTTGATATACTGAATTCAAGATTGAATCCGTTTTCATAAGGGGGAGTTTTGGGGATGTCTACATTTTTAATCGTCAACTGGATTCTATTCTTGCTCGTCCTCGGCTATGGACTGTATTTGTTCGCCTCGCTGGTCTATCAGCGCTATACGTTCATCAAGCTCGGGAAGCAGGCAGAGTGGAGCCAAACGAATAAGGAACGGCTCGAACAGGTCATGATCAATGTGTTCGGCCAAAAGAAATTGTTAAAAGACAAGAAGAGCGGCATCATTCACGTCATGATGTTCTATGGGTTCATCCTCGTCCAGTTCGGGGCCATCGACTTCATCTGGAAAGGGCTTGCTGTCGGGACACGTTTCCCGCACATCCCGCTCGGTCCGCTCTATCCAATTTTCACGTTCATGCAAGAAATCGTCATGCTCATGATTCTTGTCGCGGTCGTTTGGGGATTCTACCGCCGTTACATCGAGAAGCTCGTGCGCTTGAAACGAAACTTCTTGGCCGGCCTCGCCCTCATCTTCATCGGTGGGCTGATGGTATCGGTCTTGTTCGGGAACGGGTTCTACCTCGTCTATAAGGAAGAACTTCCGATGTGGGGTGAACCGGTCGCGACGCTCATCGGTTCGGCGTTTGCTTGGGTACCGGGAGGGGTCGCCTTCGCCTTGTTCGTCGTCTTCTGGTGGCTTCATCTCTTGTTCTTGCTCAGCTTCATGATTTATATCCCGCAAGGCAAGCACGCCCACTTGATCGCCGGGACGCTCAACGTCTGGCTCGGACGGACGCACCAGGTCGGTCGTCTCGCTCCGGTCGATTTCTCGGCGATGGAAGAAGCCGAGGAGTCGGACGAAGAAGTCGTCTTCGGGGTCAATAAAATCGAAGACTTCAACCAAAAACAACTCGTCGATTTGTATGCCTGTGTCGAGTGCGGACGCTGTACGAACGTCTGCCCGGCGACCGGGACCGGTAAGATGCTGTCGCCGATGGACCTCATCGTCAAGCTGCGCGACCATATGAACATGAAAGGGGCCGCCGTCACCCGGAAGTCACCGTGGGCACCGGCGCTCTTGTTCCAAAACACGCAAGGGGCCGAGATTGCCGCCGCGGCCCAAGACGGACATATGCTCGTCGCCGATGAGTTGATCGGCAACGTCATCACTGAAGAAGAGATTTGGGCATGTACGACGTGCCGCAACTGTGAGGACCAATGTCCGGTCATGAACGAGCACGTCGACAAGATTATCGATTTGCGCCGTTACCTCGTCATGATGGAAGGCAAGATGGATCCAGAAGCGCAGCGTACGGTCGCCAATATCGAACGTCAAGGCAACCCGTGGGGGATGAACCGGAAAGAGCGTGAGAATTGGCGCAAAGACCGGGAAGAACTCGTCATCCCGACGGCGAAAGAGAAAAAAAAGGCCGGCGAAGAGTTTGAATTCCTCTTCTGGGTCGGAGCGATGGGCTCATACGACAGCCGTAGCCAAAAAGTCGCCCAAAGCTTTGCGAGCGTCTTGAACAAGGCCGGCGTCTCGTTCGCCATCCTCGGGAATGAAGAGAAGAACTCAGGGGATACGCCACGCCGTATCGGAAACGAGCTGTTGTTCCAAGAGCTCGCCGAAGCGAACATTAAACTGTTCGAGAAGTATGGGGTCACGAAAATCGTCACGGTCGACCCACACGCGTATAACACGTTCAAAAACGAGTATCCGGACTTTGGACTCACGGGTGTGAAAGTGTATCACCATACCGAGCTCCTCGCCGAGCTGCTCGATACGGGCCGGGTCAAACCGGACTTCTCCGTGAACGAGCGTGTCGTCTATCACGACTCATGTTATCTCGGACGCTATAACGGTATTTACGACGCCCCACGTTTCGTCTTGGAATGCATCCCAGGTGTCGAACTCGTCGAGGCGGAGCGGAACCGTGAGAACGGCATGTGCTGCGGCGCCGGTGGCGGTCTCATGTGGCAAGAAGAGAAAGTCGGGACGCGCGTTAACGTGGCCCGGACCGAGCAGTTGCTCGAGACGAAACCGACGGTCATCGGGTCGGCATGTCCGTACTGTTTGACGATGCTCTCGGACGGGACGAAAGCGAAAGAAGTCGATGAGACGGTCGGTACGTTCGACGTCGTCGAATTGCTTGATCGCTCCCTCGCTCCAATCGAAGTACCAGAACCGATTGTCCAATAAAAACAAGGCACGGTCCGCGGACCGTGCCTTGTTTGTCGTTAGTGCATCTCGGAAGTGGCCAATAAGGAAGACGTCAGGTGTGATAGTCCTTGCGTCGTCTCATTGATGGCCGAAATCGTCTCGACCATTTGGCCGAGGTCTTGCTTGTTTCGTTCGAACGACATGACGTAATTGCCCATCTCGTCTTTGACGGTCGAGAAGCCAGCTTTGACGGCACCGAGTTGACGCATTGCCTCGTCGTTCGTTCGATGCATCTGTCCCATTTGATCGAGCAGGGCGGCGATGTTCGCTTCATTCTCATGGATGAGGACGTTGATTTGACTGCTCAGCTGTTTCGCATTCTCGGCGAGCGTCCGCACTTCGGTCGCGACGACGGCGAAGCCTTTGCCGTGCTCACCGGCTCGGGCCGCTTCGATTGATGCGTTCAAGGCGAGCAAGTTCGTCTGGTTGGCAATCTGTTCGATGCTCCGAGTCATGCTGACGATTTCTTGCGAGCCGTCCTTGAGCGCGGTGATGCGATCGAGCGAGGCGTCGACGTACGTCGCCGACTGTTTGAACTCGGATTCCATCTGTTCGATTTGCTCGCCGTTCGTATGCGTCAAGCTCATCAAGTGACGGCTCATCTTCTCCGTCTGCTCGGTCTCGGACAACACTTGATGGGCTCGCTTGCTCGTCTCGGACATGGCGTGACCGGTCTGCTCCATCGTCGTCGCGACTTCCGTGCTGACGCGACTGACATCGTTCAATAGCGTCGCTCGGGCGACGTTTGCCGATTCAATCTCATCGAGACGCGCATCGACGTACTGCTCAGTGACGATTTGGGCGTCCAAGTTCATCGCATGGGACAATGCGAGGAGCGATTCGGTCAATGTGGCCGGGTCGTGTTGATACGTCTCGACGATTTTTGGGACGAGCAACGTGTTGAAGGCGGAATACGTCGCGAGGAACCAGACGACTGGCACCGCGTAGTGGTGATGCGTCTGTCCCATCCGTTTGCGCATCGCGAGAAACTTGTCATCGATGTTCCCGGTCAATAGGCTCCGGAAGTAGTCAGCGAACACTTTTTTAAGCCGCTCACGTGTCGACGAGGCGTTGGCGATTTGGACCATCTCAGGCTGCAACATCAAGTGGTCAAGGACGTTTTCGAGGACATCGTCTAACACGGACTCGACGAGCGGGGCCATGTCTTGGAGTCGCTTCACTTGCGACGCCGTATAACCCATATAATGGGTGCGCCCGTTCAAATTTGGATCGGTCGGTCGTGCGGTCTTAGCCACATCAGGGAAGCCGATCGACGCGGTGTAAGCGGTAGGTTTTGATTTACGGAACAGTGCCATGTTTCATTCTCCTTTTTCTCGTACAGCTAAAATAGCGTTCTATTCTATATCGGCAAACATGTGAAAAAACTGAGGAGCTGATGTGTGATTCGAGAGGTTCTCGAATGGAAGGGGGCGGGAAAGAAGGAAAGGAGAGCGATTCAATCATTTTCTAGAAATGAGGTATCTTTAATGAAAAACACGGTCGTGTTATTGACGATTGTCAGTGCCCTCAGCAGTCAAATCTTGCCTCAAATTTTATTTTTGTCCATCATGGCGGTCGAAGACGGCGTCGGACGATTAATCCCGTTCATGATTTTTTACGTGGCGAGTATGTCGGGACTGCTTCTATGGGTGTACATCATTGGTCGCCTTGGCTCGAAACAGACATTCTTACTGGCGCTGACCGTCTTGGTGACCGGACTCATCTGCTTTTTGCTGCCGTTTGGCTGGGCGATCGAATTGAGCGCTTTTCTTGTCGGTGTCGGATCGATCGGTGTCGGGTCGATTATGACGACGATTTTGTCACAGCTGAAGGAACTGTCCACCACAGACGAGTCGGCGGATCAGAAAGGGAGTTCGCTCCCGCTCGTACTCGCACTCGTTGCCTGGATCGTCATTTTCTCTTATGTGCTGACTCGATCATATGACGAGGCTGTCATCCTCTTCCTCGTCAGTCTGATCCTGCCTTGGCTGTTCGTGAGAAAGTTGCCGCTCGAGAAAACGGCGACGTGGGCATGGGCGACAGGGAAGTTCGTGCTTGCCTTCATCACCGTCACCGTGTTCACGTTGGTGAGCCGTCTCCTCAGCCTGTTGGAAGGGGCGAGCGGGTATGTGGAAATCTTTTTATTGATGATTATTTTGCTCGGCTACGTCGGGTGGGTATTGTTCCAGGAGCGGACGAGAACGTACGTCAGTGCCACCCGGACGCGCCAAGTTCAACTGCTCGCGTTCGTCGTCGGGTTGTTCGGCGGCTGGACGTTGATTGGCGCCGTATTCATCAGTCTGGCCCTATATTCGTTTCAAGTGCTCTTATTCTACGTGTTCATGCCGTTCTTGGCGGGCGTCATCGGCTGGATATTATTGAACCGTGTGTTCGACGTGGCGCGTCATCCTTACTACGTCCTGCTCGTCACGTCGCTGCTATTCTTCCTCGGATTCTTGGAGCCGCTCGTGTTCATCCCGGTCCTGTTTGTGAGTGGGTACGTCCAGACGATGTATGCGAGTGCGGGTCATGTCTATCTATATGCATCGTATGGGGACAATAAAGAGTTCGCCTCGCTGCTCTTGCAACTATGGAAACGGTTCGGGATGGTCGTCGCGTATTCCGCGCTCATGGTTGGATTGCTCGGCTACGGCCTATATACTGGCCAGTCCGTCAATGCAGAGTTGTCCTTCAAAGTCCCGCGCGGTTGGATGCTCGGGGTGCTCGGTTTGACGTGGATCTTCAACGTCGGATTGATTACGCTCTATTGGTTAAGCATCCAAAAAACCGTTGAAACTTCAAAATAATTTCCTCTAGCTTTTTCATATCGGTTTTGTTTATAATGAGGAGTGATGTTTAACTAGTGACGGAAAAGGAGTGTCCTTTAATGAATAAATCGTTGATCGATTTCGTTTACGAAATTCTTCAAAAGACTGGCGAGCAACCAGTGTCATTTGATGAGATTCGTGAGCTGATCAGACAAAACTATACGTTCGCAAGTGAAGAGGAGGAGCTCGAGAAAATCGCGCAACTCTACACGGACATGAACATCGACGGACTATTCGTCAACTTGGGAGCTAACCGTTGGGCGCTTCGTGTTTGGTATCCGTTCGATAAGTCAGACGAAGATCTCGTCATCGAAGCACGCCAGCGCGGTGAGCTCGATGAGTTCGAAGAAGAGATCGATGAGACGGATGAAGGCATCGTCGACATTGAAGACGACCTTGACGTCTTTGCAAAAGGTGAAGATTTTGACGCATCTGAGTTCGATGCTGAGGATGAAGCCGAAAAAGTGGAAGGCCTTGACGAGTTCGAGGACGAAGACTTGGACGACGACCTCGACCTTAAAGACGAGGATGATTTATAAGAGACCGCAAAAAGCCGGGCATTTGTCCCGGCTAGGCGTGTCTCTTTTTCTTTTTTGACAGTTGAAAAAAAGAAAAAATAATGACTTGACGACTGCATCGTCTCTGACGTAAATTAGTCATGGGCTAGTTTAGCACGTAACGATGCAGCAAAAGTGTCCTCCATTTCAGTGGGGGCACTTTTGCTTTTTTTGTTTTTTCGTTTCCCGTTGTGGCATTTAAGAGAGGAGAATGATGATGACAAAGTATATTTTCGTAACAGGTGGGGTAGTATCTTCACTCGGTAAAGGGATCACAGCCGCTTCACTCGCACGTCTACTCAAAAACCGAGGTTTGAACGTGACGATTCAGAAGTTTGACCCGTATATCAATATCGACCCAGGAACGATGAGCCCGTACCAGCACGGAGAGGTGTTCGTCACAGATGACGGCGCTGAGACGGACCTTGACCTCGGTCACTACGAGCGCTTCATCGACATCAACTTGTCGCAAAACGCCAACGTGACGTCAGGTCGCATCTACTCGACGGTCTTGAAAAAAGAGCGTCGTGGCGATTATAACGGGGGAACGGTCCAAGTCATTCCACACATCACGAATGAGATTAAAGACCGCGTCTTCCGCGCCGGTCGCGAGACGAACGCAGATGTCGTCATCACAGAGATTGGTGGAACAGTCGGGGACATCGAGTCGCTTCCGTTCATCGAGGCCATTCGTCAAGTGAAAAACGATATCGGCAAAGAGAACGTCATGTACGTTCACTGTACGCTCGTCCCTTATCTCCGCGCTGCCGGTGAGATGAAGACAAAACCGACCCAACATAGCGTCAAAGAGCTCCGCAGTTACGGGATTCAGCCGGATATCATTGTCCTCCGTACCGAGCACGATATCCCAGAAGAGATGCGGGAAAAGATTGCCTTGTTCTGTGATACACGTAAAGAAGCGGTCATCGAGGCACAAGATGCGTCGACGCTTTACGAAGTGCCGCTCAACCTTCAAAAGCAAGGAATGGACCAACTCGTCAACGATTACTTCGGCTTCAACACGCCGGCCGCTGACATGACGGCTTGGAAAGAGCTCGTGCACACGGTCACGCACCTCGAGAAGAAAGTCAAAATCGCTCTCGTCGGAAAATACGTCGAACTTCGTGACGCGTACATCTCGGTAGCAGAATCGCTCAAGCACGCCGGTTACGCCTTCAACGCCGACATCGATATCGATTGGGTCAACGCTGAAGAGGTGACGGCAGAGAATGTCGAGACGCTTCTCGGAGACGCAGACGGGATTCTCGTCCCAGGCGGATTTGGAGAACGCGGCATCGAAGGGAAAATCGAAGCGACGCGTTATGCGCGTGAGAACAACGTCCCATTCTTCGGGATTTGCCTCGGCATGCAGCTCGCGACGGTCGAGTTCGCCCGTAACGTCTTGAAGCTCGACGGTGCCCACTCGGCCGAAATCGATCCGACGACGAACTATCCGATTATTGATTTGCTTCCAGAACAAAAAGATATCGAGGACCTCGGCGGCACGCTCCGTCTCGGCCTCTATCCATGCAAGCTCGAGCCAGGTACGAAAGCGCACGCCGCTTACAACCAAGAGCTCGTCTACGAGCGCCATCGTCACCGTTACGAGTTCAACAACGAGTACCGTGAAGCGTTCGAGGCAGAAGGGTTCAAGTTCTCAGGAACGAGCCCGGACGGCCGTCTCGTCGAAATCATCGAGATTCCAGAGCACAAGTGGTTCGTCGCGTCACAGTTCCACCCAGAACTCATTTCGCGTCCAGAGCGTCCGCAACGCTTGTTCCACGATTTCATCCAAGCCTCACTCGGCGAGTGAGTGGCAGGTCACAGTCTATGACTGTGGCCTTTTTTCTCGGGCAAAAGGCTGATGTGCGCAACAGCTTCAGGTGGATACATGTTGCCCGAAATCCGGGTACACTAATAGTAGAACAGGGAGAGGGCGATGCGACATGCGAGAACGAACTATGATTTATGCAGGATACGGGGGAGCGCTCGTCACGCTCAGCCTGTTGCCGTTCGTCGTCTTGCCGACGCTATTATTGCCGTATCAACTCGGGTGGACCGGGATTGTATTGCTCGCACTGTCGATTGGTCTATTGCGGTCGATTCGCGAGGGCTCGAATACGTACTTGAAACAAATGCTAAAAGTCACGTTCACGTTATTCTTGTTGTTCGTCTTCGTATACTACGTCTCGTTCGGACTCGTCTTGTACGACTCGTACGGGCTCGAGCGGTTGCTCGAACAGTATGGCGACCAGGCGATGTGGGTGTTCGCCGCCTTCAGTTTCCTGCAGCCGATCGCGCTCCCGGTCCCAGAGGCGGTCAGTGTCCCGATTGGCAGTGTCGCCTTTGGGCCGCTCCGGGCGGCCTTAATCGGGAGCGTCGCGACGACGCTCGGCATCCTCGTCATGTACGGGCTCGCTCGGTTCGGACGGGAGCGGGTGATGCGGCTTATCGACGCCGACAAGCTCGCGACGTATGACCGATACGTGGACAAGTACGGACTTGGTGTGTTGCTCGTTTTGTTCATCATTCCGATCTTGCCTGACGAGATCATTTGTCTCGCGGCTGGGTTCAGCCGGGTGCCATTTCCTCGATTCGTTTTGATCGCCATCGGCGCGAAGCTCGTCACGTCGTTCGGTCTCGCCTATTCGGTCTCGCTCGGCGAACTGTTCATCACCGGTGCGAGTCCGTTCGCCGTCGTCTCGGTGACGGCGAGTCTCTTGCTCGTCATTTTGGCGCTCGTCTGGCGGAAGCGGAAAAAAGGGAATTCGAACTGACATCGCGAAACCGTCAAGAGCACAGTTAGAGAGGAAGACGTTATGGTTCGCGATGAAGAATTAGTGATTCGACCGATTGAGTCACGCGACTTGGATCGGTTATGGGAATTGATGTATAAGGATGAGGCACCAGAATTCAAGAAATGGGACGCGCCGTATTTCGAACATCGGGCGCAGACGTATGAGGTGTACTGTCAGAATGCGGACGAACACGTCGGCCGTGACGACATGTGGGTCATCGAGGTCGATGGGACCGTCTATGGGACGGTTTCCTTCTATTATGAGGACGCCGGACAGAACTGGCTCGAGGTCGGCATCATCCTCCATCAAGCCGACCGCTGGAATCGTGGCATCGGCACGCGGGCGCTCAAGCTGTGGGTCGGCCATCTGTTTCAGACGTTGCCGACGGTCCGGGTCGGATTGACGACGTGGTCGGGCAATGAGCGGATGATGAAAGTGGCCGAGAAAATCGGCATGCGACTCGAAGGTCGGATTCGTCAGGTGCGCGTCGTCGACGACGTGCGTTACGACTCGATTCGCATGGGTTTGTTGCGAGAAGAATGGATGACAGAAAGCGCTAAGTCTCGGTAGAGGCTTAGCGCTTTTCACGTGTGGAACAATTGGCGGTATTGGAGCGGGGTCATTTGTTTGTACGTCTTGAACGTGTTGATATAGGCCGTGCACGAGGCGAAGCGATATTTCTCACCGATGGTACAAATCGGCAAATTCGTTCCGAGCAAATCGGCGATGGACGCATCGATGCGGCGGCGCCGGATTCGTTCGGGTACACTCTCGCCGACTTCCTGTTTGAACAGGGCCGACAAATAATTGTTCGATAACCCGATTTGTCGGGCGATCCACGGGAGCGATAGTTCCGGCTCTTTCAAATGCTCTTCAATCAAATGGATGGTCGTCGTGACGTTCGGGTTCGTCGACACGGGAGGGGATAGAAACGCCATCATCTTCGTCAAATGGTCGACGATGACGGGAATGGCATAGATAAAGTCGAGTGTCGTCGTCAGTTCATCGATTAAGATGAGAAGAGCGCTCGTATAATTGAGCGCGGTCTGGACGTTTGGGTTATCGACTGGAATCAGACGGATGATGTGATAGACGAGGCCGCGGTAGTAGAAACGGACACTCATATACTCATCGGAGACCGGAAGTTTCAATAGGTCGAGCGTCAGCGTCTCGAGCAGCTGTTCGGCCCGAATCGGATGGGCGCTGCGGAGCGCACTCACAATCTGTTGATCGAGCGTATAAAAGTTATCCACATGCTGAAAATCATCGAACAAATTTTTGTCACGATGCAGATGATTCAGAAATTGGCGTTTGATTTTGTTTTCCACCGGATGAGTCACTTCTTTCGTCGTACGATCGGGAACCGTTTATTTATTTCGTGGAACGTTCCGTTTAGTCACTTGCTTTAATTCGGCGATTTCGCGAGCGAGTGCTTCTTCACGGGAACGTGCGGATGATTCGAGGTGGTGTTCGAGTTCCTTACTTTTTTGTCGATACGTTTCAGCGACTTCTTTCGTACGCTGTTGATGCTGATTGAGTTGTTTGTTGTACGCATCGAGATCAATTGGCTTTTTCGTCATACATCATATGCCCCTTTCAAAAGACGGTCAAACAGACAGGCGCGGTGCAAGCGAGGCTTGGCCCGCAGTTTCATCGAGGAAACGGTTCCTGTCCTTAGCTTACGAAGGGGGTGAAAGGTTGGAAAGTTAGGTCAACACGAAAGAAGAGGTGAAAAAGATGAAAAATGTGACGAAATTGTGTCCGTAGCATATCCCATTTCTCACACTACTCGATGAATTGCACAAACCACAAAAAAACCGCAGACATGAAGTCTGCGGTTGAAGGCTTATTTGACGGCTTGGTCTTTGATTGGGAACCAGCCGGCACGTGTTGTGATGGCGTTCCAGAGCGGAGCCGGGACGGCGAGTTCGGCTTGTTTGTTCAAGTCGAGTTCGGTCTCGATTTCGTCTTCACGACCGTCTTTCACTTTCTCGAGCCAATCCGGGTCGATGATGAGTTCGCGGCCGAGCGCGGCGAGGTCGATGACGTTCAGTGCGTCTTCGACTTGACCTGGGCGCTGGAGCTGTCCGACTCCGATGAGCGGGACGGCACCGTTGATGCGTTTAGCGATGCGATCAATCGACCGCTCCGTCACGTTCTCGTTCCGAATTGAACCGATATTGAAGTTCCAGAGCGAGGCGTGGAGGTAGTCGAGATTTTCTTCGAGCAACATATCGATCAATACGTCCGTATCGTCGAGCGTGATGCCTGGCTCTTCGACTTCTTCAGGCGAGAAGCGGTAGCCGATTAAGAAATTGTCCGCGCCTTCAGCTGCACGTTTGACCGAGCGAATGACTTCACGCGGGAATGTGAGGCGTGCGTTTACGTCGCCACCGAAGCGATCGTCGCGTCGATTCGAGTGAGGTGAGAAGAACTGTTGAATCAAATACGTGTTCGCCCCGTGAATCTCGACGCCGTCAAAACCGGCCTCAATGGCACGACGTGTCGCTTCGCCGAACGCCTCGATGATGGCTTCGACTTCTTCAGTCTCAAGGGCGCGTGGTGTGGCGGCACCTTCACGGACCGGTGCGATGGCGCTGGCGCTTACTGGTTGTTCGTTCGGAACGAGTTCCGGAGGAGACATGCGTCCTGCATGGAAGATTTGAAGAATCGCTTTCGCGCCTTCCGCTCTCAAACTTTCAGCGAGCTGACGAAGCCCAGGGATGAACTTGTCGTCATTCACACCGAAGGCGTTCGGGAACCCTTTGCCGTCTTCGGTCACGTAAGCACACGCCGTGATGGCGAGGCCGACGTTCTTCGCTCGCTTGCGGTAATAGGCGAGTTCGTGTTCCGACACTTCACCCGTCGGTTCTGACGAATAATGGGTCATCGGCGCAAGTACGAGCCGATTGTGGAGCTCGACGCCGTTTTTGAATTGGAAAGGTTGTAACATGCGTTTCATAAAAAAACTCCTCCTTGTTGGTGATACCTTGAAGTCTAGTCTTCTCATTTTGAAATTGCGAGCGGGACGCTTTCTGAGGAGCAGGTTGCACACTCCGTGAGCGGGTCGATGGTTGAATGCTAGAAAATGGGGTATAATACAGGAGAAAAGTTGATAACCGGTTGGAGACTACAGAGAGACCACGACATGGGGGGCGAAGCCTTGTTTTGTTGTGGTCTCTTTTCGCATACATCGAACCGGATTCATTATAGGAGGGGACAAGATGGAAATCAGAAATTTCTCAGCAAAAGAACGTGCCAAACGATATGAACAGTTAACGGGTGAACGTCACGACGTGCTCGTCGTCGGCGGAGGAATCACCGGTGCCGGAATCGCGCTCGATGCCGCGTCTCGCGGAATGAAGACGGCCGTGCTCGAAATGCAAGACTTCGCAGCCGGAACATCGAGCCGTTCGACGAAACTCGTCCACGGAGGGTTGCGCTACTTGAAACAGTTCGAAGTCGCGCTCGTCGCCGAAGTCGGAAAAGAACGCGCCATCGTCTATGAGAACGGGCCACACGTCACGACGCCAGAACGCATGCTGTTGCCGATGCATAAAGGCGGCACGTTCGGACCGCTCTCCACAGCGGTCGGCTTGATGGTGTATGATTTCTTAGCGGGCGTCAAACGCGCCGAGCGACGTTTGATGTTGAAGCCGGATGAAGTCATTCAAAAAGCGCCGCTCGTCAAAAAAGACGGTCTTGTCGGTGGCGGTTATTACGTCGAATATCGGACAGATGATGCCCGTATGACGATTGAAGTCGCGAAAGAGGCGGCCAACCACGGCGCCCTCCTCTTGAACTATTCGAAAGTGACTGGTCTCATCTATGAGCAAGGCAAAGTCGTCGGCGTCCACGTTGAAGACCAAATCGACGGCAAGACGTACGATGTCTATGCGAAGAAAGTCATCAACGCGACCGGACCTTGGGTCGACGTGCTCCGCGAACAAGACGGCTCGAACAAAGGGAAGATGCTCCGTTTGACGAAAGGGATTCACCTCGTCATTGACCAGTCGAAATTCCCGCTCAAACAAGCCATCTATTTCGATACACCAGACGGCCGGATGGTGTTCGCGATTCCGCGTGACGGCAAAGCGTACGTCGGGACGACAGACACGTTCTTCGATAAGGATAAAGCTCACCCACGCATGACGACCGAGGACCGCGACTATATTTTAGAGGCAATCCACTATATGTTCCCAGACGTGAACGTGACGGCAGATGACGTCGAGTCGAGCTGGGCCGGGATTCGTCCGCTCATCTATGAAGAAGGCAAAGACCCGTCTGAAATCTCACGGAAAGATGAGGTTTGGCAGTCTGAAAGCGGCTTAATCACGATCGCCGGTGGGAAGTTGACCGGTTATCGCAAGATGTCAGAGACGGTCGTCGATTTGGTGGCGAAACTGCTCAAGCAAGAAGAAGGCATCGTCTTCCTCGCTTCGCGCACGAAACATATGCCGATGTCGGGAGGCCATGTCGGCGGTTCGAAAGGGTTCGATGACTTCTTGACGAAGAAGAAGGCTGAACTGAAAAACCTTGGTCTCGATGACGTCAAAGCCGAGCAACTCGTCCGTCTCTACGGATCGAACATCGATCGTGTCATCGAACGGATGGACTCGAACGCGTACGACCTTCCAGAGTACGTCTATGCACAACTCATGTACGGCATCGAAGAAGAGTCGGTCGTTCGGGCCATCGACTTCCTCGTCCGCCGCACCGGAGCGATGTTCTTCGACATCGACTTCGTCCGCAACTATAAAGACGGCGTGCTCCGTTGCATGGCCGATGTCTTCAAATGGTCGGATGCTCGTCTCGCTGAAGAGCGGGCCGAGATCGAGAAAGAGATTGATCTCGCGGTCGTCCCTGTCACGGTCGACTAACGAAATAAAAGGAACCTCGCCGCGGCGAGGTTCCTTTTCATATGCCTAATTCTTCATAATACGCCATGATGCGTTCGTCGAGCGCCTCGACGATGTCCGGTTCGCCGAACAAATACAGATAAAGATACGTGCCGTCCTCACGATCCACTTCTGTTTCGAGTGTCAGTGTGGTCGGTCGTCCTTTAAAGATGACATCGATTGTGCCGAGGGCGTGCACGTTCGCTTCGTCGAGTTCCGGATCAGAAGCCAGCTTTTTGATGCGGGCGATGTCACTGTCTGCGATTGGCTCATCGAACGTCTCGGATAAGACGGCGAACGTCTCCGGCAATTCCTCGAGATCGGTCTCGACGGCAGCGGCGAGCGGTATCTCTTCTTGGTCTTCGCTGAAGACGTTCACCACGAGTCCGACCACGCTTCCAATCGTCAAGATGAACAATATGTATAACAAATATGGTTTCATGCTTTCGCTCCTGTTCGTTTCATGTTTTCAGTATATCAGCGCACCGGGTGTTTAGAAATAGGGAGACAATGGTATTGAAAAAGATGGAAAAGAGAAAGGCGGGGGAGTTACGATGAAACGAGCATGGGCAATCGGTGGCGTCGTCCTCATCTTATTTCTCGGTTGGCAGTTCGTCGATACGAATCGGCTGTTTGCCGACGTCTACTATACGAAAGTGCCGAGCACAAACGTCACCGACCAAGGAAAGAGACATACGTATGAAACGATTGGCTATGATGAAGACGGCAAGAAACGACCAATCACGTTCGAGGCACCGATTCGGCTGGCCGAAGGCGATTTTTTGAAACTGTATGTGAAAGACGAGCAGACGGTGACGGCCTACGAGCCGGTACCTGAGTCGGAAGTACCGGCCCAGTTAAAGGACGAACAGACCGAAGAACCGGTATCGATACCGTTGCCTTGATTTCAAAATAGGTCCGTCGCCAAACGAAATCGGATTTGGTATGGTTAGACTAGTGCAAACTATGGAGAGAAGGTAGATGGATGTCACGGATGTTGATCGCAGACGACCAAGACGGGATTCGGTTGATGTTAGCGCAAGTGTTCCAAAGCCTCGGCATCGAGGTCGACACGGCGAACGACGGACAGAACGCTTGGGAAAAGCTCGAACAGAACGGATACGATTTAGTATTGCTCGATATGAACATGCCGCGCATGTTCGGTCATGAAGTACTACGCAACATGCGCCAACGGAACATCGACACCCCGGTCATGATTATGACCGCGTTCGGGGAAAAATCGACGCTCGAAGAAGTGCAACGACTTGGCATTACCGCGCAATTTGAAAAGCCGTTCGATATTTATCGGATGATTGAAAAAGTGAAGGAAGTCCTCAAAATCACGTAATTCGTCACGAAGATGACATATGTAAACGCTTGCGCAGAGCCATTTCTATGCCCGAATAGCATAGGCACAAGTTTCGACGTGTGTTATAATGGGAACGAATTGCACGGGGGCATTTTTCCCAAAGTGCACAATAGCGAACAGACAGGAGGATGTCATTATGCCATTAGTATCAATGACAGAAATGCTTAACAAAGCATTCGAAGGCAAGTATGCAGTAGGCCAATTCAACATCAACAACCTCGAGTGGACGCAAGCGATTCTTCGCGCTGCGGAAGACGAGAAATCACCAGTTATCCTCGGTGTATCAGAAGGTGCAGCGAAGTACATGGGTGGCTTCACAACAGTTGTTAAAATGACTGAAGGTCTCATGCACGACTACAACATCACTGTTCCAGTTGCAATCCACCTCGACCACGGTTCATCTTTCGACAAGTGTAAAGCAGCAATTGACGCTGGTTTCACGTCTGTTATGATCGACGGTTCACACCACCCGATCGAAGAGAACATCGAAATGACGAAACAAGTCGTTGAATACGCACACGCTAAAGGCGCTTCAGTTGAAGCGGAAGTCGGCACAGTCGGCGGCGAAGAAGATGGCGTTGTTGGCGGCGTACAATACGCTGACCTCGACGAGTGCGTACGCGTCGTGAAAGAAGCGAAAGTTGACGCTCTTGCGGCAGCACTCGGTTCTGTACACGGAGAATACCAAGGCGAGCCTAAACTTGGCTTCAAAGAGATGGAAGAAATCGCAGAAGCGACTAAAACTCCACTCGTTCTTCACGGCGGTTCAGGTATTCCTGAGCACCAAATCAAAAAAGCAATCGAGCTCGGTCACAGCAAAATCAACGTTAACACAGAGTGCCAACAAGAATGGACTCGTGCCGTACGTGAGAAGCTCAACACGGACTCGAAAGTATATGACCCACGTAAAGTCATCGGCCCTGGTGTCGAAGCGATCTACAACGTCGTTACTGGCAAAATGCGTGAGTTCGGTTCAAGCAACCAAGCATAATCCTGTCACATCAGTCGGCTCTCTTTGCGAGAGCCGGCTTTTTTTATTGAAACGTAAGCGGTTAGGGTACCGTATATAGATGAAAAGGGGGAGTTTGCATGAAGTATCAAGAACGTTCGACAGAATCATTTTGGCGCATTTTTTATATCGTCGGTCCCATCATTATAATTGGTATGACGTTGGCCTTTGCCGCGCTGCCGGTCATTCTCATCCTCATGAATCCGAAACCGTGGTTGATTCCGCTGTTGTCACTCACTGTACTCGGCGGTTACGGCGTGTATCGGTTCTTGCAACTGTTTCGCCAGCTGTTCTGGAAAGAGCGGCACCAGTCGCACTATGAAGTGACCGCGACATATATTGAGGGGACGACGTATCGGCACGAGCCGGGTGAGTCAGTCGAGCAATCGTTCCCGCTCGACGCAATCAAGCAAGTCGTCTTCTTCCCGGCCATCGTCCGAAAGACAGAAGCGGCCATGCCGCATCCCTATAGACGACGGACGATCGAGTTGTGCCCGATGCTCGCCATCATGACTGACGAGGATTCAATGGAAATCTTGTTCGACCAACGCGATCTCGCCGCGTTCGAACAGTGGATTCAGTATTTTATCGGAGATAGCGTGCCAGTTTTCTATACACCGAAACGGCTCTACTGGATCGGGGCGAACATCGCGACACGGCGGGAGCGGTTCGACATGCTCCGTCGACCCGAAGAAATCATCCCGTTCACGTATACAGGCAATCTCGTGACCGACGAAGAGACCGCGGTCGGACTTTGGATCGAGACGCATGGGTCGGAGCGCTTAAAGGAAGGGCCGTATCAAGCGTATGAGACAAAACAAAAAAACGTGAAACGATGGACGGCAGTGGGGACGCTTGTTGGCGTTGGTTTACTCATCGGATCGATGTTCGCCATCGCCGCCTTGACGTAAAGGGTGTAGCAATTCCATGACAATTTCCTCATAATAAGAAGTGTAAGCGATCACAACACCATTCGAGGAGGAATTGTACATGCGTTTTTTCATTGATACGGCAAACGTGGAAGACATCAAGAAAGCTCATCAGATGGGCGTCATCGGGGGAGTGACGACGAATCCATCGCTCGTCGCCAAAGAAGGCGTCGATTTCCATACACGGCTACGCGAAATCTGTGAGATCGTCGGGGATCTCTCAGTCAGCGCGGAAGTTATTGCGCTCGACGCAGCGGGTATGGTGGAAGAAGGAAAGGAACTTGCGGCCATCGCGCCGAATATTACTGTCAAGGTACCGATGACGCCAGCAGGGATGGAAGCGGTCAATACGTTTTCACAGCTCGGCATCAAGACGAACGTGACGCTCATCTTTAACGCCAACCAAGCGCTACTCGCGGCTCGGGCCGGCGCGTCATACGTCTCGCCATTCATCGGTCGTTTGGACGATATCGGTCAAGATGGTCTCGACCTCGTCGAGACGATTGCCAATATCTTTGCCATCCATGGTATCGATACAGAAATCATCGCAGCTTCCGTTCGCCATCCGGTCCACGCGACGAAGGCGGCTCTCCTTGGAGCCGACATCGCCACGGTACCATACAAAGTCATCGAACAGATGATGAAACATCCGCTCACTGACAAAGGGATCGAGCAATTCTTAGCGGATTGGAACAACGCTCAATCCAAATAAGTTTGTCGCAGAAAGGTTTGATCTTCGTGGAAATTCTCCATATCGTAGGACAGCAAAAACTTGAAGGAACAGTTGACATTAGCGGTGCCAAACAGAGCGCCTTGCCTTGTCTCGTCGCAGCACTTTTGACGGAAGAACCGGTGACGATTGAGAACGTCCCCGTCATTGAGGACGTCGAAGTGATGCTCAGTCTATTACAAGAACTCGGCGTCGCGATTGAACGGGACGGGGAGCGGATGACGCTTCATGCGAAAGATGCCGTCGCCATGCCGCTGCTCGGCTCAGAGACGCGTAAAGTCCGAGCCGCTGTCTATTTGCTCGGGGTGTTTGCGGCTCGTTTTGGGAAAGGGGCCGTCGGGCTTCCCGGTGGATATGCGATTGGTCCACGACCGATCGATTTACATTTGAAAGCACTCGAACGTCTCGGCATTAAAGTCGAGAACGAGTCGGGACTTTATCATGTGAACGCCGAAAAGCTGGAAGGAAATCGAATTTATCTCGATCTCCGTTCGTTCGGGGCGACAGTGAGCGCCATGCTCGCGGCCGTGCTCGCTAACGGGACGACCGTCATCGAGAACGCGGCCATCGATCCGGAAATCGTCGACGTCGCGACGATGCTCACTTCGATGGGGGCCCATGTCATCGGGGCGGGCACCGACGAGATTCGCATCAAAGGGGTCGACAAGCTCCACGGCTGTACACACACGCTCATTCCCGATCGGTTAGAGGCTGGGACGTTCATGATTTATGGCGCGGTCGCGGGTGAAGTGACGGTTCGAAACGTCATTCCGACTCACTTAGAAGGCGTCATTCAAAAACTACTGGATTACGGGGCCGACGTCGAAGTCGGGGAAGAGACGATCACGGTGCGGGCGAACGCCTTTAAACCGATTGATATCCGTGTCTTCCACTATTCGGGGTATCCGACCGACCTGCAGCCGATCATGTCGGCCGCACTGTTGAAAGCGGACGGAACGAGTATCGTCACCGACAAGCTGTACGCCCAACGCTTCCGCCATATCGCGGAAATGCGGCGCATGAACGCACAGATTACGCTCGAGGACGCTTCGGCCGTCATTCGCGGCGGGACAACGCTCGCCAATGCGGAAATGGAATGTGCAGACGCACGGAGCGGGGCAGCCCTCGCCTTAGCTGGGCTTCAAGCGAGTGGCGAATCCACGGTGATCCATGCGGAAAAATTGAACGATTCATATGTCGATTTCGTCGGCAAACTAAAACAACTCGGCGCGCTCGTCTGGGTCGATGAGGTGTCCGAGTAAAAAGGGGAGAATTCGGGTGGAACGTAGTTTATCAATGGAATTGGTCCGAGTCACAGAAGCGGCAGCGCTATCTTCGGCTCGTTGGATGGGTAAAGGCTTGAAAGAAGAGGCGGACGATGCGGCGACGACCGCGATGCGTGAAGTGTTTGATACGATTCCGATGAAAGGGGTCGTTGTCATCGGGGAAGGCGAGATGGATGAGGCACCGATGCTCTATATCGGTGAAAAAGTCGGGAACGGCTATGGCTCGCGCCTCGACGTCGCTGTCGATCCACTCGAAGGGACGAGCATCGTCGCGACGGGAACATGGGGAGCGCTTGCCGTTCTCGCGGTCGCTGACGCCGGTGACCTTCTTCACGCGCCGGACATGTATATGGACAAGATTGCCGTCGGTCCGGAAGCGGCCGGATTGATCAGTCTCGACAACTCGATTGAAGAGAATATCGCCATCGTCGCCAAGGCGAAGAACAAGAACGTCGAAGACGTCGTCGTCACGATTTTACATCGTGATCGTCACGAAGAGATGATTCAACGTGTCCGCGCGACGGGTGCTCGTATCAAGTTGATTCCTGACGGAGACGTGGCCGCGGCCATCAACACGGCGTTCCCGAAAACGGGTGTCGATTTGTTGCTCGGTTCGGGTGGTGCGCCGGAAGGCGTCATCGCGGCCGTCGCGATGAAATGTCTCGGCGGTGACTTCCAAGGTCGCCTGCTTCCTGAAGACGAAGCCCAAGAGAAACGTTGCCAAGACATGGGCATCGCCGATACGGGCCGGATTTTGCTGTTAGACGACCTCGTCAAAGGTGAAGATTGCATCTTCGCGGCGACGGGCGTGACGGACGGGGAACTCCTCCGCGGCGTCCAGTTCACCGGGCAAGGCGGTCAGACGCACTCGGTCGTCATGCGAGCCAAGTCAGGAACGGTCCGCTTCGTCGAAGGCATCCACTCCTTGAAGAAAAAACCGAAAATGGTCATGAAACCTTAATTCTCTCGAGCTGTGGACATTGCGTCCACAGCTTTTTTGATGTGTTCCTACATATTTATTATGCGTTAGAACGGGAATAGAGAGTCAGGAGGTGTATACAAATGATCGAAGTGGAATCGCTCGTCAAAACGTTCGGGGACGTGGCGGCCGTCGATGGGATTTCGTTCTCGGTCCAGAAAGGAGAGATTTTCGCTTTCCTTGGACCGAACGGGGCTGGCAAGTCGACAACCGTGCAAATGTTGACGACGCTCGTCCGACCGACCGAAGGGAAGGCGCGGGTGAATGGATTCGATGTCGTCAAACAAGAGAAGGACGTCCGCCTGTCGATTGGCGTCGCCCTGCAAGAGACCGGAATCGACAAAGTGTTGACCGGGCGGGAACTGCTCGTCTTGCAAGGCCGGTTGTTCAAGATGACGAAACAAGAGGCGGAGACGCGCGCCGAGGAACTGCTCCGTGTCGTCTCGCTCACGGAAGCGGCCGACCGGAGAAGTGGCACATATTCGGGCGGGATGCGGCGTCGGCTCGATTTAGCGCTCACGCTCGTCCATCGACCGACCGTCTTGTTTTTAGATGAACCGACGACCGGGCTCGACCCGGCGAGCCGCATCGAGATTTGGAACGAGGTGAGACGGCTCAACGAGGAGTTCGGCACGACGATTTTCTTGACGACTCAGTACTTAGAAGAAGCGGATGAACTGGCCGACCGGATCGCCATCATCAATCATGGGAAAATCGTCAGTGAAGGGACGGCTGAGACATTGAAACGACTCGTCGGCGGCGAGACGATTGCGATGACGTTCCACAGCAATCAAGAAGCGTCTGCAGCCGCTGCGTTGTTCGGTCATACGGCGACCGGGCAACACGTGGCGTTCGAGCTCGTCAATCATACGCTGATGGAAGTCGTGCGCCAGCTCGATGAACGGTCGCTTCAACCGGAACGTCTGACCGTGAAGCAACCGTCGCTCGATGACGTCTTTTTGAAAGTGACCGGTGAGTCATATGAAGGAGGTGTGCCCGATGTGGACTGAGACATGGCTCTTCACGAAACGGAGCCTCATTACGACGATTCGGAATCCGTTTTCGTTCATCCCGAACTTGATTATTTCCGTCTTCTTCCTACTCGTTTACACGAGCGGATTATCGAGCGTCGCATCGCTTCCTCAGTTTGATGGGAGCGCCTATTTAAACTTCATCTTGCCGGTCTCCATCGTGTCCGGGGCGGTCGGTGGGGCCGGGGGGACGGGACAAGCGCTCGTCCGTGATATCGAGAGCGGCTACTTCGCCCGCTTGCTTCTGACTCCCGCGACGCGGACGGCGATCGTGCTCGGCCCGATGATTGCCGGGATGTTGCAACTGCTCGTCCAGACGCTCCTCATCTTCGGGGTAGCGTTCTTGCTCGGTTTGTCGATTCCGGTCGGTCTGCCTGGATTCTTGTTCACGGTGCTGCTTGCCATCGGATTCGGCCTTGGTTTTGCTGGTTACTCGGTCGGTGTCGCGTTAAAGACACGGAACGCTCAGGCTGCACAAGCCGGGACGCTCTTGTTCTTCCCGCTCATCTTCTTGTCGACGACGTTCGTCCCGAAAGAGTTGATTGAGGCAGAATGGCTCAAAGTAGCGGCGACGTTCAATCCGACGACGTACATCTTTGAAGGGATGCGTGCCGTCTTGACGCAACCGACGATCGACTGGAGCGCGTTATCGGCCGGACTTGCCGTCGCCGGGGCGATGAGCGTCATCATGGTCGTGTTCGCGGCGACGAACGCACGCGGTGCCTTGAAACAAAAATGACGAGCGGGGTTCAGCCCCGCTCGTCCTGGTCGATCATGAACGTCACAATCAAAAAGAGAATAAAACTGATTAACGAGACTGTGCCCCCGACGATGAAATACACAAGGGTGACGGTCTCATTCCATTGGAACGGGTTCATCGTGTAGAACCACATCCCGCTCGTCAATCCGATTGATCCGATGACGGCCGTCCACCCGTGAATCGTGACGAGCAGTTGGTTCCGGACCGCATATAAGCGATAGAAGACTCCCCAGGCGAAGACCGATAGCCAACCGGCGAGCAGAATATGGGCGTGGATCGGACGAAAGGCATAACTGCCGGCGCCCGACATATGCGACCCGAGCGCCGTCCCGATGACACCGAACAGCGCGGCGAGGCGAATTAAGCGAAGACTCCAAATCTTTTCCATGGCATAGAACAACTCCTTCAACGTGATGGCTTTATCGTAACGAAGCCAGATGAACGGAAGATGAACGAACGTAAAAAAACGACCCAGTTCCTATGAACCGGGTCGTTTGGTCGTTTAAATTAGAGGTATGATCCTGCACCGACATAACGTGGTGCCCAGTAACCTGATGTGAAGCTCGCGTATTTCACGCCGCCTGTTTCAGAGTTGATCATTTGTGTTTTGCTGAGTGCCATTCCAACGTGTTGGATCGTGCTTCCGTTGTGTGAGAAGAACACGAGGTCGCCGGCTTGAATCGCTGACTTCGAAACTTTTTTCGAGTTAGCGTATTGCGAGCGTGAATCACGTGGGATCGATTTGTTGATGGCTTTCTTGTAAACGTGACCTGTGTAACCTGAGCAGTCAAAACCAGAAGTTGTCGTTCCGCCGTAACGGTAAGGTGTACCGAGGTACTTCTTCGACTCAGCGACAAGTTTTGTACGAGCGCTTGATGCAGAAGCAGTTGTTACTTTCTTCGCAGTCGCTGTCTTCGTGTTTGCTTTCAAGTACGTGTAAGTAGATGAAGCTGAGATATAACGGTGAGACCCTTTGTAGTTGATTTTGTAGAATGAACCAACTTTGCCAAGGTATGTATAGCGTTGGCCTTTGTTCATCGTTGTCGTGACTTTCGAGCTGAGCGACGGTGCTGTGCGGATGTTCAAGCCGTTAACTTTCGAGTAAGCGAATTTACCAGTAGCGGCTTCTGCTTGTTCACCTGTTGTGAAAGCAAGACCCGAGAAAGCGAGAGTGGCAGCGACAATAATAGATGCGAAACGCTTTAACATAGTGTATTTCCCTCCGTTTTTTAAAATAAAACCCTAAGTGGCTGTATATGATCGATGTGTGTTAACAAGATTAGAGCACAAGTTGCGGATATTACCCGGTTTCCTGTGCAAATAAACTATATCATGCGCAAGACCGATGGCATTTTTCAATCACAAGACAAAAACAGTTTTCTTGTAACATATTTGAAACAATATGCGAGAATAGAGACTTATTTGTTACATACATAGTAAAAAGGTTGTTATGTTTTCAACAACAGGGGAATAGACTGACATAAAGCCGTTTTTCAAACAGTGACGGTTTGACTGAAGTGTGATTAGATGAATGAGGAATGAACGTTTACTTTTGAAATATAGAATCATGAAAGACAGGTGACTTGAATGAGTCAAACGACTGAACCGGCTAAAAACTACACGCTTCGGGAACTCGAGACGAAGACGTTGAAAGAGTTATATGAGATTGCGAAAGAAGTGAACGTGCCTCAGTATCGCGAGGCACGTAAACGTGAGCTCATGTTCCGGATATTGAAATCACAGGCAGAATCAAAAGATCTTTATTTCCTCGAAGGAATCCTAGAGATTATTCCGCCTAACCCACAGTCGCAAAACGATGGCGGTTTTGGTTTCCTACGCCCCATCAATTACTCGCAATCGTCTGAAGACATTTATATCGCGGCTTCGCAAATCCGCCGCTTTAACCTCCGTAACGGCGACCTCGTGACGGGGAAAGTCCGGAAACCGAAAGAGAATGAACGGTTCCAAGGGCTTCTCAGCGTCGAGGCGGTCAATGGCGAGACGACGGATTCGACGCGCAACCGGGATTACTTCCCGGCGCTCACGCCGATTTACCCGGAACAACAGATGGTGCTCGAGACGGAGCCAAACCATTTGTCGGTCCGCGTCATGGACATGATTGCTCCCGTCGGCTTCGGGCAGCGAGGGTTGATTGTCGCACCGCCTAAGGCAGGGAAGACGTCCCTCTTAAAAGAGATTGCCAATTCGATCACGACGAACCATCCGAACGTCGAGTTGATTATTCTGTTGATTGATGAGCGGCCGGAAGAAGTGACGGACATTCAACGTTCGGTGCCTGGTGCAGACGTCGCCTACTCGACGTTTGACGAGACACCGGAAAACCATGCTCGCATCTCGGAGCTCGTTCTCGAACGGGCGATGCGCCTCGTCGAACATAAGAAGGACGTGGTCATCTTGCTCGACTCGATCACGCGTCTGACGCGGGCGTACAACTTGTCCGTCCCGCCGAGCGGACGGACGCTCTCCGGCGGGATTGACCCGGCCGCGTTCCATAAACCGAAGAAGTTCTTCGGGGCGGCCCGTAATATCGAGGACGGCGGCAGTTTGACGATTCTCGGCACGGCACTCGTCGATACGGGTTCGCGCATGGATGACGTCATCTATGAAGAGTTCAAAGGAACGGGCAACATGGAGCTGCACCTCGACCGCAAACTGGCGGAACGTCGGATTTTCCCGGCCATCGACATTCGTCGCTCGGGAACGCGCAAGGAAGAATTGCTGCTCGGCAAAGGCGAACTCGACTCGCTTTGGACGATTCGTCGCACAATGAACGAGTCGCCAGACTTCGTCGATCAGTTCTTGCGCCGGGTCCGCGAAACGAAAACGAACCTCGACTTTTTTGCGGCGCTTGAAGCCGATAAGAAAAAGAGTCGACGCCCGGTGAAAAAAACGAAAACGGACTTGTAAATCCGTGAACCGGGTGCTATTATATTCTAGTGAACTTTCTCTAGGTTGAAAGAATACTTAGGGCAGAAGGAGTTGAAAAGCAATGAAACAAGGAATCCACCCAGAATACCGTAAAGTCGTATTCATGGACTCGACGACTGAGTTCAAATTCATCTCTGGTTCGACTCGTTACTCTAACGAGACAATCACGATGGAAGATGGTAACGAATACCCACTCATCCGTGTCGATGTATCTTCTGATTCGCACCCGTTCTACACAGGTCGCCAGAAATTCGCATCTGCGGACGGTCGTATCGAGCGCTTCAACAAGAAGTACCAACGTTAATCGTCAACTTGTATGCACACCGCCTAGGGATTGCCCTTGGCGGTTTTTATTTTTTTTAGATAGAAGTCAACCCTTTTTCTTCAAGAAAAAGATGGGTATAATCGGGAAGCGATTAACGAAGGAGAGGGCGAAGTAGAATGATGCATGTGACGAACCGTTACGGTTGGATAGAAGTGATTTGTGGGAGTATGTTTTCTGGGAAATCGGAGGAACTGATCCGCCGTGTCCGTCGGGCGCACTACGGGAAAATCCCTGTCCAAGTGTTCAAACCGGCAATCGACGACCGGTATCATGAAGAGAACGTCGTTTCCCACAGCGGCAACTCGGTCGTGGCCGTGCCGATTCAATCGAGTCAAGACTTATACGATGCGGTGCGTGAAGAGACGCAAGTGATCGCCATCGACGAGGTTCAGTTTTTCGACGAAGGAATCGTCGACGTGATCGAGCAATTGGCGTCAGAAGACAAACGTGTCATCTGCGCAGGGCTCGACATGGACTTCCGAGGTGAGCCGTTCACGATGATGCCAGAGCTATTGTCGCGTGCCGAATTTGTCACGAAGCTGCAGGCCATCTGTCTATCATGCGGGGCGCCAGCTTCTCGGACACAACGATTGATTGACGGTGAACCGGCGCGTTTCGAAGACCCGGTCATCTTGGTCGGCGCTTCCGAGTCGTATGAACCGCGTTGCCGTCATTGCCACGACGTCCCGAATAAACCACGCCCAGTCCGCCATACAGTGGCCGACTGACGTCAACGGACCGCCCTTGGCGGTTCGTTTTTTGCTATAATGAAGACAGTTCGATTTGACGGAGAAAGGACGGATCATCATGTTTGACCGTTTGAGCGTATTAGAAGAACGCTATATGCAATTAAATGAGATGCTCGCTGACCCTGAAGTGCTCAGCGACGCGAATAAATTACGACAATATTCAAAAGAACAGTCGCAACTCGAAGAAACGGTGCAGGCGTACCGTCACTATAAAGAGACGAGCACGGCGTATAAAGAAGCAAAAGCGATGCTTGAGGACCGCACGCTCGATGCCGATATGCGCGAGCTCGCCAAAGAAGAGATGTCACTCCTCGAGCCGGAAGTGAAGGCGCTCGAGGCGAAATTACGCGTCTTGCTGTTACCGAAAGACCCGAACGACGACAAGAACGTCATCGTCGAGATTCGCGGGGCAGCCGGCGGAGACGAGGCGGCACTGTTCGCAGTCGACCTGTACAAGATGTACACGCGTTTCGCCGAGCGGCAGAACTGGAAGGCCGAATTGATTGACGCCAACTATACAGAACTCGGCGGTTTCAAAGAAGTGACGTTCCTCATCAACGGGACGGGTGCCTATTCGAAACTGAAGTTTGAGAACGGGGCGCATCGGGTCCAACGTGTCCCATCGACCGAGTCGGGCGGACGCATCCATACGTCGACGGCGACCGTCGCCGTGTTGCCAGAAGCAGAGGACGTCGAAGTGCACATCGACATGAAAGACGTCCGTGTCGACACGTTCACATCATCGGGTCCGGGCGGCCAGTCGGTCAACACGACCCAATCGGCCGTGCGCTTGACGCACATCCCATCGGGGCTCGTCGTCTCGTGTCAGGACGAGAAGTCGCAACATAAAAACAAAGACAAGGCGCTCAAAGTACTCCGAGCCCGCCTGTATGACAAGATGCAAAGCGAACACCTACAAGAACTGTCGGCACAACGCAAGTCGGCCGTCGGGACGGGAGACCGCTCAGAGCGGATTCGGACGTATAACTTCCCGCAGAGCCGTGTGACCGATCACCGCATCGGGCTGACGCTCCAAAAGCTCGACCGCGTCCTCGCCGGGGAACTTGAAGATATCATCGACGCCCTCGTCATGGACGAACAGGCCCGTCTAATGGAGGATGTCGATTGATGCGGATCGCGGCGAGGCTGAAACAAGCAGAACGGGAGCTCGCGCTCTCGGGTCGCGACGTCTCGATGGCGGAGTGGTGGCTCATGCACGTCCTTGACGTCGATCGGACGGGACTACTCATCCGTTTGTCCGATGAATTGACGACGGAAGAGGCGAAGTCGTTTGACGCCGGGTTCGAGCGTCTCTTGGCAGGTGAGCCGGTCCAACACTTGATTGGTCACGCCCCGTTTTATGGACGGATGTTCGAGGTCAATCGTGACGTCTTGATTCCGCGTCCGGAAACGGAAGAGCTAATTGAATGGGTCGTCGAGCATGTGCATAATGTCTCCGACGATGAGATCGTCGACATCGGGACGGGCAGCGGCGCAATCGCCGTCACACTCAGTCTCGAGCTCGGTGTCCGTGTCCAAACGGTCGATATTTCCCGGGAAGCAATCGCTGTCGCCGAGCGTAATGCAGCGGCCCTCGGGGCGGATGTGTCCTTCCATGAAGGAGATTGCCTGGCGCCGATTGCCGACGACTCGATTCGCGTCCTCGTCTCAAATCCGCCTTATATCGAGGCGGACGAACTGCTCGATGAGACGGTCGCGGGCTTCGAGCCTCACCTCGCCTTGTTCGGCGGAGCGGACGGGCTCGACTTTTATCGAACGATCATCGCCGACTCGATGCGCGTCCTGTGTGCCGATTGGCAATTGATTGCATTTGAAATCGGGTATAATCAAGGACAAGTTGTGAAATCGTACCTGTCCGAACGTTATCCTGAAGCAGAAACGGGTATTTTAAAAGATATAAACGGCAAAGACCGAATCGTCTACGCCGTAAGGGAAGGGATTGCGCATGGAAACGAAATGGATCAAGCCGACAGAAGTTGATGAAGGGGTACGTCTCTTGAAGGCTGGCGAGGTGATTGCCATCCCGACGGAGACTGTCTACGGACTCGCCGGAGATGCGACGAACGATGTCGCCATCAAAAAGATTTTCGAGGCGAAAGGAAGACCGTCGGATAACCCGCTCATCGTCCACGTCGCCACGGTCGAACAGGCCGAACATTTCGCGCAAACCATCCCGCCGGTCGCGAGACGTTTGATGGAAGCGTTTTGGCCCGGTGCCTTGACTATCATCTTACCGTCGAATGGTCGGGCGTCGTCACTCGTGACGGCTGGTCTGGATTCGATTGGATTGCGGATGCCGGACCATCCGGCCGCACTTGACTTGATCCGCACGTCCGGTCTTGGACTGGCAGCACCAAGTGCGAACCGCTCGGGACGTCCATCACCGACGTCGGCCCGGCACGTGGCAGATGATTTGACCGGTCGGATTGCGGGTATTATGGATGGGGGACCGACAGGCATCGGTGTCGAGTCGACCGTAATCGATTGCACGGCAGAACCGGCGACGATTTTACGTCCGGGCGGCGTGACGAAAGAAGCGATTGAAGCGGTTATTGGCCCGGTCATTCTCGATGCCAACTTGAGCGATGAAACAGCTGCGCCACGATCACCAGGAATGAAGTACACCCATTACGCCCCGAGCGCACCCCTGTATTTAGTCGAAGGGGGACGTGAAGACCTCGTCCGTGTCGTCATGGCGCGGCAGGAAGCGGGCAAGCGAGTTGGCGCACTCGTGTTCGATGAAGCGACGACCCCGGCTGACGTCACCCTCTCTCTCGGGACTTCGATGGAGACGGCGGCCCAGCGGCTATACGAGGCGTTGCGTAAATTTGATGAGACGGATGTAGAAGAGATTTACGTGAATCGGATTGAACCGACGGGAGTCGCTCTTGCCGTTTATAACCGCCTCTACAAGGCGGCTGGCGGTAAAGTCATCCGTCCATAGGAAGAGGCTTAAGGACATAGAGGAGGATCACGCGATGTCGATGAAACGCGTATTATTCATATGTAGTGGGAACACATGCCGAAGCCCGATGGCGATGGCCCTGCTCCGTTCGAAAGTGACGGGGGACGAGTTCGATATTCGTTCAGCCGGGCTTCGGACGATGCAAGGGTTTGACGCATCAGAAAATGCACTCCAAGTGTTGCGTGAACGAGGAATTGAGCTCGAGCACGTGACGCAAACGTTTGACGACGTCCTCGGACGCTGGTCGGACGTCATCTTGACGATGACACGGGCGCATCGTGAACAGATTCGGGATACGTATCCGGATTTGGCCGATCGCACATTCACATTATATGAGTTCGTCACGGGACTCGAGCGCGATATTAACGACCCGTTCGGAGGGTCGATGAACGTCTACCGCCAAGTCCGAAACGAACTCGAACCACTCGTGAATCGACTTGTGCTAAAATTGACGAATGACGGGTCAAAGGTGACGAAACCACCGAGACGCCTACCAAAGAAGACGGGGGAATGACGGAATGAAAATCGCAATCGGCGCCGATCATGGCGGATTCAATTTGAAGAAAGACATCATCGGATTATTGGAGGAGCTTGGACACGAGTATAAGGACTTCGGGACACACTCGGCCGAGTCAATCGATTATCCGGACGTAGCCATTCCAGTCGCCGAAGCAGTCGCGGCCGGTGAATTCGACCGTGGCATCTTGATTTGCGGTACTGGAATCGGCATCGGCATTGCCGCCAACAAAGTGAAAGGCATCCGGGCGGCACTCGTACACGACTCGTTCAGCGCGAAAGCGACGCGTCAACATAACGACTCGAACATCATGACGATGGGCGAGCGCGTCATCGGACCGGGTCTTGCACTCGACTTAGTGGCGACATGGCTCGATACGGACTTCGAAGGCGGACGCCACTCGAACCGTGTCGACAAGATGAGCGCTTACGAAACGAAGTGACGACGATGAAGGCGGAGCTTTTGAACTTATTGACGGAGTTGCATGAACGGTTTCCGTTAGATGAGGAAAAGATGCTCGTCATCGGTTGTTCGACGAGCGAGGTCGTCGGCAAGACGATCGGGAAAGCGGGTTCGATTGATGTGGCGTC
Source organism: Exiguobacterium sp. s50 (assembly GCF_018618175.1). Taxonomy (NCBI): domain Bacteria; kingdom Bacillati; phylum Bacillota; class Bacilli; order Caryophanales; genus Exiguobacterium; species Exiguobacterium sp. s50. The sequence goes on from NZ_JACSLP010000002.1 coordinate 253,191, forward strand.
GGATTTGATCGAGGCGTTCCTTGCGTTTCGGGACAAGACCGGCGTCCATCTCGCCTTTCAAGGCTGCGAACATATCAATCGCGCCCTTACGATCGAGCGACGGACCTTGAAACAGTTCGGGTTGACGGAAGTGACGGTCGTCCCAGTCCGCGCGGCGGGCGGGGCGATGGCCGAGAAGGCGTACGAGCGTTTCGACGCCCCGTGCGTCGTCGAATCGATTCAAGCGGACGCCGGCATCGATATTGGATCGACGCTGATCGGCATGCATTTGAAGCCGGTCGCGATCCCGGTCCGGTTGTCGGCGAAGCAGCTCGGTGAGGCGTACGTCACGTTCGCCATCACGCGACCGAAACTGATTGGCGGCCCACGGGCCCACTATCCAGCAAAATAAAGAAAGCCGGTCTGCGCGACCGGCTTTCTTTTGCGTTATAACTCTTCACTGAACAAATATGAGATGACCATCGGGAACCGATCGCGCCAAGCGAGCTCGTTATGGACACCTTCCTCGATGACCTCGAAGCGGATATGTTCGACCTTGTCGCGCAACAGGGCGTAGACACGCTCGCTCGACTCGAGATACATCTCGTTCGTCGGACCGTCCGCTGACGGCTGTTCGACTTCTTTGCGGCCGACGTCCATATACAGACGTTCGACGCCGTTCAAATCACTCGCGTCAATCAATTGCTCAAGCTCGGTCTGGTTGAACCAGAACGCCGAGGACAATGAAGCCACGCGCTTGAAGACGTCGGGATAGACGCAAGCGGCGTAAATCGAAATCAAGCCGCCCATCGAGCTGCCCATCATCGCCGTCTCGTCCGGCTTCGTCCGATAGTTCGCGTCAATCATCGGCTTCAACTCTTGGGCGATGTATTCAATGTAGGCTGATCCTTGTCCGCCGAGCGTCACGTCTTGACCGAGCAAGCTCTCGCCGATGTACGGGTTCTCCCACGGACCGTACTCGTCGAGTCGCATCTCGCCGGGGGCGCTGTCGATGCCGACGATGATGATGTCGCGCTTCGAGGCGTCCATATACTCACCGGCGCGCCAGCTCGTCTTATAGCTCGCGTCCTCGTCGGCGAACACGTTCTGTCCGTCATGCATATAGAGCACGGGATAACGTTTATCCGACATGTCGTAATCGGCCGGCGTATAAATCCGAATCGTCCGCTCGCGCTCGAACGGGGTGATGGTAATTTGTTTTGTCTCAATCATAAGTAGCCTCCTCTGATCGTCTTCTTTCATATGATACCCGACTTGCCCGTGGATTAGACGATACCCAAAAAAAGAAGCATATGTTACGATGGGGGTGTTGATTTTTAGACATTCAGAGGGGGTTTCAACATGGTAAACACGACGAAGTTGAAAGTACAGGATGCGGAATTGTTTGAAGCGATGCAACACGAGCTCGGTCGCCAACGCGAGAACATCGAACTCATTGCCTCGGAGAATTTTGTCTCAGAAGCAGTCATGGAAGCGCAAGGCGGCGTGCTCACGAACAAGTACGCGGAAGGTTATCCAGGCCGTCGCTACTACGGCGGTTGTGAGTTCGTCGACGTGGCCGAGAACTTGGCCCGCGACCGCGCCAAGGAGCTGTTCGGTGCAGAACACGCTAACGTTCAGCCGCACTCGGGTGCCCAAGCGAACATGGCCGTTTACTTCACAGTCCTTGAAGCCGGTGACACGGTGCTCGGCATGAACTTGTCGCACGGTGGCCATTTGACGCACGGAAGTCCGGTCAACTTCTCAGGCGTTCAGTACAATTTCGTCGAATACGGTGTGGACAAAGAGACAGAACACATCGATTATGACGTTGTCGCAGCCCTCGCGAAAGAACATAAACCAAAACTCATCGTCGCTGGTGCCTCGGCGTACCCGCGGACGATCGACTTCGCTAAGTTCCGTGAAATCGCCGATAGCGTCGGTGCCTACCTTATGGTCGACATGGCCCACATCGCGGGTCTCGTCGCAGCCGGTCTTCATCCGAACCCGGTCGAGCACGCGCATTTCGTGACGACGACGACGCACAAGACACTTCGCGGTCCACGCGGCGGCATGATTCTCTGTAAAGAAGAGTTCGCCAAGGCAATCGACAAGTCGATTTTCCCAGGGATTCAAGGTGGTCCGCTCATGCACGTCATCGCGGCGAAGGCCGTGGCGTTCGGGGAAGCACTCCAACCTGAGTTCAAAGAGTATCAGGCACAAGTCATCAAGAACGCACAGGTGCTCGCACAAGGGCTAGAAGAGGAAGGACTCCGCATCGTATCGGGCGGTACGGATAACCACCTTCTCCTCGTCGACCTCCGCGGCATCGACATCACCGGGAAAGCGGCCGAGCATGCGCTCGACGCAGCCGGCATCACGGTCAACAAGAACACGATTCCATTCGATCCGGCATCACCGTTCGTCACGAGCGGGATTCGTCTCGGGACGGCCGCGATGACGACGCGCGGATTGAAAGAAGACGATATGCGTGAAGTCGCTCGCTTGATCGGACGCGTCTTGACGAACCATGAAGATGAAGCAGTGCTCGCGGAAGCGCACGAAGCAGTTCGCGCGTTGACGTCGAAGTTCTCGCTCTATCCTGAACGAGGCTGACGAATGGACGTACGGACACTCGCAGATCGGGAACTTGCGGAACTGCCGCTCATCGATATGACGGAATGGCTCGTCCGAAAAGGCGAGCATGACCCGACGTTTCGCCTCGTCGCGAACGAGTTCGGGGTCGTGACGACGCTACTCGACCACGGGTATTTTATCGAGGCAAGTGAACGGATTGTACCGCTTCTCGGAATGAAAGTGCCGGCGGCGTTTCATCGGCTCGGTCTTGCGCTCGAAGTGAAGGCGAACGGAAAGAAGGCGGCCAAGCGCCGCTTTCGTTCGTTCTCGCCGGCTGTCACCGGTCATGCGGACTTGTCGGCTTGGCGTAACGCCTTCAAATGGAACAAATCGTGGCTCGGTCTGCCGCTCGTCGTTGGTCTCGGTCTGGTCGCACTCCTCTTTTGGCCGGATTCGGAGCCGCCGCCCGTGACGCCGACTGCATCAAACGAACGGGTCGAAACGGTGACGGAGGACGAGGCGCTCGCGAAACGGTTAGAAGAGCTCGAGCAAGAAGTTGCTCGACTCGAGGAAGCGAACGAGGCGCTCCAAACCGAGGACGAGACGACCGAAGCCCCTGAGGCGCCGGCCGTCATCCCGCTCGGCGAAGTCGAAGCGCTCGTCTCGGACAAACGGTACGAGGAAGCCGATGCGCTCCTCATCGGCAAGGCGAAAGCCGGTCAGGAACAGGTCGTCGGGTTTTATCGGTTGCTCGTCGACAACAAGCTCGGCGAAGCAGAGATCGCCGATTATGCCGCCTATGTCGACACGTATCCAGAGTCGGGATATAAGGCGGACGTCTTATGGATGAAAGGCATCGCTGAGAAGAAGGCCGGGGACGACACATACCGGACGACGCTCGCCGAAGTCGCCGCCATGGACGGGACGTATTGGGCCCCGATTGCCAAATCGGTGCTCGAGGAAGAATGAGGTCGCAGCCGTGCTGTGACCTTTTTCTCATCAAATTTTAATCTGTTTCACCGCTCTTTCTCAGCTCGCTCCCGTACAGTAAAGAAAAAGGATAAGGGAGAGGGACATATGCGCTCAACTAGCAGAGGAAAGATTGGAAGATTGATTCGAGGAGTGGCCGTCGGTGTGCTCGCATTGACACTCATGGCGGCAGGTGTCGCCGGGTTCTTATTATTCACCTTGACCGGCAACGCGTGGCTCGACCAAATCGCTCAAGTCGGGACTGATTTGGCGTTTCAGGCGGAAGGGATTGAAACGACGTTTGACCGGATGGGCGATTCACTCGAATTGCGCATCGAACAAGCGATTCCAGAAGCAGTTCGTCCGTTTTTTGACTGAGGAATCCGGGAACACTTAAAATGATGCGTCGGGCGGACTGCTCGGCGTTTTTTTGAGAAAGGATGAATGGAATGCCTACGATTCTCGTCGTTGAAGACGATGCTAAAATTGCCAGATTACTCGAACTTGAACTCATGCATGCCGGTTACGCAGTCGAGGTCGCCCATGACGGGCGGGCCGGGCTCGACCGGGCACTCACTGGTGGGATTGATCTCATGTTGCTCGATGTCATGCTGCCGCAGATGAGCGGTCTTGAAGTCGTGCGTCGCGTCAAAGAAGAGCAACCGCTTCTCCCGGTATTGATGGTAACAGCACGCGGGGACCGCTACGACAAAGTGAGCGGGCTCGACCTCGGGGCCGATGATTACATCACAAAACCGTTCGAAATGGAGGAGTTGCTCGCGCGGATTCGGGCGTTCTTACGGATGCGTCAACACGTCCAAGTCGATACGAGTGAACGGGTCCTTTCCTATGAGGGGCTGACCGTCGACGTCAATCGCCATGAAGTGGTGTGTGAGGGGCAAAAAGTCGACCTGACCCGGAGGGAGTTCGATTTGCTCGTCTATCTGCTCGAACATCCCGAACGCGTGCTCACACGCGACCAACTCGTCGAACACGTCTGGGGCTTCGATTATTACGGGGACACGAACGTCGTCGATGTGTACGTCCGCTATGTCCGGAAGAAACTCGGTGGCTCCTGGATTCAGACGGTCCGAGGCGTCGGCTATATGTTGAAGCGTGGTGAATAATATGAAGCTACGGACGAAGATCGCCTTGGCGATGGCGGGGTTCATGTTGTTTTTACTCATCACCTCGTTCGGTGTCGCCTGGCTCGTCTCGCGGCAACAGATCGTCGACGCCCGCTATGATGTCTTGCGCCAAGCACTCAGCTTGCTCGAGGAAGACGAGCGGAACCAACAAGCCGTCTTGTCGTTGCACGAGGACAGTGTCGTGCTCGAACGGCAAGCGAACGGCGATTGGGGCATCATCGGCGGCCAGGCCGAAGAGAGTTTACGTTTTCCCGTCAACTTCGGAGAACCGGCGCTCGTCGATGATTGGTTCGTCATCGCGACGTCGAACGGGCTCGGCTACGCGTTTCAAGACGCGGCCGTGAGCGAGACGCTCCAGACGCTGGCCACGATTTTTCTCATCATCTTCTTGATTGCAGTGGCGATGACGTTCCTCGGTAGCCTATGGATCGTCAGGCAAGGTCTCGATCCACTCCGCCGTCTCGAGTCGACGATGGAACGGATCACCGAGTCGGGTACGCTCGAGACGATCGATGTCGGGACGAACCGAGACGAAGTCTCGACGCTCGCGACCGGCTTCAACCAGATGATTGACCGGGTCGAAGGGTCGATGGAGCAACAGCGCCGCTTCGTCGCCGATGTTTCACATGAACTGAAGACGCCGCTCACCGTCATCGAAGGGTACGCCAAACTGCTCCGGCGCTGGGGACAGAGCGACCCGGCCGTTCGTGACGAGGCCATCGACCACATCTTGACCGAATCGCGGCAAATGCGCGAGGACTTGATTGAACCGATGCTCGAATTGAGCCGTTTCTCTTCGCTCAAAGAAGTGGAGATCGAGGTGATCAGATTGACTGAGCTGGCCGAACAATTGACCGAACGGTTCGAACGATCGCACGGTATCCACGTACCGATCGAGGCGATGGGGGAGTGGCACGGTCATCGTGATTCGTTGCAGCGGCTCGTCGTCATCTTCATCGATAACAGCTTGAAGTATGCGACTGACACACGCGTGACGATGACGCCGGACCGCATCGAAGTACGCGACCATGGGACGGCGCTCAATGAGGAGGACCGGGCACGGTTATTTGACCGGTTCTATCGACTCGATGAGGCACGGGACCGGAGCGGCAGCGGACTTGGTCTTGCTATCGCCAAAGAAGTGGCGGATTTGAACGGGTGGACGGTCGGCAGTTATGCGAATGCGCCGGACGGCAGCGTCTTCTACGTCACAAAATGACAAAACTTTCGCAGATTCTCATCATTTTCTAATGGAATCCTCGTGGTGCTCTAAGGTCACCGTTCTATGATGAAGATGTAGAACAAGTTCACCACATGAAACGAGGAGGAAACATCATGAAACTAATCGGATGGATTTTAGGAGTCGGGTTGGCGGTACTAGCCGTCGCCGGAATCGGGTTGTATGTCGCGAACGACAAGACGGACACGGTCATCGTCCCACGCGCGGTCGATAGCGTGAACAGCGGAACCGATGATGCCGCAGACGATGCGCAAGATGATGCGAGTCAAGAAGCAGCCACTTCGTCAGAAGGATCAGCATCGAGCGATACGCCGGTTCGTTCGGTCGATGACGATGATTATGAATTGTATGGTACCCTCGTCAGCCTATCAGACCGTGACGTGACGATCAGCTTCAGCGGTAAAGAATCGACGTATCCGCTCGCGGCCCGTCATGAGATTGACGACGACACACCGAAAGCCGGTGACCGCGTCAAACTCGAATTCAATCAAAACGAAGAAGTGAAGGAAGTCGACCGTGAAAGTGACGACTTCGACATTTACGGCACGTTCGTCAGCCTGTCGGATCGTGACGTGACCATCGAACGTGATGGCAAGTCAGAGACGTTCAAACTCGCGAGCCGCTACGAGCTTGACGACGAGGCGCCAAAAGCCGGTGACCGGGTCAAACTCGAGTTGAACCTTCAACAGCAAGTGAAAGAGATTGAACGCGACGATGACCGGGATGACCAAGACGATCAAGATGATCAAAACGACGATCAAAATGATGACGACCAAGATGACGACCGTGACGATGATCAAGATGATGATCGCGACGACGACTAAAAAAATGCCACGCAAGTGGCATTTTTTGTTTATTCTTCTAACAAGAGTTGTAATTATTATTGTATGATAAGGTGAACATGAAAATTTTAGGCGATTCAAACCAAATAAATGTGAAAGGAGGGGACGGGATGAAAAACGTCATCGGACTGATGAGTATAGCCGTCATACTGTTAAGTGGATGCGGGACGAATGAAATCAATGCGCTCAATTTACGACCGCTGTCGACGTATGCGATTCAACAAGACCAAGACATTCCGTTGACGTCTGCGTTGAAGACGCGACTGTTGAATTACTGTGAGCGGCAACCGACAGACGTGTTGCCGACGCGTCGGGCCGAATTGGCGGCCATCACATTCCGCCACCCCTTCTATGACGAATTAGGTAGCAAGACCGTCAAATATTGGCGGAGCGGGGACGAGCATTACGTCTCTTGTTTGAACAGCAACGAACAAAATGAGCGCGTCTTCCGTACCGATGGAATCGAGGCGTTCGAGTCCGCGGCCGGTTCAGGGCCGAGGGAGGTCGATGTCGGGAGCACGTTATCGTTCATTCCTGAACCAGACGTCACGACCGTGGCGCGCGCCTTCGCGGTTAACGAGACGCATGAGACGATTGTTCCCGGTTCGGTCTTCCGGTATCACACACCGGACCGTGGCGCGCTTCACGTCACCTATCACGTCTATCAAGGCGGTGCCGAGGCGGGACAGCTGATTGAACCGGGACTGTTCGTTTTCGAGAGTGGCAAGAATGAAGGCGTGGCGTTCTTGACCCAGTTGGCCGATCAACGGATTACCCTCCAGATGGGTACAGCACAGGCGTGGGATCGCACCGTATTACCCAGTTCGCTGTCGAGTGAGTACGTGCAAATTGACTCGATGGAAGCCGTCTTCAATTTAGATGCCGAAGGACGTAGGCTCTTGAAACGAATCGTGCTCGCGGATGAGCCGATCGAAGACGTCTCGGAGCAGGATTCGGCCGTCTTATCGACTCGTTATGATACCGTAATCGAGGTATGGGGGGCCGTTCAACGACCAGGAGCCGGTGAATTGACGATCACATCGGAGCAAAAAGAGGCGATGCGGTTGGCGACGTACGAGACGGAGACGAAGACGGCCCACCTCGGAGGCCCGAACACGCGCGAACTGTTCGAACTTTTGTCCCGCGTGAAGACGACGAGTGCCGCACCGACGGGCGAACGACGTGGGACGCTCGTGTTATATGAGCAGTTGACCGAGCAACGGTTCGACGTTTGGACCGAGGAAGGGAAAGATACCCTTCAACTGATGGACGTCGAGTCGAAGCGGGTCTATTTGATTGATCAACTGGAATTAGAGGGATTGCTAGACACTTACATATGAGCTAAAACAAATTCTTTTCCCGTTTCATGACACTTTCATGTCGTGAGACGGGTTTTTGTTGTCAAATTGACACTATGTTTTCGTGAAAAACTATCCTATAATTTTTTTTGCGAAGGTTCAACATTACATACACGAATCCGATACATCCATAAAACACACAGCACTAACCTTCTCGTCATTTGAATATAAGAAAAGGGGGAGCAACGAGACACAACTCCATTCAACCATCATCGTCCGTCACCACGTTTTGTCAGTCATCAGGAGAGGAATAGGTAGTGAAATTGAAAAAGTTAATTATGTCTCTAACGGTAGTGTTGTTGATTGTTAGTCTGAACATGTCTAAAACGGGGGCACAAACCATGAACCCACTCGACGGTGTGAAGAACTATCAAGTGTATTATGGCCATCCAACGGCAGCGATTTTGAAAGATATGCAAAACTATGACCTCGTCATCATTGAGCCACTCCATTACACGAAAGCGCAAGTGGAGCAAATCAAAGCACGCGGGACAAAAGTACTCGGATATATTAGCGTCATGGAAGTCGCGACATGGAACACGGGTCTCATGTCAAAACTTCAGTCAGGTGACTTCTTTACGCGTAACGGACAACGTGTCCATTACTCGGAATGGGATTCGTACTTGACGAACATCGCCTCACCGAACTTCCAAGGATTGCTCCTCACGGAAATCCAGAACCAAGTCGTCGCCAAAGGCATCGATGGCGTGTTCATGGATACGGTCGGTGATATTGATAACGAACATTTGAACAATCCGACCGTGCTCAAGCAGCAACGTGACGGACTCGTCAACTTCTTGAAGCAAGCACGGGCCCGCTATGGTGAAATCGCCATGGTCCAAAACTGGGGCTTTGACACGTTAGAAACGTCAACGGCACCTTACGTCGACGGCATCATGTGGGAGAGTTTCAACGCCGACACGATCAAGAGCGACGCTTGGTCACAAAACATGATTAAGAAATTACAAGCGGTCGACGCGAAGTATTCGGTCAAGACGCTCACGATTTCGACACGTCTTAGCGCGGACAGCCACAAGCTCGCCAAAGATTCTGGCTTCATCCATTTCCACGAAGCGGATGCTTACGTGAACTGGAACGCAGGTCTCGTGACGCGCACACAGGATACGGCGCCGGCACCGGTCGCAGTAGCACCGACGACGAAGCCAGCTACGACGACAACGACGAAGCCAGCTGAAACGACAACGACGAAACCGGCTACAACGACAACAACGAAGCCAGCTACGACGACAACAACGAAGCCAGCTACGACGACAACGACGAAACCGGCTACGACGACAACAACGAAGCCAGCTACGACGACAACGACGAAACCGGCTACGACGACAACGACGAAGCCTGCTACAACGACAGCCACGAAACCGGCTGCGACGACAACGGCGAAGCCTGTAACAGAAACGGCGACAAAGCCTGTCACAAAGCCAGTCTCAGCTCCGAAAGCAGATGCCTCGACGGACAAACCGACCGAGTCGAAACAAAAAGCAAAAGCTGACTGGAAGCAAGAGAAGAAAGACAAAAAAGAGAAGAAGAAGGCGAAAAAGCATGCCAAAAAACATGCTAAAAAGCATGCCGCCAAGCACAGCTCGTCTAACGACCATCACGCCGCCAAAGGAAACATGTGCGGAAAAGTGAAACACAAGACGGCCGGTTTCCTAAATTTCTTCAAATTCTAAACCATGTGTCACCTGAACCCCGAGGGATCGATTTCGTTCCTTCGGGTTTCGTCTGACCTCTTAAAAAACAGAAGTTGACCCTACCTTTCTCAGAAAAGTTAGGGTACAATGCTCAAGAGAGATTGAGAGAGGAGTGAAGCATGATGGGCAAAGTACACGTTTATGACCACCCATTGATTCAGCACAAGATGACGATTATGCGTAAAGTAGAGACGGGGACGAAGCAGTTCCGTGAACTCGTAGACGAGGTTTCGTCACTCATGGCATATGAAATTACACGCGACCTTCCGCTTACCGATGTGGAAATTGAGACACCGGTCTCTGTATCGACACAGAAGATGATTGCCGGCAAGAAATTGGGAATCGTCCCAATTTTACGGGCAGGCCTCGGCATGGTGGATGGCTTCCTCAAAATGATGCCGAACGTCAAAGTCGGTCACATCGGTTTATATCGTGACCCAGAGACGCTCGAGCCGCACGAATACTATCTCAAGTTGCCGACGGACGTCACAGAACGTGACTTCATCGTCGTCGACCCGATGCTCGCGACAGGCGGTTCAGCAGCCGACGCGATTGCCGCGCTTAAAAAGCACGGTGCCAAGTCGATCAAGCTCGCTTGCCTCTGTGCAGCCCCTGAAGGTGTGGAACGTGTTCAAGCCGAACACCCGGACGTCGAAATCTATCTCGCCGCACTTGACGAGAAGTTGAACGACCACGGCTACATCGTACCAGGACTCGGTGACGCAGGTGACCGTCTGTTCGGAACAAAATAAGCATGAACCCGATGAGAGGATCCTGGTGATCCTCTCTTTTTTGTGGGAATGTGCACCAATCGATTCAAATTAGTTGAGACGATCGAGGAGACGGCCGATAGTAGAAGAGGAAGAGACCGTAAGTCGGTCCGATGTCGGGATAAGGGAAGAGACACGATGAAGACTAAATTCTCGCTACTGCAAAGATACTTACTCATCTCCTTGATGGCGTTGTTTTTAACGAGCGTCTGGAGCTATAGCGCGTTTCAGGACATCGAGCAGGAAAATCGACGAATTGTCGAGGAAGCCATCCCGATTTCGAACGCCGCCTCGGAGCTGTTTCGGTTACTGCTCGACCAAGAGCTGTCGGTCCGGGGCTATACATATAACCAAGACGCGCAGTCGCTCGAACAGTATGAGGCGACGAAACAATCATTGGAGGAGACGATTCGTATTATTCGTGAACTCGACGAGCGTCATCCGATCATGCAGGAATTGATTCAAGACGAGGCGTTGCCGCTCATTCAAAAAATGGAGGCGTTCCATGCGTCGCAAATCGAACTCATCGAGGCGGGGGATGTCATCGCCGCGAACGCGCGTCGCTATAGCGGCATCGATTATATCAACCAGTTCCGAGACGTCGATGCGGCCCTTCGTGAAGACATCGACAACATCATCCAACAAGCCACGCTTCGGAGTGAAACTGCCTCAAATTCAGCGAAATGGGTCATCTTCATCGTCGTCGGCATTGCATTGTTGCTGTTGATGACGTTCATGCATACGTTCCGGCTCGAGCGCAGCAAACAAGCGCTCATCCATCGCTCGCTCCATGACGCCTTGACCGGGATTTGGAATCGTCGAGCTTTTGACGAGAAGTTAGAACGGATGTGGGACGAAGCGACCGATACCGGAGACGTGCTTGCGCTCCTCTTGCTTGATATCGATGCGTTCAAGACGTATAACGACACATACGGCCATTTGGCCGGAGACGCTTGCCTCGAACGGGTGGCGAACGCGATCGACAAGGCGGTCGGGGAAGACGGCATGACGGCCCGCTATGGAGGCGAAGAGTTCGCGGTGCTCCTGCGGCCACGCCACGCGCGCCAACCGAAAGAAATCGCGGAACGAATTCGGCAAGCGGTGCTCAAACTGAACATCGCGCACGAAATGTACACACCGTTGCGAAAAGTGAGTGTCAGCATCGGCGTCGCCGAACATGCGCCAACGCCAAGTGGCGATAAGACCGACTTGATGGAGGCGGCCGACCAAGCCCTCTATCAAGCAAAACAGAGTGGGCGCAACCGCGTCTCGGTCGGCCAGGCGACGAACGTAGGTTAAAATCGGCCACAGAAAAAAGACGACTTTCCCGATTCGAACGGGAGGGTCGTCTTTCGTATAGGTTTATTGTTCAATTAATCCTTCTTGGATAAGGAAGTCGCGGGCGACTTTCTCCGGACGTTGTTTCTCGACGTCAGCAAGATAATTGAGCTCTTGCATCGTCTCGTCCGTGATTTTCCCGCTCAGCAAGTTCAATACGTCCGCGAGCTCAGGATGCTCGGCGAGCGTCTCTTCGCTGACGATTGGGACCGCATAGTACGGTGGGAAGAACTGCTTGTCGTCCTCGAGGACGGTCAAGTCGAAACGCTTGAGCAAGCCGTCGGTCGAGAAGCTGTCGATGGCGTTACTCTCATTGTTCATGAGTGCCGTATAGCGGAGTCCGCCGTCGACCGGTTTCACGTCTTGGAAGTTGAACGGGTACGCCTCTTTCAATCCGAGGTAGCCGTCTTCCCGGTTCGAGAACTCGATTGTCGGACCGAAGACGAGCTCGTCACTCACCGCAGCGAGATCTGAGACGGTCTTTAAACCGTATTTGTCGACGTCTTCTTGTTTGACGGCGATGGCGTAGGTGTTATTGAAGCCGATCGGGTCGAGCGTGCGGATATCGAAACGTTCGTTCACTTGTTTCACGACTTTGTCGTAGACGACGTCGGGGTCGTTCTCGACTTCTTGCTTCAATACATCGACGAACAATGTGCCCGTATATTCGACGTACGTATCAATCTCACCGGTCCGTAGGGCACTGAAAGCGACCTGGGTGCCACCGAGGTTCAGTTGACGTTTCACATCGAGGTCGGTCTTGTCCTCAATCAAGTCGGCGACCATGTTCCCGAGAATCAATTGCTCGGTGAAGTTTTTCGAACCGACGACAATCGTATCGTCTTCACGGGTGAAGGCGTAAATCGAACCAGCAAGGAGTAGGGCGAACGCCGATGCGATGACGATGAGCGGTTTTGTGACTTTCTTCGCCGAGCGACGCGTCTTCTTCTTCATGCGGCCGTCGGCGAGGACGATGCCGTTCGGTGCGACTTTATACTCGATACGGCTGACGACGAAGTCGATCAACAAGGCGAGAAGACCAGCTGGGATGGCCCCGGCGAGAATCTGGTTGTTGTCGACAGTCTGAATCCCGGCGAAGACGAGATAGCCGAGTCCGCCAGCCCCGACGAACGCCGAGATTGTCATCAGTCCGACGGCCGTGACCGCAGAAATGCGAATACCGGCCATGATGATCGGTAAGGCGAGGGGTAACTGAATCTTACTTAAAATCTGGCGATCGGTCAGGCCGATCCCTTTGGCCGATTCGAGCGTGTCACCAGGAATGCTCGACAGTCCCGTATACGTGTTCTTCACGATCGGGAGGAGCGAGTAGAGGACGACCATGATAATCGCCGGTGTCGACCCGATGCCGATGAACGGGATTAGAAAACCGAGGAGTGCCAAACTTGGCACGGCTTGGACGACGCTCGTCAGACCGAGAATCGGCTTCGCGAGCCGTGGGATCCGTAAGATGAGAATCCCGAGCGGTACCCCTAACAGGACCGCAAGCGAGACGGCGAACACCGTCAGTTGTAAGTGTTCGAGTAAGAGTGTCCCGATTTGGTTCGTGTTGTTTGTGAAGTAATCAAAAAATGATTGGATGGCGTTCATAGCGTTCCCTCCTCTTGCATGAATTGCTCACTGAGGACGGAAAGCAAACTGCTGCGTGTAATCAAGCCGTGAAGCATCGAACCGTCGACGACAGGGAGGTACCCTTGGTCGCTTGTGTTCATGACGTCTAAAATATCGAGGAGCGAATCCTCGATTGAGACGAAGGCGTAATTCGTGTTCATGACTTCCTCGAGTCGCTTCGTCTTATCTGGGATGCCGTGGACGTCCTTCAATTTGATGAGTCCTTGCAAAGTACGGTCACGGTCGGTAATCAATAGGCTGTCGACTTTGCGCGAACGCATAATTTCAATCGCTTGAAGCACCGTCCGTTTCCCGCTGATCGATACCGGGTCGGTGATCATGATATCTTTTGCCTTGATGAATTCAGGGCTGTTCCAAATTCGATTTTTCCCGATGAACGACTCGACGTACTCGTCTTTCGGGTTCCGGAGGATTTGTTCCGGGGTATCGAATTGGACGATTTCCCCGTCGCGCATGATACAAATGCGATCGGCCAGCTTGATCGCCTCATCCATATCATGGGTGACGAACACAATCGTCTTTTTCACTTCTTCTTGCAGGTTGAACAGCTCTTCTTGCAGGTCGTTCCGGGTCACCGGATCGAGGGCGCTGAACGGCTCATCCATCAAGATGACTTCCGGGTCGTTCATGAGAGCACGGGCGAACCCGATGCGTTGCTGTTGGCCACCGCTCAATTCGCTCGGATAGCGATCGATGAACTGATCCGGGTCAAGGCCGACCATGCGGAGGAGGTGTTCGGTCCGGGCGTCCATGTCTTGTTCGGCATGGCCTTCGAGCCCGGCAATCAATTGGATGTTTTCACGGATCGTCATATGCGGGAAGAGGCCGGTCTGTTGAATGACGTACCCCATCTGGCGCCGCAATTCAATCGGATCCATTTTGCGCGTGTCTTGGCCGTTGACGATGATTGTGCCTTCCGTCGGTTCAATCAATCGGTTAATCATTTTCAGCGAGGTCGTCTTCCCGCAGCCGGACGGGCCGATAAAGACGACGAGCTCACCTTTGTTGATGATAAGGTTCATCTCTTTCAAGACGGTCGTGTTCTTAAACATTTTTTTCACTTGCTTGAATTCAATCATCGACTCAACTCTTTTCAAATTATTTTCACATAACCTTAATGTTCCCTTGTTATGAAGATGTAAACATCTTTTTCTCAAAATGAGGTTTGAAGACGTTCTAAAACGGGATTAGGTAAAGTTGTAGTCTCATATATGAGCCACACGAATAAAAGGAGCGACGCCCGTAGGCATCGCTCCTTTTATTGGAGTCATTTAGGATTGGTTGCGTCTGATGAGGTTGCGTGAAATCAGCTTCTCGAGTTCGATGATGAAGAAGACGATAATCCCGAGCGCGATCGGAATCAACCAATCGGTCGCAGCGATTGGCATCGTTCCGAATGCCGTGTTCATGAACGGCACGTACGTGATGAATAGCTGCAACGCGATGAGCACCCCGGAGACGTAGAACGCAATCGGGTTCTCGAAGAACGAACGGCTGAGCGCTGGTTCGAGCTCGACACGGACGTTGAACAAGTGGAAGAGCTGGGCGAAGACG
This sequence comes from Exiguobacterium sp. s50, assembly GCF_018618175.1. Taxonomy (NCBI): domain Bacteria; kingdom Bacillati; phylum Bacillota; class Bacilli; order Caryophanales; genus Exiguobacterium; species Exiguobacterium sp. s50. The sequence continues at coordinate 268,331 of NZ_JACSLP010000002.1, forward strand.
ATCGTGTTGAGCGTCATCGTGTGGATATATTCCACACTATAATCACCCGTGTTCATATATAGGTTGTACATGAGTGTCCCGCCACTGATCAGGAGTGAGACGAGCAAGATGCGGAAGATATAGTAACCGCTCAATAGCGGTGTCTTCTTCGGTCGTGGAGCCCGCTGCATCGTCGACGGCTCGAGCGGCTCGAAGGCGATCGCAAAGGACAAGGTGATGGCGACGACCATGTTCACCCATAAGATTTGAAGCGCCGTGAGCGGGAGCTGCGTCCCGAGGAAGATACTCATGAGGAGTAATAATCCTTGCGCTCCGTTCGTCGGCAAGATGAAGAGAATCGTCTTCTTCAAGTTGTCGTATACACGTCGACCTTCTTTGACGGCTTTGAAGATCGTGTTGAAGTTATCGTCGACAAGCACCATCTCGGCCGCTTCTTTCGATACTTCTGTCCCTTTGATTCCCATGGCAACACCGATGTCGGCGCGGCGGAGGGCAGGGGCGTCGTTGACACCGTCACCGGTCATGGCGACGATATGGTCTTGCGTCTGGAGCGCCTTGACGAGACGCGTCTTGTTCTCGGGGCTCGTCCGGGCGAAGATATTGTATTGACCGACGACTTCGACGAGTTCCTCGTCCGTTAAGTCATCAATCTCCGTCCCTTGAAGGGCGCCGGCCTCAGTCGGGATACCGAGTTCGTTCCCGATGGCAATGGCTGTGTCTTTATGGTCGCCGGTAATCATCTTCACTTGGATACCGGCAGACTGACATTCGTTGACCGCTTCAATCGCCTCGGGACGCGGTGGGTCCATGATGCCGATGAGCCCGAGGAATTCGATTCCTTCATATAAGTCGTCATGGTCAATCTTCTCTTTTGATGTGTTGAACGTGCGTTTGGCGACACCGATGACACGTTGCCCTTTTTTAGCGAGGTCGGTCATCTTCTCTTCCCACATCTCTGTCGGGAAGTTCGAGTCACTCGCCTCGGCCATCGAGAACAAGCGGTCCGGTGCACCTTTCAAGTACATGACGTGCGCTTCGTCACGTGGCGAGAGTGTCGCCATATATTTATGCGCCGAGTCGAACGGGATCTTCGAGATGACGCGGAGCGGTCGAATCGACTCTTCTGCTTTCTCTCCGAGCGTGAGCAAGCAACCTTCCGTCGGGTCGCCCGTGATCATCCATTGCTTCGACTCTTCGTCGAAGAACAAGTCTGAATCGTTACACGTCACACCGGCAAGGAGAATCTCGTTGAGAATCTCGTCTTGCTTGTTCGAGTAGACGTCGTTTTCAAATTCAATGCGACCTTCCGGCGCGTACCCCGAACCGGTCACACGGAGCGTGCGGTCAGCGAGTTGGATATTTTGAGCGGTCATCTCGTTTTTCGTCAACGTCCCGGTCTTATCCGAACAGATGACGGAGACGGCACCGAGCGTCTCGACGGACGGCAAGTTTTTGACGATCGCCTTATTGTCTGCCATCTGGCGGACGCCGAGGGCGAGAATGATGGAAATGATCGCCGGTAGTCCTTCCGGAATGACGGCGACGGAGAGACCGATGACCGCGAGCAACAGCTCAGTCGTCTCATAATCACGCAAGAAGTAGCCGAAGATGAAGGTGAACACGGCGACACCGGCGATGACGCTCGCAATGGTCTTCCCGAAGCGTTGCGTCTGCTGGATGAGCGGTGTTTGCACTTTCTCGACTTCGGCGATGGACGCGTTGATTTTACCGAGTTCGGTCTTTGAACCGGTCGCGATGACGATTCCGCTACCTGTACCGGCAGCGACCGACGTCCCGGAGAACGCCAAGTTCGTCCGGTCGCCGAGACCGATTTTCTCTTCGAGCGGGTCGAGCGTCTTGTCGACGGTGATCGCTTCACCGGTCAAGGCCGACTCCTCGACTTTCATGTTCTCCACTGTGATGAGGCGAAGGTCGGCCGGGATTTTGTCACCCGGTTTCAAATAAACGATGTCACCTGGGACGAGGTACTCGGCCTCGATCTCCTTGCGCTTGCTGTCACGACGGACAAGGGCGGACGGGGACAACATGTTCTTAATCCCTTCGAGTGCCTGCTCAGCCTTGTTCTCTTGCAGGTAACCGATAATCCCGATGATGAGGACGACGAGAGCGATGACGATCGAGTCGTACCAATAGCCGAGTACGACCTTAATCACGGCGGCGGCCAACAGGACGTAAATGAGGACGTCATTGAACTGTCGTACGAATTTCAGCCACTTCGGGTCTTTCTTTGGCTCGGGAAGGACGTTCTTCCCGTGTTGTTCGATTCGTTCTTTCGCTGTCTCCTCACGTAACCCTTGATCGATATCGGTATCGAGAAGGTCCTCGGTCTCGTGAATCGATAGCGTATGCCACTGCCTCTCTTCCATTTGAAAACCCCTTTCTCTGTTTACACATTTCGACAGACTGGTAGAACCGTCTATATTTTATTATACCCCATGTGAAAAGTGTGTAAGCTTTAATTTCATGTGAAATCATCGGAATTGTGAAGTATGTGTGAATCAGAGAAGGGGAATGTATGGGACGACAAAAAAAGAGGAGAGCGTGGGCTCTTCTCCTTTACGTATTCGGTAACGCCTCCGCCAATAAATCGGCTAAATGGACGGCCCGCATCGAGTCGGTCCCGTGTTCTTGGATGCCGAGTTGCATTTGCAGATGACAGCCCGGGTTCGAGGTCACAATCGTCTGGGCGGCCGTGTCCCGGACGTGGCCCATCTTCATCTCGAGGATGTCGTTCGCGATGATAGGTTGGAGTAAGTTGTACACGCCAGCCGAGCCGCAACAGTGATCGGCGTGGCGCTGTTCGACGTACGTCGTCCCTTGAATCGCTTGGAGTAAAAGTCGCGGGGCGAGCGCGCCTTGTTGCACGTTTCGGAGATGGCACGAGTCTTGATACGTGATGACTTGCTTCGGCAACGTGAGTGTGACCCGGTCGAGGAAGCCGACCTCAATCAAAATCGAGGCGAAGTCTTTCACTTTCGCCTTGAAACGCTCGGCGCGCGCGAGCCAGGCGGAATCTTGTTTCAACAGATGGTCGTAACCGAGCAGGAACGCCCCGCACCCGCCCGCGTTCGTGATGACGTAATCGACGTCGAGTGCTTCGAACGCCTCGATGTTTTGTTTCGCGAGTCGGACGGCCCCGGCTTGTTCGCCGGCGTGTCCGTGCAGGGCACCGCAACATTGTTGGGTGTCGGGGATGACGATGTCACAGCCCGCTGCCTGGAGCAACTTCATCGTATTTGCGTTCGTCTCGTAGAACATCGTGTCCATCAGACATCCGCTGAAGAAGGCGATCCGGGCCGTCGGTTGACCCGCCGCCTTCAGCCGTTCCGGACGACGACGTCGTTCCGTCTTCGGTGGGACCGGTGGCAAAATCGCCTCCATCTTTTGGAGCTGGTCCGGGAACCAGTCGAGGATGTGCAGTTTCCGCGTGAGCGTCTGCACACCGGACTGTTGATAAAAACGAAGGAAGCCTGTCGCCGTCTCCATGTTCGCCTTGTTCATGAACAAGCCGTCGAACACGACCTTGCGGATGACGCGCTCTCGGACGTCCATTTGGCCCGTCGCCCGTTTGTGCTCGGTGATGGCGGCCCGCGCGTCCTCGAGCAGGACGCTATAGCGCACCCCGGCCGGGCATGCCGGTTCACAGGCGAGGCAACCGAGACACTCGTCGAGCGTCTTCTCGACGCCGGCGTCGGGTTCGATCAAGCCGTCGACGACGCCTTTCATGATGGCGATGCGGCCGCGCGGGGAGGCCGTCTCGTCTTTCGAGCGGATATACGTCGGGCACGTCGGGAGACAGAAGCCGCAGCGCATGCAGCCGAGCATCTCTTCATAGTCGAGCTTGTCGGTCATACGGGTGGCGAGTTCGGGCGTCTGCTTCATGCTGTGCCTCCTTGGACGATCCGTTTCTTCGCCGCTTTGGCGAACATCTTCTGTGGGTTCATGATGCCGTGCGGGTCGAAGGCGAGCTTGATGCCTTTCATGACGTCAATCCCGGCCGGTCCGAGCTTCCATTCGAGATACGGGGCTTTCATCGCCCCGACCCCGTGCTCACCGGTGATCGTCCCGCCAAGGTCGAGCGCGGCAGCAAAGATATCAGCGAACGCCGCTTCGACGCGTTCCATCTCTTCATGGTCCCGGGCATCGGTCGCGACCGTCGGATGCAAGTTGCCGTCCCCGGCATGGCCGAACGTGGCGATTTGAATGTCATACGCCCGTCCGATCGCTTCGATGCGTCGGACCATCTCGGCAATCTCGCTCCGCGGTACGGTCGCATCCTCTAAAATCGTCGTCGGACTGAGCCGGGCGAGGGCGGACAAGGCGATCCGTCGGGCGTAACGCAACGTCTCGGCGTGCGCCTCGTCACGGGCCACTTCGACCGCTAAGGCGCCTTCAGCTCGGCAGACGGCGTGCATCGACTCGATATCTTGTCGGACGACGTCACATGGACCGTCCTGTTCTAATAGAAGGAGAGCGCCGACGTCGGTCGGCAATCCGATGTTCGCATACGCCTCGACGACCTCAATCGTCTTCTTGTCCATGAACTCGAGGGTCGCCGGGATGACGCGGTTCTCGATGATGCGGCTCACCGTTCGGGCCGCGCTGTCCAAGTTGCTGAAATGGGCGAGCATCGTCCGCTTCGTCTCGGGGAGCGGGATGAGTTTGAGTGTCGCCTTTGTGATGACGGCGAGCGTCCCTTCAGATCCGACGAGGAGGCGCGTCAAGTCGTAGCCGGCGACGTCTTTCGCGAGTTTCCCACCCGTTTTGAGAAGCTCGCCGTTCGGGAGCACCGCTTCGAGGGCGAGTACGTAGTCGGCGGTCACTCCGTACTTTAGACCGCGCAAGCCCCCGGAATTCTCGCTAATGTTGCCGCCGATCGTCGAGATCTTCATCGAGCTCGGATCGGGCGGATAGAACAGTCCTCTCGCCTCGACGGCTTGGGCCAAGTGGGCGGTGATACAACCGGGCTCGACCGTCACCGTCAAATTCTTCTCATCAATCTCGAGGATGCGGTCCATATGCCGGAAGTCCATGACGACTCCGCCCGAGAGTGGCGTCGTCCCGCCGGCAAGGTTCGTCGCCGACCCACGCGGGACGATCGGGATGCGGTGTGCATGGCACAATCGCAGTACGGCCTGTACATGTTCGGTCGAACGAGGGGCGACGATGGCATCGGGCATCGCTTGATAGTTCGGTGTCGCATCAAACGAATAGGCGAGTCGGGTCGTCGGGTCCGTGAAGACGACATCGTCACCGATTTCCTCGCGTAATTGATTCATCCAGTCCATGGTAGTTCCTCCTCACACGCATCAAAATACTCACGATGCGGGCGTCGGTTTCGAAAGTCACAAAATCGACACATTTTTAGATAGCGCTTACATCGTAATCGTAGCCATTCGAACTGGGATTGTCCACCCACTTCGGCTTGATGGGAAGGGATTTCCAGTCGCATGGACGGCTAAAATCGTCCTGTGAGATTCATCACTACAAATTCGTCAGAACCCCTCGACACGACAAAAAGATAATCGGTATACTGATACAGGACGATGAAAACGATTTCAAAATCGGGTCAACGTTCGTTTCAAAACCTTTTGTGAACGTAAGCCGTTTGTCATTGTGTTTTCCAAAACGTGGAGGTATAACTGAACTATTCTTCATCTGATTCGCAATGTGAAATGTTATAAAGTCAACATTTTTATTTCACCGTTTCTTCATACTTTTTTAAAATTTAGCGATTTTAATTTAGTTTGTGAACTGCGTAAAAGCCTTGATACACCTTGATTTAAAGCGCTTTTATAATTGTGAAATTCATTGACTTCTTATGCCATTTCCATTACTCTGAACTTGTGTGACTTTTGATGGTCACGCGAGTGTGAATTCGATCAAGAAGATGGAAAGCATGGCAGCTCGAAAGGGGGATTTGGATGACGAAAAAAGACAATCGTTACCTATCCTACGCCTCGCTCGCCTCTCAAATTTCGACCGCGCTCGCTGGACCGATCGTCATCGGTTATCTCGTTGGCCAATACGGGGCGAGACGTGAATTTTGGGGCACGTTTGGTTGGAATGTGTCGGTGTTTCTGGGTATGGCTCTCGGAATCACGGCGCTTGTTCTCACCCTTCGAAGTTTACTGACAGGAGAGGACGAATGAAGCTAGAACAAACGGAACTACAACAAGTGCAAGCTGACAGAAAAGTACAGAAGCAGTTGATGAAACGCTATACGAAGTGGTTTAGTAGATGGTTCGCCATTCTCCTCATCGGTGCATTCATCGTCCCTATGTACAAACCGGTATTTCTCGGCTTGTTCCTAGGTGGGGTCGCCAGTCTCATTATTCTACATATGCAGAATCGAAGCGTCATTCGCATGTATGACGTCATCGAACATGGACGACGCCCAAAGTCGCACGGGACTGTTTCAAGAATGGCAGTCGGTGCACTAGCCGTGATAGTCGGCCTCTTTTATGAGGATCGAGTATCGCTGATTGCGGTGGTAACTGGTCTAATCGCCGGCCACATCATACAATTTGGCGAGTTCACACTTGCCCAGCTCAGCAGGAAAAGAGGTGAATACTAATGGGTCATGAGTATCCCAAATATTCTCTACAACTCGGAGATTATACGTTATATGGGAGCTGGACGAACGTCATTACGGTGCTGATCGCATCACTACTCGTATTTACGTTTGCCGTTTGGGGAACGCGACGCTTGGCTATGAAGCCGACCGGTAAGCAGAACTTCATGGAATTCTTTGCAGAATTCGTACGCGGGGTCATCTCGAGTGCGATGGACTGGAAGACAGGTGGCCGCTTTATCTCGTTCGGGATGACGTTGATTTTGTTCATTCTCTTCTCGAACTTGATGGGTCTAGAGTTTAACGTCATTTCTGGTCACAATGTATGGTTCAACTCACCGACGGCCGATCCTTACGTCACGTTGGCATTGTCGACACTCGTCGTTGCAATGTCGCACTATTACGGCGTGAAGCTACACGGTTTGAAGCACTACTCGGCGGAATTCGTGAAGCCGGTCTGGTTCTTATTGCCGATCAAGCTCATCGAGGAGTTCGCGAACACCTTGACGCTCGGTCTGCGTCTTTACGGTAACATCTTTGCCGGTGAAATCATGATTACCATCATCTTGGGACTCGCAATTACCGCAGAAGGGGCACTTAACCCGCTCGGTGCTGTGTTCGCAGTTCTCCCAATGATTTTATGGCAAGGCTTCTCAATCTTTATCGGGGTTATCCAATCCTACATTTTCCTGACGCTTGCAATGGTGTACATCGGGCATAAAGCTTCTGCCGAGCATTAATTCGGGCAGGTCTCGCCAAAGCGTTGAACAAAAAAACTATTTACTTAACTTTTAGGAGGAATATACACAATGGAACAAATGAATCTTCTCGCAACAGCACTCGTTATCGGTCTTGGAGCACTCGCGGCTGGTATCGGTAACGGTCTCATCGTATACGGAACAGTACAAGGACAAGCACGTCAGCCAGAACTCAAAAACGAACTTCGTCAAACAATGTTCATCGGTATCGGTTTGGTTGAAGCCCTCCCGATCATCGGTGTGGCTGTCGGTTTCCTTCTCCTCAACTCTTGATTACGAGTTAACGAGAACAACGTAAGAGGGAGCGTGTCTCCCTCACTTATTTAGTCAAGAGGAGGGTATGCATGGATACGATGATGATTGCAGCTGGTGCTGGCGGCGAAGGCCTCCGCATCCTGGATATGATCTTTACACTTTTCACATTCCTCGTACTCTTGGCCCTGTTGAAGAAATTTGCTTGGGGACCACTCCTTGGAATGATGAGACAGCGTGAAGAGTATGTAGCGAACGAAATTGAGCTCGCCGAAAAGAGCCGCAAAGATGCGGAAACATATGTAGTCGAACAACGTGACGCGCTCAGCGCCGCACGTACAGAATCGAAAGAAATGCTTGATTCAAGCCGTCGTCAAGCAGAAGCGGAACAAGCACGCTTGGTGGAGCAGGCGCGTTTGGAAGCCGAACAAATCAAGATCGAGGCGGGTAAAGCGATCGAACGTGAGCGTGAGCTCGCGAAGCAATCGCTCCAGACCGAAGTCGTCACACAGGCGCTCTCGGCCGCACGCCACGTCCTTCAGTCAGACCTCAAAGGCGACGAAGTGAAACAACGTGCCCTCGTTACAGACTTCCTGTCTAAAGCGAAAGGTGCTAACTGATGAACACATCGTTAGCAAAACGCTATGCCAAAGCGCTCTTCGACTTAGCGCGGGAACAAGGCACGCTCGACCAAGTCGAAGCGGAAGTGCGTCTGCTCGATGAAGTGCTCCACGCGACTCCTGAACTCACGGATCTCTTAACGAATCCGGCGATCAGTGACAGCGAGCTTGCACAGCTTTTAACACATAGCTTTGGTGACATGACAGATATCGTGCTCAACACACTTCTCGTCATGGTCGAAAACGACCGTGCGAGCGAGGTTCGCGGCTTGTCGCGCTACGTCCTTGATTACATCAACGACTACCGTGGCATCGCCGAAGGGTTCGTCACGAGTGCTTACCCGTTGTCGGCAACAGAGTTGAAAGAAGTCGAACTCGTCTTCGGTCAGAAGATGAACAAGACGCTTCAATTGAAGAACGTCGTCGATGAAGACGTCATCGGTGGACTTCGTGTCCAGATCGGCTACACGACGTATGATGACACAATCGAAAACAAACTAACACGCCTCGAGCGTGAATTGTTGAATGCGTAAGAAATAGGGGTGAATTCAATGACGATCAAAGCTGAAGAAATCAGCGCCCTGCTAAAAGAGCGGATCGCTTCGTACGGTTCTGAAATCGAAGTCAGTGAGACAGGTACAGTCATTCAAGTAGGTGACGGTATCGCTCGTGCATACGGACTCGATAACGTTATGGCGGGGGAACTCGTAGAGTTCTCTAACGGCGTAATGGGCTTGGCGCAAAACTTAGAAGAAGGTAACGTCGGGATTATCATCCTTGGCGACTACAAAGGCATCAAAGAAGGCGACTCGGTAAAACGTACGGGCCGCATCATGGAAGTTCCAGTCGGTGAAGCGCTCCTCGGACGCGTCGTCAACCCGCTCGGACAACCAATCGACGGTCTCGGACCGATCGTGACGGACACATACAACCCGATCGAGCGTAAAGCTTACGGCGTTATGGCCCGTAAGTCAGTTCACGAACCGCTCCAAACTGGGATTAAGGCGATTGACGCCCTCGTACCAATCGGTCGCGGTCAGCGTGAGCTCATCATCGGTGACCGTCAAACTGGTAAGACTTCGATCGCAATCGACGCGATCATCAACCAAAAAGAAGAAAACATGGTCTGTATCTACGTCGCAATCGGTCAGAAAGAATCGACTGTCCGTGGCGTAGTTGAGACGCTCCGTCAAAACGGCGCCCTCGATTACACGATCGTTGTTTCGGCATCGGCTTCACAGCCAGCCCCACTTCTTTACCTCGCACCATTCGCTGGGGTATCGATGGGTGAGTACTTCATGGACCGCGGACAACACGTCCTCGTCGTGTATGATGACCTCTCGAAACAAGCGGCAGCTTATCGTGAGCTCTCGCTTCTTCTCCGTCGTCCTCCAGGCCGCGAAGCCTACCCAGGGGATGTCTTCTACCTCCACTCACGCCTTCTTGAGCGTGCGGCGAAGTTGAACGACGAACTCGGCGGCGGTTCATTGACAGCACTTCCGTTCATCGAGACACAAGCGTCGGATATCTCGGCTTACATCCCGACGAACGTAATCTCGATCACAGACGGTCAAATCTTCCTTCAGTCGGACCTCTTCTTCTCAGGGGTACGTCCTGCGATCAACGCCGGTCTCTCGGTATCGCGTGTTGGTGGTTCGGCTCAAGTGAAAGCGATGAAGAAAGTTGCGGGTACGCTCCGTCTTGACCTCGCGTCATACCGTGAGCTCGAAGCGTTCGCCCAGTTCGGGTCGGACCTCGACAAAGCGACACAAGCGAAGCTCAACCGTGGACAACGGACTGTTGAAGTCTTGAAACAAGACTTGAACGCACCGCTTTCGGTCGACAAGCAAGTAATCATCATCTACGCTCTCACGAAAGGTCATCTCGATGACGTCCCAGTCGAAGACATCCGTCGTTTCGAAAAAGAAATGAACGCATGGCTCGACCAAAACCGTGCGGACCTCTGCCGTGAAATCCGTCAAACAGGAAACCTTCCTGCTGACGAGGCGATGGTCGATGCACTTACGGAATTCAAAAAGACGTTCTCGCCATCGGTTTAATCCGGTGACGAGCGTCTATTAAGGTGGTGAATCGAAATGGCATCATTACGTGAGATCCAGATGCGGATCACCTCGACCCAAAGCACGAAGCAAATCACGAAAGCGATGAACATGGTGTCGGCCTCGAAATTGAACCGCGCTCAAGGGAGCAACGCCAACTTCAAGCCGTACATGACCAAGTTGCAGGAAGTCATCTCGTCGATTGCCGGCGGTACTTCAGGCGCAACACACCCGATGCTTCAAGTCCGTCCCGTTAAACGGACCGGCTATATCGTCATCACGTCAGACCGCGGACTTGCTGGTGGATACAACGCCAGCGTCCTTCGTGACGTGTATCGCGAGTTGAAAGCCAAACACGGTTCAACAGACGAATACCGTCTGTACGTGATCGGGAAGGTCGGCGTTCAGTTCTTCAAGGCCCGTAACATTCCGGTGTACAGTGCCATGACAGGACTCAACGACCAGCCATCATTCGTTGAAGTCGCAGAGATCGTCAAACAGACGGTCGGCGCGTTCAGTGAAGGCGAGATCGATGAATTGAAGCTTTGCTACAACTCATTCATCTCTGTCATCAGCCAAGAAGTGAAGATCGATCGATTGCTTCCGCTTGGGAATATCGAACAGACCGCATCTAATGTGATGTATGAATACGAACCAGAAGAAGAAACGATCTTAGCAGCGCTTCTTCCGCGTTACGCGGAAGGACTCATCTACGGCGCGCTCCTCGATGCGAAAGTATCGGAGCACGCGGCTCGGATGACGGCGATGTCGAACGCGACGGACAACGCGGATGAACTTATCCGTGGACTCAAGCTCAAGTTCAACCGCGCGCGTCAAGCGGCGATCACACAAGAAATCACAGAGATTGTCGGAGGTGCGGCTGCGCTTGAATAAGCGCACGCCCTCTAGATTGTAGGAGGCTAACACGATGAACGAATACGGCATGAAAGGCCGCGTAGTCGCAGTCATGGGCCCAGTTATCGACGTTAAGTTCGACAACCACTTACCGAACATCTACAACGCCCTCAAAGTCACGCATGTGGCTGAATCGGCGCAAGATGTCAGTGTCGACTTGACGCTCGAGGTGGCGATTCACCTTGGGGATGACACGGTCCGTACGATTGCGATGGACTCAACGGACGGCGTTCGCCGCGGCATGGAAGTACTTGACTTAGGTTCACCGATTTCAGTACCGGTCGGAGAAGAGACGCTCGGTCGTGTCTTCAACGTACTTGGTAACCCGATTGACGATAAAGAAGTATCACCGACTGTCCGTCGGTCACCGATCCACCGTCTCGCACCGACGTTCGATGAGTTGTCGACAAAAGTTGAGATCTTGGAAACAGGAATCAAAGTCGTCGACCTTCTCGCACCATACATCAAAGGTGGTAAAATCGGCCTCTTCGGTGGTGCCGGTGTAGGTAAAACCGTTCTCATTCAGGAACTCATCAACAACATCGCGCAAGAGCACAGCGGGATTTCTGTATTTGCAGGAGTCGGTGAGCGTACGCGTGAAGGAAATGACTTGTTCCACGAGATGACGGACTCAGGCGTTATCAAGCAAACGGCGATGGTCTTCGGTCAGATGAACGAGCCGCCGGGCGCGCGTCTTCGCGTAGCCTTGACGGGTCTTACAATGGCAGAATACTTCCGCGATGAGCAAGGACAAGACGTTCTTCTCTTCGTCGATAACATTTTCCGTTTCACACAGGCAGGTTCGGAAGTATCGGCCCTTCTCGGTCGGATGCCATCTGCCGTAGGTTACCAACCGACACTCGCGACGGAAATGGGTATGCTTCAAGAGCGGATCACGTCAACAGCTAAAGGATCGGTTACATCGATTCAAGCCGTATACGTACCAGCCGATGACTATACTGACCCGGCTCCAGCGACAACGTTCGCTCACCTTGATGCAACGACTAACTTGGAGCGTCGTCTTTCGGAGATGGGGATCTACCCAGCCGTTGACCCGCTCGCATCGACTTCACGTGCCCTCTCGCCTGACATCGTCGGACCAGAGCACTACGAAGTAGCCCGTAACGTCCAGCAGACGCTTCAGCGTTACAAAGAGCTTCAAGATATCATTGCAATCCTCGGTATGGACGAGTTGTCTGAAGACGATAAGCTCACGGTTCACCGTGCCCGTCGTATTCAGTTCTTCTTGTCACAAAACTTCCACGTGGCTGAGCAGTTCACAGGCCAAAAAGGTTCGTACGTACCAGTTAAAGAGACAGTTCGCGGCTTCAAAGAGATCCTCGATGGTAAACACGACGATCTTCCAGAAGATGCATTCCGTCTCGTTGGTCCAATCGAAGACGTCATCGAAAAAGCGAAGACGTTGGTCTAAGACCTACACGGAAGGGGGAAACTAGACGATGAATACTCTTCACGTCAACGTCGTCACCCCGGATGGTGCAGCCTATGAGGGCGAGGCACGGATGGTCGTCGCCAAATCGGTGACCGGTGAACTCGGTATCTTACCGAAACACATCCCGATGGTGACACCGCTCGATATCTCAGTTCTCAAACTGCGCCACGAAGATGGTGGACGCACGCTGATCGCACTCAGCGGCGGTTTCATGGAAGTTCGTCCCGACACGGTGACGATCTTAGCTGAAACAGCCGAAATGGCGGATAAAATCGACTACGACCGCGCTTCTGCGGCGAAAGTTCGTGCCGAGCGTCGTCTTCAAGACACGAAGCTCTCGGACCTCGAATTCCGTCGTGCGGAGCTCGCGCTCAAAAAAGCGATTAACCGTTTGAGCATTCGCGATATCAAAGAATAACCGACATCTCTCCTGCAGCCGCAGGGGAGATTTTTTTGTGGATGGACCGAATGAATCACGTTCCTTCTATATATATAGGTCCAAAGCATCAAAAGTTTTACGCCCAAATAGTGGAAGACAGACATCTCTTATCCGATAATATAGGTGGGAACTACGGTAAAGGAGACAATGGGATGAAAGTTTATGTTGCGCGCCAACCGATCTTTGATCAAAAATTACGCGTCTGTGGCTATGAACTGTTATATCGCCGCAGCGAGAAAAATATATTTGAACATGTCGATGACGCACTTGCGACCGCCGACGTGATTCATAACGCCTATCTCGTCTTCAACTTTCGGGAGTTGACGGAAGGGACGAGAGCGTTCATTAACTTTCCGCAAAACTTGATTGAGAGCGAGGTACCGGCTTTATTGCCGCGGCAGACGCTCGTCGTCGAGGTGCTCGAGCATGTCGAACCGACGGAGAAAGTCTTGGCGGCGTTACGTTCGTTACGTCGGAAAGGCTATACGATCGCCCTCGACGACTTCGTGTTCGAAGAGAAGTATCGGCCACTCATCGGACTCGCCGATATCATCAAAATCGACTACCAGGCGACACCGATCGACCAACAGAAGCGGCTCATCGACGCCCTCGGCCATCGCGTCGAATTTCTAGCGGAGAAAATCGAGACACCGTTCGAATATGAGATTGCCAAGAAGCTCGGCTATCACATGTTCCAAGGCTACTTCTTCAGTCGGCCGACGGTCGTCCACGGTGCCGAGGTCCATCCGCTCCGGCATACGCTCGTCGAAGTGCTGAAGGAACTCGATAAGCCGGAACCGGACTTCCGACGCATCGCCAGCCAAATCGAACGAAGCGTCGACTTGTCGTATAAAATGTTACGCTCGGTCAACACGGTTTATCAAAAGGGACGTCACACGATTCAATCGATTGAACAGGCCGTCGCGCGCATCGGGCTCGATGAGATGCGGCGTTGGTCCTACTTGATGTTGTTGCGTGAGTTGCAGACATCCGAATCGAAAGAATTGATTAAACAGAGTGTCATCCGCGGCAAGATGATGGAACTGATCGCGGCCGAGACGCTGCCGCACGTGACGGCGTTCGACGCGTTCATCACGGGTATCTTCTCGTCGCTTGACGTCATCTTGGACGAGACGATGCATACGCTCGTCTCGGAGCTTCCGGTCGAACCCGTCGTCAAAGCGGCGCTTCTCGGGGAAGACAACGAGTTGCGCGGTTTGCTCAATACGGTGCTCGCCTATGAGCGGTTGACGGTCGACGTCGATGAGACGATGCCGGACTTGTCTCGATACTACGTCGAAGCCATCCGTTGGAGCCAAACTTATGATGCTGAAGTGAATAATGTTTGAAATGTTGAAGGGACGTCAATTACTGTACTAAGGCCATGCGCCGATTGACGTTCCTTTTTGTATGCGGTTTATGGAGAGAAAGCGAGTTGATCGGATGAACCCATTCCACCACTCACTTAAACGCTAAGTCTTTTTTTCTCTGACGTGACATGCTATGATTAAAAATGGTACGAATTTTTGAAAAGAGGGGAATCGTCGATGTTGAACACCGTGTTATCGCTCGTCATTTACGTCGTAGCGATCTACGTCGCTTGGTGGGCACTCATGCCGGTCAAATGGGACCGCCTGCTCAATCAAGTGAGGAGTCCGCAAGCAGCAGTCTTGCGTGTCCTCGTGGCCGTCGTCTTCGGTTCACTGATCGCCCAGTTCTTTTTGGAGTATATCCGATTGGCCCAGGCGCTCGCACCATTACAGTAGGCAGGGAAACGATTACTAAACTGTAATCCTGCTGTAACGTTTCTTATATGTTTATCGTGTAGGATAAATTCGTCTGACATGACGAATTTTTCATCAGAATTTTATGAGTGCTTTTATTATTATTTTTCTCTCTGATGAAGCGTCACGTGTTACAAACCATCGTAGTAATCGACATAACCACATCCGGTAGAGGATATCGACGTATAAAACAAAAAAACAACGAAGTTGGAGGACAAAGAGAGATATGAAGGATTTGATTGTAGTCCGTGGAGGACGTAAATTGTCAGGTACTGTGCGTGTTGAAGGAGCTAAAAACGCCGTACTCAAAACATTGGTTGCCACTCTTTTAGCAAGCGAAGGAAAGTCGGTACTTCAAAACGTGCCACGCCTCGCTGATGTGTACACGATTAACAAAGTACTTCGCCACCTTGGTGCAGAGGTTGCGTTTGACGAAGCAAATAACGAAGTCACTGTCGATGCGTCGGGCACAATCAAAGACGAGGCGCCGCTTGAGTACGTCCGCAAGATGCGTGCCTCGATCCTTGTCATGGGTCCTCTCCTTGCTCGTCTTGGGCATGCGCGTGTCGCAATGCCAGGCGGTTGCTCGATCGGGTCACGTCCGATTGACCTCCACTTAAAAGGCTTCGAGGCAATGGGCGCGAAGACGGTCATCGGCAACGGTTTCGTCGAAGCTTCGGTCGACGGTCGCTTGAAAGGTGCGAAGATCTACTTGGACTTCCCATCTGTCGGCGCGACAGAGAACATCATGATGGCGGCAGTCCTTGCTGAAGGAACAACGGTCATCGAAAACGTCGCCAAAGAACCTGAAATCGTCGACCTTGCCAACTTCTTGAACGGTATGGGCGCACACGTCCGCGGTGCCGGTACAGAAACGATTCGAATCGAAGGCGTGGAGAAACTCCATGGTGCCGAGCATTCAATCATCCCTGACCGCATCGAAGCCGGTACGTTCCTCGTTGCTGGAGCGATCACAGGTGGCGACATCGAAGTCATCGGCGCTGAGCGCGAGCACCTTCGCCCACTCATCTCGAAGATGGAAGAAATGGGCGTCAAGTTCGAGGATACGTCAGAAGGCATGCGTGTCATCGCACCGGATGTGTTGAAGCCGGTCGACGTGAAGACGATGCCACACCCTGGTTTCCCGACTGACATCCAAGCACAAATGATGGCGCTCGTCTTGAAAGCTGGCGGCACATCGGTCATCACCGAAACAGTGTTCGAGAACCGCTTCATGCACGTCGAAGAATTCCGCCGCATGAACGCAGACATTAAAATCGAAGGACGCTCGGCAATCATCAAAGGCGGCGTTCGCCTCCAAGGTGCTGAAGTCGTCTCGACTGACCTTCGTGCCGGAGCAGCCCTCGTCCTCGCGGGACTCATCGCGGACGAAGAGACACGCGTTGGCGATCTCTACCACATCGACCGTGGCTACGTCGACTTCCACAAGAAATTGCAAGCGCTTGGTGCTGACATCGAGCGAATCCAAGGGAACGTCGAAGTTGCCGAAGAAATGGTCAAGAACTAATTAATAGACTCATAGGAGCGAGGAGAGACTCTTCTCGCTCTTTTCAATGAAGTAACGAACGGAGGAACCTACACACCATGTTTTCAAAAGATATCGGGATTGATTTAGGAACAGCAAACGTCGTCATCCACGTCAAAGGTCGAGGCATCGTCCTCGACGAGCCATCCGTCGTTGCCATCAAGCGTTCGACAGGGAAAGTACTCGCTGTCGGAACGGAAGCGTATCAGATGGTCGGACGTACGCCAGGTGACATCGTCGCCATCCGTCCACTCCGTGATGGGGTCATCGCTGACTTCGCGACAACCGAAGAGATGCTTCGCCATTTCGTCGAGAAGATCCAAGTCCGCGGTTTCTTTGGCGGCATCCGCATGCTCATCTGTACACCGGCAAACGTGACACCGGTTGAAGCGAAAGCGATCCGTGAGGCGGCCGAGAAGGCCGGCGCGAAAGAAGTCTTCCTCGCCGTAGAACCGAAGGCAGCAGCCGTCGGTTCAGGCATGGACATCTGGAAGCCGGTCGGTCATATGATTGTCGACATCGGTGGCGGGACGACAGACGTTGCCATCCTCTCGATGGGCGATATCGTCTGCGGCGAAACGATTAAAATCGCCGGGGATCGGTTCGATACGGACATCCTCCGCGCCATCAAAGACAAGCATAAGCTCGTCATCGGTGAGCGGACGGCCGAGCAAATCAAGAAAGAGATTGCGACGGTCTTCCCAGGCGGACGTAACGAGACGATGGATATCCGAGGTCGTGACATGGTGCGTGGGCTTCCGCGTACGGTAACCATCACGTCGGAAGAACTCCGTGAAGCGATGGCTGAATCGGCAAATGAGATCGTCGAAGCAACGAAGCGCGTCCTCGAACAGACGCCTCCGGAACTTGCGGCCGATATCATCGACCGCGGCATCATCATGACAGGTGGCGGCTCGCTCCTCCACGGGATCGACCAGCTCGTCGCCGAGCGTGTCGGATTGCCGGTCATGATTGCCGAAGAGCCGACGCTCAGCGTCGCGCATGGCACGGGCATCATGCTCGAGCACTTGGATCGTTTGAAGTAAGATCATCTAAAGGCACGACGTCAGTAGGCGTCGTGCTTTTTTTGCGTTCAACACTGTCTGAATTTCCTGGAAATGGATAGAATAAGAGAGGGAGGGCTGCAGATGAATCCATTGATTGAGCGATTGACGGCGAAAGGAGTCGAGGTCACGGAGGTTGAAGACCGAGGTGAGGAAGCGCGTCAGACATGGGTGGCGCACTTCATACGACCGGAACAGCGGACACGGCTTTCCCCTTATCTATGGGAGGATATCGGGGCAGGGGCTGACGGCTGTCTCGTCGGAACGGCTGCTGAGCATGCGTTCGAACGGGCAGGGAAGTGGAAAGCGATGCTCTTTTTTCAACACTCGAACGATGTGCTCGAACTCGACTTGACGAAAGCACAACCACTTGCCAGGAAAGAGTTGATTGTCGAAACCATGGACTATGCGGACATCTATATCGTCGACCCGGCTTACACGTGGACGTATGTCATTCCGCACGAAGCGGACTGGGGACCGTATTTTCTCACCAAATTAGGGACTAAAGGGGATCATTAAATGACACGACCACTCACACTCATTACCGGCGTCAGTCGGACGCAAGGCATCGGGGCAGCCATCGCGCGAAAACTCGCTACGTCAGGCCATGACTTGTATCTCACGCATTGGAGCCCGTTTGACGGCACGGAAGGCGTCGGAGCGGAACCGGACTTCATCGACGGCTTCGTCGACGAATTACGGGCATCAGGGGCCCGTGTCGCACACGAAGCGTATGATTTGGCGTCTGGAGACGCAGAAGGGCTACTCAACCGCGTCGAAGCGGCGCTCGGTACTCCGAGCCGTCTCATCAACAACGCGACGTATGAACGGCACGTGAGCGTCGATACGTTCACGACCGAGACACTTCGCCGGCATTATCTCGTCAACAATGAAGGGACGCTCGGTCTGACGTTCGCCTTCATCGAGCGATACAAACAGGCTGGGCATACGGACGGACGCATCCTGTTCATGGTGTCCGGGGGAGCAGATGCATCCAACTTGGCTTATATCGCCACGAAAGGCATGTTAATCGCCATCACGCCGGCGCTCGCTAACGGGGCAGGGCAGTACGGAATCTCTGTGAATGCGCTCGACCCGGGCCCGACCGATTCGGGTTGGATTGATGACGGGCTCCGTCAACAACTCGTACCGCTGTTCCCGCATGGACGTGTCGGGACACCCGAAGACACGGCCCGCTATATCGCGTTCCTCATGGGGTCGGACGGGGCCTGGGTCAATGGGCAACATCTTCACGTCGACGGTGGCTTCGTCGGACGCTAAAAAGAGCTTCTCCCAATTCAAGGGAGAAGCTCTTTTTAATGCCATGTATAGTCTTTGTCGACGAAGAGTCGAGTGGACAAATCCGTTTGCGGGAACGGCTTTTCTTTCGCATCTAACCAGTCATGGTAATCGCAAAGACAGACGTCGTCCAAATGGAGCGAGTAGCCGTTGTTGATCGTCTGGACCGAGATACTCAAATCATACTCGGCGAGCGTCTTCTTCAAGCGGTAGACGAGGTTATAGACGTTGTGGAGCGCCCGCTGCGGCTCATCAATCTCTGGATAGAGCGTCTCGGCAATCAGCCATTTATTGACCACTTTATCACGATGGAAAATCAAGTAGGCGAACAGCTCCTCGGTCTTCTGTGTCGGCCATTTGACGAGGTCACCGTCTTGCGTCTTGACCGAGAAGTGGTCGAGACATTGAATCGTACACGTCCGGTGATGCTCGGTCGACATTGTCTCCTTGTATCGTTTCTCGACGCGAGGAATGAGGTCGTGAATCATCTGTTCGGTAATCGGTTTGAGCAGATAGTGCGTCGCTTGCAGGTTGAACGCATCGACCGCGTATTGGCTGTGCGCCGTCGTGAAGACGACTTGAGTCGTCTCGGGCAATCGTTTGGCGAAATCGAGACCGTTCATCTGGGGCATCTCGATATCGAGAAAGACGAGGTCGACTTCCTGGTTTGCTAAAAATTCAAGTGCTTGGAACGGATCGTGGAACGACCCCATCCATTTCAAGTTTGGTTCAGCTTGGATGAGGCGTTCCATCATCCTTAAAATATGGTGCTCATCTTCAATCAAAATCGTGCGCATGTTGCTCGTTCATCCTCTCTCGTTTTGGGAGTCGGATATGCACATGCGTTCCGACCCCTGGTTCAGAATTTAATTTAAATGTGGCATCTGATATGAAGTCGATCCGATTCTTGACATTCGGGATACCAATTCCATTCGATTTTCTCAAGTGCGGTGTCGGATTGAACCCGATGCCGTTGTCGGCAATCCGGATATCGATTGCATCATCTGAGGACTGGATCGACAACATGAGCCGTTTGATACCTGGTTGCTTCATCAACCCATGCTGTACCGCGTTCTCGACGAGCGGTTGCAATAACAGCGGTGGAATCAAGGCGTTGAGGACGGATTCGTCGATATCTTTCGTGATGGTGAACGCATCATTGAAGCGAGTCTGCTCAATCATCAAATACGAGTCGATGACGTCGAGTTCTTGCTTGAGCGAGATATCGTTCTCGGTCCGCCCATTCTCGAAGATGAAGCGGACATATGTGCTCAAATGGCTGAGCAAACGTGCCGCCTCGGTCGGTGCCGTGTAACAGAGCGCAATCACGTTCCCGAACGTGTTGTATAGGAAGTGCGGCTTGATTTGGGCGTTGAAGAACGAAATCTCACTTTGGTTGGCGAACGTCTGCACTTCACGCTTTTTCCGTTTATCCGTCGACAAGTGAATCGGGAGCAACGTGAACATGAGCAGGAAGTAAATGAGCGACATGACGCTCGTATACAGTTCTTGGTTCGGGTGGTCAATCAGAACGTTGATCAACTGGCCGACATAGCCGATGATGAGTGAGATCGTGAACACGAGAAATTCGAACGGATAGCCGTCGTTTTTTCGTTCGAACAGCCAATTGATGTTCAGCCCGGTCCAGAAGAACGTGATGAACAAGACATACACCCAAGGGAATTGGTCGAACGTCGCGTGCGCACCTTCTGGCAGCACCAAGGCGATCAGACTGAACGCATAGAACGGGTAGGACGCGTACTTCAAAAAGTGTCGAAACGGGACGCGTTCGAGACGTAACGCAAAGTTGATTAACATCGCGACACTCAGTAATGCCGTAATCAAATTTAATTTATGGGCCAAAACGTAAGACATCATAGGGACGATTTCGAATACGATCATTTGATCATTCGTCATAAGCGAGACGCTGACGAGGAAAAAGAAAGCAGCCCCATATAAATAGAGCGATTCCTTACGATGGAACAGCCGAACGATTGCGTAGAATGAAAAAATGAGGAGCGAGATGAGGATAATCACGAACTCATAACTGAAGTATTGATTATGATAGGTCATCATATTGCTCGTTGGACCGATGAGCAGGCTATCGGAAATTCCAGTCGAGAGCTCATTCGTCTCAGCCGTTTGAATCGTCAGACGGAACGTCGGGGTATGCGTATCCAGAAGAACGAGGTAGGCATGCCGAAGGTCTTCATCTGTCGATGCGTAGACGGGTGAAACAGCTTCTCCATCAATGAGAAGGTTGACATGTGGGTGGTTACGCGGCACACGCAAAGCGTATTGTCCGGGAGGCAGTGAAATGTCAGCTTCATAAGTAGCCATCTTGTGTGGTGTCACATGCGGGAGTTGTCGATAAGACTCGCGGTCGACTCGCTCGAGCAGGCTCGATTGAAAGCGCCACGTCCCATCGAGACGCATGAGTTGTTCGGTCACACGAGAATCGGTCAAATCGGCCGTTCCTTGTGTGACGGTGACTGAATCGTCAATCGTCTGTCCGCGCGTTAAGGCGAAGCCGCCAACGAGCGCGAAGAAGACCATCAACATGACCAGCCCAATCGATTTAGGGGTCATCTGCATATTCCCTTCGTGGTTTGTGAGTTTTTTGTGAGAAACGAACGATATACTGACACTAATCGTTCACATATTAACGTGACGAATGTTTTCTTATCGTACACGAAACTGACTTTTTTGAATAGCCGAACATACGAAACTATCTAATCCGATTAATCATCGATATGAAAGAAGGCTATATATGAAACGCTGGATTGAACAACGAATTAGCCGCCAAGTCCTCACCGTGTTTTATGTATTGATTGCCTTAATCACGTTGACGTCACTCGGCACATACTTTTATACCCAGCAGGCGATCCGCGAAACCACGGTCGAGCTTGAGCGGATCAGTGAACATCGTTCGCGGGCGACTGATTTGTTCGAGACATGGCAGTCGATGCAATACGAGATGCGCGGCCACGTTTTACTTGGGGAGGATGCATTGCTAGCAGAAGTCAAGCAAGCCCAAGACCGAATCGACGACCAGACGAGCTGGTTTGAACAGAACGCCGAGACGAACGAAGAGACGACGTTCGCGGAAGAGGCGCGTTTGCTCTTTACCATCTATACGACGCGCGTCATGCCTGGTCTCGAACGTTACGTTGTCGCCAAAGCGAACGGAGAGGTCGATGAGCCGTTCTTACAGATGGCAACTGTCGGCCAACTCATGCCGAGCAACGCATCATCGAATCAGACACGATTCAAATTCAATTCGAATAGTGCGGCCGATATGAGTGCGAGCATCGTCGACATGGAATCGGTATTCACGGACTATCGCTCCGAGCTCGACTTTCAAGAGTCGGGTCTCCGGGAAGAACTGTCGGAGCAGCTCGCCAAAGCCCAATGGATGTGGCTACTCATTTTGCTCGGCGCGTTGTTCATCCTCTTTGTTAGCCTACAACCATATATTGTGCGGTTGACGAAACAGCTTGAGGCGCTCATCACGAACAGTGAACGGCTGGCCGTCGATCCGCATGCCACGCTTATTCCAATCAATCCAATGAAAAACGAGGTTGGTCAACTATCGAAATCGTTCACGGAGATGTCGAGCTCGTTGATTCATCAACATACTGAACTTGAGAAAGAGCGCGAGAAGACGGCCCGCATTTTGCATACGATGCGCGACGCGATTGTCTTTGTCGAGGTAGACACAAACCAACGCTTCGCCAACGAGGCGCTGTTCGAACTGTATGAGCAGCCGTTCCCGTTCGGCGACCGTCAGAGCTTGTATCCGATTGACGCGTTTTATGAGCCGTTCATGGACCAAATCGATGATCAGGACGGTCTCAATCGCTTCACACACCGGGCTAAAAACTGTGGAATCTTCGATGAAACGTTTACGTATTCGATGCAAGGGGGAAGACGTATCATACGGATGTACGCCGAACCGATTGAACTGCAGGACGAACGTTTCGGCGTGATGTTTGTGTCGCGGGACATTACGAAAGAGATTGAGATTGACCGCTTGAAGACGGAACTCGTCGCGACGGTCTCACACGAACTTCGTACCCCGCTCACATCCATTCTTGGTTTTACCGAACTGCTTGAACACCGACAGGTCGACGAAGAGAAGCGGAAACGCTACTTGAGTATGATTCATAGCGAGACGACCCGGCTCGAGCGGCTCGTCAGCAATCTGCTCGACGTGCAGAAGATAGAGTCCGGTAACGCGCAGCAAGACTTCAAAGTCGAGAGTTTGTTCGAACTATTGTCCGATATTCTTGAGATTCATGCCGGTTCGACCGAGTTGCATGCGTTCCATTTCGATTGTGATGAAACGATTCGCGTCTCCGGGGACCCGGCGCAACTGCGTCAAGTGTTCTCGAATATCTTGAATAACGCCATTAAATATTCACCCGACGGCGGCAATATAGCCGTCAACGTCTCGTGCGATGACGATGTCATCCGGATCGCCATCGAAGACGAAGGCATGGGTGTGGCACCCGCAGATGCCGAACGACTGTTTGAGAAGTTCTACCGTGTCCAAAACGAACAGAGTCGCAATATTGGAGGCACCGGCCTTGGGCTTGCGATCTGTAAGGAGATTATTGAATCGCACGGCGGGACGATCAGCGTTCGTTCTGAACTTGGGAATGGGACGATTATGACGGTCGAACTCCCGATTGTCGCTTGACGAAAACCACTTCACATTGCGAAGTGGTTTTTTTTAGTTTTTTTTCAAAAAACGGTGAATGAAACATTCATTTGGTACGATATACAGAGTGAAGACTTTGAACGATGAAAGGAAGACGAACCATGTTACGCGGATTATATACGGCGGCGGGCGCGATGAACGCGCTCCAACGTCAACAAGAGATTTTGAGCAATAACCTTGGAAACGTCCGGACACCTGGATTCAAGGCATCGAACGGCGTCGTCCGCTCGTTCCCAGAAATGTTGCTCGCCCAAGTGAGCCACCCGGGAAATTCGGGTTCACGCGTGCAAGGCGAGGTTGGCACGTTGTCGACGGGCGTGTATTTGCAAGAGACGATGCCACGTTTCTCGACGGGAAGCATCTCCGAGACGGGGAGCCCGACCGACGTATATATGAAGGTACCGGCTGACGCGACGGGTGCCGCTATGTTCGCCGTCGAACAGAACGGTGAGACGCTCTATACGACGAACGGACGCTTCGCGGTCGATGAGGAACGCTTCTTGCGTTCGGCAGATGGTGGGTATATCCTCTCAGACGCCGGCGAACGGATTCAATTGCCGTCAAGTGAGTTCACGTTGTCAGGTGACGGACAAATCACGTCACTCGGGCAGAACGTGGCGACGCTCGGTGCCGTCCAAATCGATGACTTGACGACACTCGAGCAAGTCGGGAACGACTATCGTGTCAATGGAGACGCCCCGCCTGCTGCGAACGTTCAGTTCCAACAAGGATTTATCGAAGAGGCAAACGTCGATCTCGATCGGACGATGGCCGATTTGATGACGACGTACCGTCAATTCGAGGCGAACCAAAAAGTTGTCCAAGCGTATGACAAGAGTGCCGAGCGGGCGATTGAGATCGCTCGGATTCGTTAAGGAGGAAGCCCATGCAATCGATTTATAACTCGGTCTCGTCGCTCACCCAACTTCAACGTCAACTTGACGTGACGGGCCATAACATCGCCAACGTCGATACGGCCGGCTATAAGCGGGAACAGACCCACTTTGCCTCGCTCTTGTCGCAGTCGTATGACAATCAACCGCGTGCCGAACTTGAAGTCGGACGCGACACCCCGAATGGGATTCGCATCGGCGTTGGCGGCCACGTCGCTGACATCAGTCAACAGTTCAATATCGGCCAAATCCGGAAGACGGACCGTGGCCTTGATGTGTTTTTGAAAGCGAGCCGCCAGTTCTTCGCCGTCGAGACAGAGAACGGTGTCGGATTGACCCGGAGCGGGAACATGCAGCTGTCGGTCGGTGAGACGACGACGCTCGTCGACGTGAACGGTAACGCCCTCCTTGGTGCGGACGGGAACCCGATCGTCATGCCGAATGAGGCGACGGCACACCGCGTCCGTCAAGACGGGATGGTCGTCGCCAGCGTGAACGGGGCCGAGCAAGAGTTCGGCCGTCTCGATATCGTCGAGGTGCGCAACACGTCAGCGCTCCAACCACTCGGCAACAACGTCTATGCGGCTGATTTGGCGGCGGACGTTGACCGTCCGCTCGGCAATCTGTTGATCGAAGGGACGCTCGAATCGTCGAACGTCGATTTGACGAAAGAGATGACCGACATGACGATTACGCAACGTGCCTACCAGATGAATTCACGGGCGTTGTCGATGAGTGACCAGATGATGGGACTCGTCACGTCACTCCGTTAATCACAGACCGTTCTTCTTCGGAAGGGCGGTTTTTGCATTACACTGAATAGGAGGAGGGATGGACATGCGAATTGTCGTGGCGATGGATTCGTTCAAAGGGTCGTTGACGAGCGTGGAAGCGAATCGGGCGGTTTGTCGGGCACTCGCTGGACACGATGTCATCGAGGTGCCGATTTCAGACGGAGGCGAAGGATTTTTAGATGCGTGGCTCCTGACACATCCGGATGCCGAGACCATCACGCAAGAAGTCATGTCGCTTGATGGGACGATGCGACAAGCACGGTACGGTTGGTTAGAACTGACGCGAGAAGCAGTCATCGAAGTCGCCGAGGCGTCCGGGCTCACACTTGTCGATACACTGGACCCGTGGCGCTACAGCTCCTATGGGACGGGGCTACAAATCAAGCATGCGCTCAAGAGCGGGGCGAAGCGCATCACTGTCGGCCTCGGCGGGAGCGCGACCGTCGACGGGGGAAAAGGTTTGCTCGAGGCGATCGGTGTCCGCTTCTTCGATGAGTTTGGACATGTCATTGGACCGTTCCCGCATCACATCGAGCGCGTCAGTCGTATCGACTGGTCAGGGCTCCTCCCGGAAGCACGTCAAGTCGAGTGGCGGATGGCCTCGGACGTGACGAACCCGTTGCTCGGACCAAAGGGGGCGGCGGCCGTGTTTGGACCACAGAAGGGACTGGCCCCACAAGACGTCGTTAGCTACGAGGAACGACTTTCCTCATACGCCCGTTGTTTCGAGCGTGATGTGACGGGAGAACCGGGAGCGGGTGCGGCCGGCGGGATTGGTTTCGCGCTCTATCAGCTCAGGGCCGTGTATGTGAGCGGAATCGAGGACGTCGTGCGGTGGTCGAATCTAGAGGAGACGTTACGGACGGTCGACTGGTTGATTACCGGAGAAGGCCACTTCGATGCGCAGTCGCTTCACGGGAAAGCGCCGTACGGGTTGGCACGTTTTGCCCATACGTACGACGTACCGACGCTCGTCTTCGCCGGACAATCAGAACTGATTGCCGTCCCGGACGTCGGGATTCAGGCCGTCTTCCCGATTGTTTCCCGGGTGATGATGCTCGAGGAAGCGATGCAGCAAGCGGCACCGCTCTTGACGGACGCCGTCAGCCGAGCGTTCCGGTTAATCGACAAAGACGCCTGAACCAACTTCGGTTCAGGCGCCTTTTGGTCACGGGCGTTCTTTTAATAGGTCACGAATCTCCGA
Organism: Exiguobacterium sp. s50; assembly: GCF_018618175.1. NCBI lineage: Bacteria > Bacillati > Bacillota > Bacilli > Caryophanales > Exiguobacterium > Exiguobacterium sp. s50. The sequence continues at coordinate 294,730 of NZ_JACSLP010000002.1, forward strand.
GAGGAGCTGTTCTTCACGCGACAGTTCCGGCTCCGGTGTCTCTTCGACCGCTTTTTCTCGCTTTAGACGGTTCAGCACTTTGACCATCATGAACAAGGCGAAGGCGACGAGGAAGAACTTGACGATTTCTTGCAGGAAGTTGCCGTACGTCACGTTCACGCCGAGCACCGACACCGCGAGCGTCGAGAAGTCGATGCCGCCGATGAGGATGCCGAGGAACGGCATGAAGATGTCATTGACGAGCGACGTGACGATGGCCGTGAAGGCGGCCCCGAGGATGAAGGCGACGGCCAGGTCGATCACATTGCCTTTGATTGCAAACTCTTTGAATTCTTTCCACATAAAAATAAACCCTCCTAAATGATGAATACTCTTATGGTAGCACAGCATAAATGGAAGCGGGCAGTATTTTTCACAGAAGCGTCGCCCTTGCCCTAGGCCGGGCGCTTGTTCGACGTATGGTAGATACGTTACACTTATATAGAACTCATGCAATAGTTTTAATACCAGGTACTAATATGTTATGATTAATTCAGCTGAAAGGATGTATGGACGTGGCGAACGAAGAACAGAACGGCTCGGAACAGACCGAGTCCAAAGAGCGGACGGAGCGGAAGCGATTATCGAACCATCGACGTTTCCCGATCTTGTTACGCGTCATCGTTGTCCTGCTGTTGGCTTTCGTGATGCTTGCGATTGGGGCCATCATTGGGTACAGCGTGATTGGCGGAGGCGAGTGGAAGGACGTGTTCAACATCGACACGTGGCGCCATATCACCGATTTTTGGCTAACATCATAAGGGTGGTGGAACCATGTACACGATTGAACAGATTAAAGAAGTGATCCCGCATCGGTACCCGTTTTTGCTCATCGACCGAATTCTTGAAGTCGAAGAAGGCACACGGGCCGTTGGATTAAAGAATGTGACGGCGAATGAAGAGTTCTTCAATGGACATTTCCCGGACTATAACGTCATGCCTGGCGTCTTGATCGTCGAAGCGCTCGCGCAAGTAGGCGCGTTCGCGATGCTCAAGCAAGAGTCGAACCGCGGCAAGCTCGCGTTCTTCGCAGGCATCGACGGATGTCGCTTCAAACGTCAAGTCGTCCCGGGCGATCAATTGCGCCTCGAGGTCGAAATCTTGAAAGTGCGCGGACCGATCGGTAAAGGACGCGCCGTGGCGACAGTCGATGGAGAAGTTGCTTGTGAAGCGGAACTCACTTTCGCCTTGAAGTGAGGAGAGAACGAGATGCGCGTATTGGTGATTGCCTTGATTCTCGGATTGGCGACCATCGTCGGTTGCCAACAAGTGCAAGATGATCCGGTCGAGGAGAACGTCGTGTTCGAACAGGACGTCGATGATGCGATGATCGACAAGCGAGCCGGCCAATCGGAATCGATTGCGGTCTCGCTCGAGCGGACGAACAGCTCAACGATGTTGTTCACGATTCGGATGCTCGAAGACCGTCGCCTCGATCCGACGACGATCATTAGTTATGAAGTCGACGGCACGCGTGTCCCGATTCCGTTCGGTGAACTCGTCGCGGAACGCGAAGGGGACGTGCGAACTTACGTCTATCAAGCGGATTTGAACCCCGATCTATTCGTCACCGAGACGCTGCCTCTCTTCCATATTGGAGAAGAGGGCGAGGCTGAGGTGTCGATGCCGCTCGAGGTAGTAGATTCGACAAATGAATGAACGAACGGATGATTTTTGTCGAAAATCATCCGTTTTTTTGTGCAGTTTTTTCGGAGATCGTCCGATACATACAGTAAGGACGAATGGAGGGAATCACATGAAACGAAATAAACCACAATCGCTACAGACGCGGATTTTGGCGATGATGTTGGCATTCATCACGCTACTCATCGTCACATTCGGCGTGTTGCAGTACGTCAGTACGAAGCATACGGTACAGAGCTCGATGCAAGCCGTCCTGTTGGCGGACGGGGCCCGGATTAGCGAGGCGATCGACGCGGAAGCGTATGCTTCATTTTTACAGAACCCTGCGAAAGATGAACGGTTCGAGCAGTTTCGGGAACAGCTCGACACGTATCGGACGCAAATCGGGGCCATGTATGTGTACACACTCGCAGCCGACGGCGAAGAGCTTCAAATCATCGTCGATGGGATGAGCGCGGCCGACGCGGTCGATATCGGAACGCCGACGACGGCGACATCGTTTGCGGACGCGAGAGCGGCGTTTGAAGGTGGGACCGTCACGACACCGATTGTCGAGGACCCAGAGTACGGGGACTATATGACGGTGCTCGTTCCGATCAAACAAGGCGGGGACGTCATCGGTGTACTTGGAATCGACAAAGGGGCGAGTGATGTCGCAGCGGTGACGGAAGACGTGTTGCAAGAGAGCTTGCCGCCGATTCTCATCGGACTCGTCGTCTTGCTTGGGATCGCCTCGGTCATCATCTGGCGCTACCTTGGCTGGAAACTTCGTCCGCTCCGGGAGCTCGAGCGTGTCGCGACCCATATCGCGAGCGGGGACTTGGCGACGGCGGCTCGTGAGATGGACAACATCCAGTTGAAGGCGAATGACGAAATCAAGCGGCTCACCGCCTCGATGGATCAGATGACGAAAATGCTCCGCGACTTGATCTCCGGATTACAAACGTCCGCCCAGACGGTGCGTGACGAGAGCGGCAACGTGGCAAGCATCTCGGAAGAAGTGAACGATGCCTCGCGTCAAATCGCGTTCACGATGGAAGAAATCGCGGGCGGTGTCGAGAATCAGAGCGTGCTCACGATGAAACTGTACGGACATATGAATGAGTTCTCGGGACTCGTCGACCAGACGGCGCAGGACGGGAACGGCGTGAGCGAACAAGCGGAAGTCGTCAGTCGTGTGACGGCAGAAGGGCTCGAACTGATGGAGGATGCCGTCGGCAAGATGACGAACATCCATCTGCAAGTGCGCGAGTCGCAAGGCCAGGTGAAGGACTTCGAGCAACAGGCGGACGAAGTGACGGCGCTCGTCACGATGATCCGTCAAATCTCTGAGCAGACGAACTTGCTCGCCTTGAACGCGGCCATCGAGGCGGCTCGTGCCGGGGAGCATGGAAAAGGCTTCGCCGTCGTCGCTTCTGAGATTCGCAAGTTATCCGATAGCGTTGCGCGGTCGGTCAGTGAGATTTCGGAAATCGTTGGTAGCGTCAAACGAAACTCGATTGCGCTCGGTGAGACGTTCACGGACAGCATGCACGCTGCCGAGGACGGCAAGCGGACGCTCGAGGAGACGAAGCGCGCCTTCAATGAGATTGAACAGAGCGTGCGAGAGATGCAGCGCCTGACGAACTCGATGCAAGGGCAGCTCGGACGCGTCAAGACGAACCAAGACGACATCAAACGTGGTCTCTCTGATATCGCGTCGATTTCTGAAGAGAGTACGGCTGGTAACGAGGAAGTGGCCGCCTCGACCGAACAGATGTCGGCGACGAGCGAGACGATGAACCGGCTCGTCAAAGATTTGTCGCACACGGCCGAGGACATGCAACGCATGAGCCGACAGTTCAAGTTGTAAACAGTCTCAAGTCAGACATACCTCCATTGCGTCCGTTATACTAGGCGCAAGGGAGGTTTTTTCATGCAACGCGTCTCAAGTGAACTCACACAATTCCGCGGCAGTCACTATGACTTTGGCCGCTTTCAAGGACAATACATCAAGCGCAGCAAACTGCTCGAGAACCGGACCGACCAGTGGAAGCTCCGCGTCCCGCGCTTTGAGATTGACGAGCGCGAGGCGAAGCAGGCGTTCGACCGGTTCGCCCCGAAGATTTGGGAAGAACTGCTCGGACTCCAAGACGAGCTCGAGTTGACGCTCGCCGACACGCTCCTTCACTTCGGTCATTTCCGGGTCAATAATCCGATCAGTGGCTGTTCGATTTTGACGGGCGACAACTTCCTCGTCCGTAACTATGACTATCACCCGATGACGTACGACGGACGCTATAACGTGTTCCAGCCAGATGAGGGTTACGCCGTCATCGGTCCAGTCTCACGTGTCACCGGCCGGATGGACGGGATGAACGAGAAAGGGCTCGCCATGGGTTATAACTTCATCAACCGTCGGCGGCCTGGAGATGGGTTCGTCTGTCAGATGATTGGCCGAATGATTCTCGAGACGTGCGCCACGGTCGAGGAAGCGGTCGATTTGCTTCAAGAGATTCCGCACCGCGGCTCGTTCACGTATGTCGTCCATGACAAGTCGTCGAAGACACGCGTCATCGAAGCGACACCGCGTGACGTTCGTGTCCGCGAGTCGAATATCTGTACGAACCATTTCGAGTTGCTACAACACGAGAATCGTTACCATCTCGACGATTCGACGCGCCGGATGATGGAAATCAAGATGTATCAACATATCGTCCAGGACGCCGAGAGTGCGTTCCGGCTCATGAACGACTCGGACAAAGGCGTCTTCTCGGAGCTGTACAAGAGCTGGGCCGGCACGATTCACACGGCGGCTTACTTCCCGGAGACGCTCGAGACGTGGTTCGCCCTCGGTGGCGACCGCGACCCGGTCATCTTCGATTTTCAGGAGTGGCTCGACGGCAAAGATTTCGATTTACATGCCCTCGATGGGGAAATCGCGACCGACATCGAGTTCGCGAACACGGTCCAACTTTGGCGGTAACAAAACACAAGCAGCGGCTCATGATGAGTCGCTGCTTGTTTTTGTTCGTCTGGCGCACGTTAGGCCGTACTGAATTCTTTAAAACCGGGAATACAACAAACAGGAGGGATTTATTATGAAACGAATCGGATTATTAGCCATCATGCTCAGTTTGATTGTCGTCCTCGGCGGCTGTGTGCCGGGCGACGGGACGTACACGACCGACCCGGCCGGCTTCTTTTGGGGCGTCTGGCACGGGTGGATCGCACCGGTGTCACTCATTTTAGGATTGTTCAATGACACGTATCGCGTCTATGAGGTGAACAACACCGGCTGGTTCTATGATTTAGGTTTCTATATTGCCATCATCAGCGGGTTCGGCGGTGTAGCAGTCACACGGAAGAGCCGGGGCTGACGTTAGACTGGTTTTCGTCCCATTACGGCGACCGTATGATAATCGCGCGAGTCAGGTCCACGGCGTTCTTGAACGTCAATGAACCCGAGCGTGGAAGCGGCAGGGATGAACTGTTCCCGCACGATGGATGCGATGCCGTCCCACGTCACATCGCCTTTCCCGTCGCAGTAAGTGATGACGAACGACCCTCCTGGTGCGAGGATGCGTTCGACTTCAGCGAGGACGGCGGCCACGTCTTCCCAAAAATAGAGCGTATGGATGCTGAAGACACGGTCAAACTGTGCGTCTGGAAACGGGAGCGTCCCGAGGTCACCTTCGACGATTTCGGCTCTTCCAACATGCACGTCCGTTTGATTTCGTCGGAGCGCCGAGCGGACGATGGTCGGGGAACGGTCGAGCCCGGTCACATGCACGTGCTCATAGCCACGCAGGATCTGTGCTAGTGCGTCGCCGGCCCCGCAACCGAGGTCGAGAACACGATGGTCGGGCTGAATGTGAAGTTGTTCAATCGTCCAATCGACTTCGACCCGATGTTGGCGGACCATCTTCTCGCCGATATACGTCCCGACGATGCCGCGCGGGTTTTCGTATTGACTGTCAATCCATGTTTGGAGACGTGTGAAGCGCATCGAACCATTCCTTTCTAAATAACATCGAGGTAGATTGAGTGTAGCATAACCATTTTAGGAGGGGAGTTGAATCGATGCGTTCCTTTTGGATTTTCGGCAATCAGTTGTCGCACGAACTCGAGCTATTCAATCACATCGAGGAGGATGACGTCATCGTCATGATTGAGGCGACGTCACGGTCGACGTGGCGGCCGTACCATAAACAAAAACTCGTCCTCATCTTCTCGGCGATGCGTCACTTCGCTGAGGAACTGCGAGAAAAGGGCTACACTGTCGACTATCATGAGGCCGATTCGTTCCAGGACGCGTGGGACGACCACTTCAAGCGATACGAACCGGAGGCAACCCATTATACGGCCGTCACCGACGTCGCGATGGAGAAGAAGTTGCGTCAGTTCGGGAAGAAATATAAGCTCGTCGAACATTCGGACGTGCCGCTCTTCTATCAAATTAGGCGAGAGTACTCCCACTTCTAAACGAAGTGAAAGTGGGAGGTGAATCGCCAACCTCTCTTTTGGGTATAATTCCTTCCAAGGAGGTGAAATTCATGTTGAAACATAAGGCTTACAAATTCAGAATTTACCCGACAAAAGAACAGGAAATCCTGATCGCCAAGACGATCGGTTGTTCGCGTTTCGTGTTCAACCACTTCTTAGCGAAGTGGGATGAAACCTACAAAGAGACAGGCAAAGGACTGTCCTACGGTTCTTGTTCGAAAGAAATTCCTTTACTAAAACAAGAGTTCGGCTGGCTCAAGGAAGTAGATAGTCATTCGCTTCAATCCAGCGTCAAGCACCTAGCCGATGCGTATGATCGTTTCTTTAAGAAGCAGAACGAACGGCCTCGATTCAAGTCGAAGCGCAACCCTGTACAATCTTACAAGACGAATATCGAGAAGAAGAATCAACTTCCTGAAGTCTCGATCGTAGGTAACAAGCTCAAACTTCCGAAGTTGAAGTGGGTTCGTTTTTCCAACTCCAGACAGGTCGAGGGGCGAATCTTGAACGCCACGATCCGACGCACAGCTTCGGGTAAGTACTTTGTGTCCCTGCTCGCAGAGCATGAGATCAACGAACTGCCGAAGACAGAATCATCTGTCGGCGTCGACGTCGGGCTGAAGAACTTCGCCATCCTGTCGGACGGCACGGTGTACAAGAACGACCGCTACTTCCGCACGCTCGAGAAGAAACTTGCGCGCGAACAGCGCAAGTTGTCACGTCGTCAGCTCATCGCCCTAAACAGGAAAGTGAGACTTTCCGAGGCGAAGAACTATCAGAAGCAAAAGCGAAAAGTCGCGCGCATCCATGAGAAGATTGCCAACAAGCGTACTGACTTCCTGCATAAGGTATCGACCGAGATCGTCAAAAACCACGACGTCATCGGAATCGAGACTTTGCAAGTGAAGAACATGCAAAAGAACCGCAAGTTGAGCAAGTCGATTTCCGAGGTCAGTTGGTCAGAATTCTTCAGCATGCTCGAGTATAAAGCCGACTGGTACGGGAAGACCGTCGTGAAGGTCGGGAAAACCTTTGCCTCGAGCCAGCTCTGTTCTAGTTGCGGCCATCAACACAAAGACGTGAAGCATCTTGGCTTGCGTGAATGGAGATGCCCGAGTTGCGGGATTCATCACGACCGCGATGTGAATGCAGGAATAAACCTCAAACAAGAAGCAGAACGCATCTTAGCTTCTTCAACCGTCGGGACGACGGGGTTAGCCTGATAAGGTTTCGACCGTTAGGTCGAATAACTCAGGAATCCTCCACCTCTAAGCGAAGCGTAGGTGGGGGTAGTTCAACGCCAGATGCGGAAACGGTTTGACGTCTTGCTCGAGGATGGGAAACCGAGGGGTGGCAAATGGTCGTTCGATGCGGACAACCGCCAGCCGCCGAAAGCCGGGCTGACGTTCCCGGCACCGATTCATTTCCGGCCGGACGTCATCACGAAAGACGTCATCGAAAAAGTGAATCGCGATTTCGCCGACCATCCGGGAGACATCACTCCGTTCGTCTGGCCGGTGACGCGCAGTGAGGCACGGCGGGCATTGAAACGGTTCGTTGAGGAGCGACTCGAGACGTTCGGTCCGTATCAAGACGCGATGCTGTCGGACAATCAAGACATGTCACACAGTCTGTTGTCCGCAGCAATCAACATCGGACTGCTGACTCCGGATGAGGTCGTCCAAGCGGCGGTGGAATCGGACGCACCGCTCGCCTCGGTGGAAGGATTCGTCCGTCAAATTCTCGGATGGCGAGAATTTATGCGCGCCGTCTACGTGGCGTCGATGCCGGGCTACGAGTCGGTCAATACGTTCAAGTATGAACGCGATTTACCCGATTACTTTTGGGACGCCGAGACGGAGATGAACTGCATCCATCAGAGCGTGAAGCCCGTCATCGAGAAGGCGCACAACCATCACATCCAACGGCTCATGGTGCTCGGTAACTTCGCGACGCTGTTCGAGGTGTCGCCACAACAGACGAGCGACTGGTTCAATAAGATGTACATCGACGCTTACGACTGGGTCGTCTTGCCGAACGTGCTCGGGATGGCGCTCCATGCGGACGGCGGAAAGCTGGCGACGAAGCCGTACATCGCCTCGGGAAAATATATCGATAAGATGAGTGACTACTGTAAAGGATGCACATACAACCCGAAACATACGACCGAGGACGACGCCTGTCCGTTCAACGCGTTGTATTGGCACTTTATCGACAAGCACGAGGAGCGATTCGCGAAGAACCAACGCATGAAGATGATGGTCCGCAACTGGCAAGGGCGGGATGATGCCGTCAAAGCGGACATCTTGGCGAAGGCGAGGCAGACGCTAACGGATATGTCCTAACGATAAAAATGATGAGAAACAAATGACGTGAGCCTGGTAAACTTCCAGGCTCACGTTTTTATAAGAACTTTTGTTCATCGAATCATCATTAACTTGGCCATTCAATTCCAATTTCAGAAAAAGAACATCTACTTTCTTCAATTCCTTCAACATCATTTGCGTTAATTGATTGAATGTCCTCTTCCGTTAAAAGAATACGCCTAGTAGGGTCTTCCAACTTTAAATGATATAGTTTTTCCACTAATGCTAGTTGTTGTTCCGTGAGTTCGTAATTTTCTTCCCAAAATTCAATAGCCGCTTCATACTCTGATGCCTGTACTTCTAAAAGATCCGCTCCTCGTTCAAGCATGATGTCATAAGGATGACTCGAAAAAACGTGCTGTTCACTTTCCCATAAGACGGTCGTGACGACTGGACGAACCTCTCCATCCACTTCATCTAACAAGTATTGAAGCGTTTCTTGTTCAGCTGTTTGTTGTACCTGGTCCGGAGCTTCGATAAAGTATTGCTTTGCATCTACTGGGTTCAAAGCGAGATGGTCATTTCGGAAACCTGCGGCATATACCTCTTGACCGAATGCCACCGTCCCTCTGCTTCCTTGGCCATCATTCGTACTGTAGTTGTCACCATCCCATGAATGTTCGTACGCAAGATCAGGAGCATCCGCTATAAAAACAGCATGGGCAATCGAGGCGAGTATGCATCCTTCCCATATGTTTTGGCGGGTCCACTCATGTTCGGTGAGTTGAATTTTTTTCACGTCTATTCCCCCCTAGTTATTCTCAAATGAAGGCTTTACTCGATTTCCGCTCACTAACAGTATAACTCGGTTAACAAGTAGACATTGATGTTAGTTCGGCTGGTTTGTAAATCTCATTCATGAAAGGTTTACGCTTTTTTTCACACGCTTCACAGACACTTTACATTCATCCGGTACGATATGACTTGTGAGACCCCTCATGCCAAGTGAATAGCAACCGGTAGAACATTCGAGAGACCAACAGAAGCCCGTACGTCGATGACGTCCTGTTTCTGTTGGTCCTTTTTTTAGGGAAGGATGATTCAAGTGAATGAAACGCTCCGCACGATCGGACAAGAGAAGATGATTGCCTCCATCAAATCACCGAAACAACTCGAGAAGTTCCTGCAGTCGGACGTGACGACGACGTTCCTCATGATGGGGACGCTCAGCACGCTCGATCGCTACGTCGCCCATTTGAAGCGCGAGAATCGGACCGTGTTCCTGCACGCCGAACGCATCAACGGCATCAGTCTCGACCGTGACGGCATCGACTATTTGGCGAAACGCGTCGGCGCCGACGGGATTGTGACGACGAAGGCGTCTGTCATCCAACACGCCAAACGGGCCGGCCTGATGACGGTGCAGCGCCTGTTCCTCGTCGACTCGGACGCCATCTCGTCAGGCATCAAGATGGCGAAAGACCAACAGCCGGACGCGCTCGAACTGATGCCGGGTCTCATTCCGAGTGTCATCGAGCACGTCGCGGAACACGTCTCGTTGCCGATTGTGACGGGTGGGATGATTCGAAAACCGATTCACGTGCATGAAGCACTTTCTCACGGGGCGTTCGCCGTCTCGACCGGGGATGAGCGATTATGGGCGTCGCAAGGAATGAAGGAGGATATCATATGAAATCGATTCAACTGCAGAATATCAAAAAGTCATACGACGAGACGGAAGTCATCCGTGGCATCGACGTGACGATCGAGGCCGGTGAATTCTTCGCCCTCGTCGGACCGTCGGGTTGCGGGAAGAGCACGATGCTCCGGATGATTGCTGGGCTCGAGTCAATCACGAGCGGGACGCTCCGCATCGACGGCGTCGCCGCGAACGACTTGAAACCGAGCGAACGCCAACTGTCGATGGTGTTCCAAAACTATGCGCTCTATCCGCATATGACCGTCGAGAAAAACATCACGTTCGGGTTACATACGAAAGGGCTGACGAAGCTCGAGCAGCGCGAACGTTGCTTGGAAGCGGCCGAGACGCTCGGACTGACCGACTATTTGAAGCGAAAGCCACGCGAGCTGTCGGGCGGGCAACGGCAACGGGTCGCACTGGCCCGGGCCATCGTCACCGAGTCACCGATCTGCCTCATGGACGAGCCGCTCTCGAACTTGGATGCGAAACTTCGGGCCAAAATGCGCTCGGAGATCCGGCAGCTGCAACGCAAGCTCAAGCTGACGATGATTTACGTTACGCACGACCAAGTCGAGGCGATGACGATGGCCGACCGGATGATGCTGTTGAACGATGGCGAGGTCCAACAAGTCGGTCAACCGCTCGATTTGTACAATAAGCCGGCGAACACGTTCGTCGCCTCGTTCATCGGTTCACCGCCGATGAATTTGACGCCGGTGCAGCGGAGTGACAAGGGCTGGGTCGCCTCGGACGGACGCCTGTTCCATCCGAACACGCTGACGCGAGAAGATACGGCGACGCTCGGTATCCGTCCGGAACAAATCACGCCGGCGAAAGAGGATGTCACGTTCTATGCCGAACTGAAGAACATCGAGGTGCTCGGCACGGAGACGATTCTCGCCTTCGATATGGGTGGCGTCGAATGGCTCGCCAAATGGCCGGGACAATGGCCGCTGTCGATCGGGGAGAAGATTGCCTGTCACGTCGACCCGAAACAGATATCTTTGTTTGATACGAACGGCAATCGTATCGAACCGCGGCAACCGAAACTGTTCGAGGCGTTGGAGGTGTTCCAATGACGGTCGCCCTTCCGAGACAACGCGTCCGGACCCGATTATCGGACGCGACGAGCGGGCTCCTCTACTTGTCCCCGTCGATCGCGTTATTTGGGATTTTCCTCGTGTATCCGCTGTTCCGGACGATTTACTTGAGTTTCTTTCAAACGGACACACAAGGGACGCCGCTCAGTTACGTCGGCGGCGAGCATTACGCCAAGCTGTTCACGAGCGCCTCGTTTTGGCAGAGCATTCAGGCGACGGTCGGCTTCGTTCTGTTGACCGTCCCGCTCACAATCATCATCGCGCTCGGTCTGGCGCTCCTCGCCAACGAGAAGCTGCGCGGGATTGGCATCTTCCGGACGGCGTTCTCGGCGACGATGGGGATGAGCGTCGCAGCCTCATCTGTCATTTGGATGTTCATGTACAACCCGTCCATCGGCATCTTCAACCGTTTCTTGGAAGCGATCGGAACGAGCGGGGTGCAGTGGCTCCTCGACCCGCAGTATGCGCTCCTATCCGTTTCGCTCGCGACCGTCTGGATGAACATCGGCTTCACATTCTTGATTCTTCTCGGCGGGCTGCAAAACATCGACCGGACGCTGTACGAGAGTGCGGACATCGCCGGGACGAACTACTGGACGCAACTCCGGGCCATCACCATCCCGATGCTGTCCCCGACGCTGTTCTTCGTCGGCATCATCTCGCTCATCAATGCGTTCCAGACGTTCGGGCAAATCGATTTGCTCACGAAAGGCGGGCCGACGAATTCGACGAACGTCATCGTCTACGCCATCTATAAGGACGCGTTCATCAACTATAACGTCGGCGGGGCGAGTGCGCAGGCCGTGCTCTTGTTTCTCGCGGTGCTGGCATTGACGTGGCTCCAGTTCAAACTCGTCGAAAGGAAGGTGCATTACCAATGACCCTCCGGAAAGTAGTCACGTATACGCTCCTCGTCTTGAGCGCCGTCGTCATGCTGTTCCCGATTGCCTACGCGTTCTCGATCAGCCTGATGGATGGGAGTGAGGTGTTAAAAGGCAACCTCATCCCACGCGACGTCACATTCGACAACTATGTCGCCGCGTTCGAGCGGATTCCGCTCATGACGTACTTATGGAACAGTCTCGTCGTCGCGCTTCTCGTCATGGTCGGTCAAGTCGTCTTGTCGAGTCTTGCCGCCTTCGCGTTCGTCTTCATCGACTTCAAAGGGAAAGGGCTCATCTTTATGCTCTTCCTCGCGACGATGATGGTGCCGTGGGAAGCGACGATGGTACCGAACTTCTTGACGATTCAGTCGCTCGGCTGGCTCAACTCGGTGTGGGGGCTGTCGGTGCCGTTCTTCGCGCTCGCGTTCGGGACGTTTTTGCTAAGACAACAGTTCAAGACGATTCCGTACGAGATGTACGAGGCGTCACAAATCGCCGGCATCAGCCGCTTCCGTTTCTTTTGGAACGTCGTCTTGCCGGTGTCGAAGACACCGCTCGTCACGTTGTCGGTATATAGCTTCTTGACGACATGGAACATGTACTTATGGCCGCTCCTCGTGACAAACACGGAGCAGGCCCGCACGGTTCAAATCGGGATTAAGCAGATGCAGTCGAACGAGGTCGCCTCGGATTGGGGTGTCGTCATGGCGGCGGTCATCTTGATCATCATCCCGACGCTGATGCTGTTATTCGCAGGACAAAAGCAGTTACAGGAAGGCTTGACGCAAGGTGCGATCAAATAATAGGGGGAAACGTTCATGAAAAAGAAAGCATTATTCGCAGGGTTGGCCAGTTCGGTATTATTGCTCGGGGCATGTGGCAGTCAAGAGGCGGAAGAAGCCGCGGCGACCACGACGACGGATGGGAAGACAGAAGTCGTGTTTTGGCACGCGATGAGCGGTGACTTAGAGACCGCTCTCAACAACCAAGTCGACGCTTTCAACGAGTCGCAAGAGGAGTATGAAGTGAAACCGGTGTTCCAAGGCACGTATGAAGAGGCGCTCACAAAGTTCAACGCCGTCGCAGGGTCAGCGGACGCACCGGCCATCATGCAGACGTTCGAGGTCGGCACGAAGTATATGATCGACTCAAACAAAATCACGCCGGTCCAGGAGTTCATCGACAAAGAGGACTTCGATACGAGCGTCTGGGAAGAGAACATCTTGAGCTATTACCAAGTCGACGGCAAGCAGTACTCGATGCCGTTCAACTCGTCGACACCGGTACTCATCTACAACAAAGACGCGTTCGAAAAAGCAGGCCTCGACCCAGAGAAAGCGCCGCGCACGTATGACGAACTGAAGCAAGCGGCGAAAGCACTGACGACCGACGGGCAGACCGGCTTCACGATGCTCAACTACGGTTGGTTCTTCGAGCAACTTGTCGCCGCGCAAGGCGGGCTCTATGTCGACAACGACAACGGCCGTAGCGGGGCACCGACGAAAGCTGTCTTTGATGGGGAAGAAGGGCAGAACGCCTTCAACTTGATTAAAGAGATGTATGACGAGAAGACATTCATGAACGTCGGTCAAAACTGGGACGACATGCGTGCCGCTTTCCAATCCGGAAAAGTTGCCATGTATCTCGACTCGTCGGCTGGGATTCGTACCGTGGCGGACAACGCTGACTTCGAGGTCGGGGCGTCGTACTTGCCGGTGCCGAACGAAGCCGATCGTGAAGGTGTCATCATCGGTGGGGCCTCGCTCTGGATGGGTGACGGCATCGCCGACGAGACGAAGCAGGGCGCATGGGAGTTCATGAAGTATGCGGCATCGAAAGAAGCCCAGGCCAAATGGCACGTCGAGACGGGCTACTTCGCCATCAACCCAGAGGCGTATGACGAGCCGATCGTCAAAGAGATGTGGGCCGAGTACCCGCAACTGAAAGTGACGGTCGATCAATTGAGTGAGACGAAAGCCTCGCCAGCGACACAAGGCGCCCTCATCTCGACGTTCCCGCAGTCACGTCAAAGCGTCGTCAACGCCATGGAGAGCCTATACCAAGGCGTATCGGTCGAAGAGGCGTTGAAGCGCGCGGCCGATGAGACGACTTCCACCTTGGGACAATGATATGTTGATTTACGCACATCGCGGCTATAGCGCCAAATATCCGGAGAACACGATCAGTGCGTTCAAGGCGGCGTTGCCTCACGTCGACGGCATTGAGCTCGATGTCCAATTGACGCGCGACGGACGCCTCGTTGTGATCCATGACGAGACGGTCGACCGGACGACGAACGGAAGCGGCTTCGTCAAGGATATGACGCTTCGACAGCTCCGCTTGCTCCGGACGGAGAGCGGGGAACGGATCCCGACGCTCGAGGAAGTACTCGTCTTGATTGAACCTTCCGACGTCACGCTCAATATCGAGTTGAAGACGGATCAATTTGATTATGAAGGAATCGAGTATTTGACGTGGCTCGCCGTCACCGAGTTCAAGTTAGAAGAGCGTGTCGTCTTCTCCTCGTTCAACCCGGACACGCTCGTCCGGTTGCGGGACGTCGCCCGCGAGGCGCGAATCGCCGTCTTGACCGGGGACGGGCATCCACGGCTCGTCGAGTTCGTCGAACGAGTCGGTGCCGAGGCGGTCCATGCCCAACCGGAGTTTATCGGGACGAGGGACGCGGCGGCGATGCGCGAACAAAATCGGTTGCTTCGCCTGTACACCATCAATGACCCGAGCGAGTTGCCGGACATGACCGGTGTCGACGCCATCATGACGGACGAAGTCGAGCGGTTCCAATCGAAGTCGCGTCATTGAAGTGAGGCTGGGATATGCCTCAGTCGATTTGTAAAAAGAGGCCAGCTGGCGCGACGTGTTCGCATCAGCTGGCCTCTTCTCATGGCAATTCTCTAGATTTAGTATTCTTTGTTCAAAGTAGTAAATTCATCTTCTTTCAAAGGTGAATCGCCTTTTGAATTATGTCCATAATAGGTGACGACGTACTCTTTCTCTTGATTGGTTTTGACGAAAAATTCATACTCGACTCTGTTTTCGTCCTCGAAATTCAAGCGATATAAGTACCCAAATTGATTCATGCTGAACTCGACATCATAGGCGCTCTGATCGATTGAAAAATGCTCAGTTAACGTTTCGTTCAAAAAAGTTTCTCGCTGATCTACCTCATGAAGAAGGAAAAAGACACCTCCTAACAGGAGTAACGCAAAAGCGAGTTGAAACTTGGGTATAGGTTTGGTAGATGCCATCTACATCAGCCTTCCTTAAATGAGATCAATCAACTGCTACCGAGTAAATATGACAAAGACCGCTCAATGAAGCGGTCTTTATCATGTCTTCTTCGGCGAATCACTAAAAGCAAAATACAACCCGATGCCAATTGCGAGTCCAATCAAGTAGTGATCGAGCGCGATGGCAGTCGAGACACCGACGCCGAGGGCGAGCGGAAAGGCGTAGCTGCCGGTCGTTTGTTTATTGGACATGGAGCATGCCTCCTTTGTCCAATTACTACGGGCGCCGCCTCAAAAAGTTTCAAGCCTTCTTCTTCGTCCCTTGGAACGCGAAGAACATCGCGATGCCAATCCCGAGTCCGAGCCACCAGTTGTCGAACAACA
The DNA here is from genome assembly GCF_018618175.1 of Exiguobacterium sp. s50. Classification (NCBI taxonomy): domain Bacteria; kingdom Bacillati; phylum Bacillota; class Bacilli; order Caryophanales; genus Exiguobacterium; species Exiguobacterium sp. s50. Next base: position 310,522 of record NZ_JACSLP010000002.1, read on the forward strand.
GTCCGAAAATGAGAATAAAGGCGACGGCGACCGGGAGTGCCAAAAAGCCACGTTGACGTTTCATGCGAATCATCCTTTCTACGTTTCTCTTCTCGTCTGTTCCCGCTTTAAAGGTGATTCATTCAAAAAAGACGGTCTTGTCAGTCGGACGTCTCCCGTTCGGCGAGGGACGTCGCATGCGTCGAACTATTGGGATATAAGTAGATGGAGAACGTCGTGCCTTCCCCGTACACGGAGTCGGCATGGATGCCCCAGCCGTGCGCTTCGGCGATCCGTTTACAGATGCGAAGGCCGAGACCGGTTCCTTTGATCGGACGGTGTGCATCCGAGTCGACCCGGTAATACTCATCGAACACATACGGGATGGCGTCACTCGGGATGCCGATTCCGGTGTCACGGACCGACAGGACATACGTGTCGTCTTCGGTCGTCAGCTCGACGTAGACCGTGCCGCCGTTCGGCGAATACTTGATCGCGTTGCCGATCAAGTTATGGAGTAGTTGCAACAGCTTCTCCTGATCGGCCTCGAGGGTCATGTCATCCGCGGACAAGATGACGTCATGCTGGGGGGCCGTCGCTTGATAGTGCACGACGATGTCCTCGAGCAATGGTCGCAAGTCGAACGTCGACAACGACAATAACTCCACGGAATAGTTCACACGCTGGTAGTCGAGGAAATTATCGACGAGCCGCTCGAGTCGCTCGGCCTCCCGTTTGACGAGCGTCAACATCCCATGTGTTTTCTCGTCGTCGCCATGTTGGTACATGAGCAGTTCCGCGTAACCATTGATGGCCGTGAGCGGGGAACGGAACTCGTGGGACAGTTCGGCCAGGAAGGCGTCTTTCTGCTCCTCGAAGCGGATCGAGTCGGTGATGTCTCGCCACATGAGGAATGCGCCGCGCGGCGTATGTGTGAAGTTCACGATGACTTGCATCGTGCGCTCGCCGATGCGGAGCGACTTCGCATCCATGCTCGGGCAACAGCCGAACCGGTTCGTCATGAGTTCTTCCCAAAACAGCGTTACATCGTTCATATCTGCGCCGTTCCGCTCGAACGCTTCGTGGAAGAACCGGGCCATGTCTTCTGGGCGCGAGAAACGCTGGTTGACCATCGAGGGACAGATGGCGCGAAGCTGTTTGTTCGAATACAGATGGTTCCGTGTGAAGTCGATATAACAGACCGCATCTTGAACTTCTTCGACAAGTGAATGAATCGGTAACGACTGGGGTGCGTGAATCTGGTTCATTCGTTTAGCCGTCGAGCGCCCATGGTACCGGCGAGCCGGATAGAATGACTTTCGAGTCATCGCGCGAACCTCCCTTCGATATAAAGCTATATATATACGTAAAGTAATATCGACATACTCCTTTATTATACGATATTCGCCGATGATTCCCTATACCCCCCATAGACCTAGCTAGAAATGGGTCACAACCGGGATAGTCGGACGGAATGCGCACGATTCTAGGAAAAAACACCTTCCTCGTATGTTAGAGGAAGGTGGTAGGATTAGAACAACGTATACGGGTTGACGCTATTGGCAGCCGTCGAGCTGCTGTAGACGTATTTATTTTTATGGATTTCGAAATGAAGGTGGCTTCCGAACGAGTTGCCGGTGTTGCCGACCGTTCCAATTTTCGCGCCTTTGGCGACTTTTTGTCCTTTGACGACGTTCAAACGATCCATATGGGCGTAGACGCTCGTGTACGCTTGACCGTTGATCGTGTGCGAAATCATGACGTGGTTACCGTACGCTCCATAGTTGCGGGCGACGATGACTTCACCGTATGCTCCAGCTTGGACTGTCGTGCCTTTCGCGGCCGCCAAGTCGATGCCGTTATGGAACGTGTAGCCGTATTTGCCGCTCGCCGGGCCATACCCTTGCGTCAACGTGCCTTTCGCAGGAATCAAGAACTTGCCCGCTGTCGCTGTTTGGAGTGACGTGCTGCTATATTTTTTAACATATGTACTCGAGACGTATTTTGTACTGCCGTTATAATTGATTTTTGTCCATGAACCGGTCGCGCCGAGATAGGTGAACGTTTGGCCGAGTTTGGCACTGCCGACTTTTTGATAAGACGTCGATGGGCCGCTCCGCACGTTCAAAACATTCGTCGTGACTTTGACTTTATACGATGTAGCTGCCTCTACCGGTGTCGAAGCGGGAAGTGTCAAGCCGGAAACAAGAAGGGCGCCTAATGTGATCGTCATCAGTTGTTTTTTCATAGTATGGTAAATCCTTTCAATTATGGAACAATGCGACAGAACAATGATAATTACCTTATAAAAAAATTTTACCATCAAAAAATAGATTCTAATATGTCATTTATATTTCAAAAAAGTATAATCGTTATGAAAACGATTATGTATTAGAGAAAGTCCAGTCATATCAACGAAAATGAGACATACAACGTTTTGTTGGTAAAAGGATATGTGCCTAAAATTCAAAAAAACTCCGATTTCTCGCTGTTTAGCTTTTGAAAAACAGGGTAATTTTAATTAGTTTAGCCTAGATAAAAAAAGGCTAATGAGAATCAATCTCTTTTGTCAGTTGTTTCCTTGAAATGCTTCGTCCCATACATAAGAAAAACCGAGGCATGTGCCCCGGTTTCACTTGCCTGCTCTTACTGAGAAGGCGTGACCACGTTCCGACAAACGTCTCGATTAAGGTGCCGACAGTTCTTCCTCGGTGACCCATTTATGGTTGGTCACTTCTTCGCCGGATTCTAACGTGAAGTCGACCATATAGACCGTCGTCTCTTCGACAGAATCGATGGTAGCAGTCGTTCCGCCCATACCGCTCATATGCTCGGCATTGACTTCAACCTCGTCGCCGACCTCGTACGGGTCGTCCTGTGCACCTTCAATCTCTTCATGAATGATCCATTTATGGTCTTTGACGCGCTCGCCTCCGTGCATCGGGTCGTACGAGATACTGTAGGCGACCGTATCGTAGGCGCCGACGATGGTCGCTTCCGCGCCTTCCATGCCAGGCATATGGGCCTCTGTGATGACGGCCGTGTCGCCGACCGCGAACGTCGGGTTCTCTGCTGACTTCAAGCCTTCGGGGACGTCACCAGACCCGGACATGTCCATTCCTGAATGGTCGTTCCCGTCCATCGTCTCTTCCATTTGATCATTCATGTTCGTATCATTATTCGTCGTGTCGTTTTCACCACAAGCAACGAGTAAACCGCTCAGTGAGAGTGCCATCGTCATCATTCCGAGTTTCTTATTCCATTTCATTCATATTCCCTCCAAGTAAAGTGTGATTAGTCTACTTTCAATTGTCCCATCATCCCGTTTTCTTCATGCTCCAGGATGTGGCAGTGATACATAAACGTCCCTGTCTCTCGAAACGTCATTTCAATGTTCACTTTCTCGCCCGGTGCGACGGCGACCGTATCTTTCCAGCCACGTTCGTTGTCAGGCGGAGGCTTGCCGTCCCGTTCAAGTATCCGGAATTGGACGCCATGGACGTGGAACGGGTGGGTCATCCCGCCCATCATGTCCTCTCGGTTATAAATTTCCCACACCTCGGTCGAGCCTTGCCGGACGTTAATGTCAATCCGGTCAGGGTCGAACTGTTTGCCGTCAATCGTCACCATATTGCCCATCCCGAACAACGTGAGGCGTCGGTCGGCCTCGCTCGACTCGTTAGTGACAGGGGCTTCCGTGAAAGCTGCCGTCCAATCACCGTCTTGCTCGATGTGGTCGCGCACCGTGAACGTCGTGAACGGGATCCCATCTGCTTGAAGAGCGATGTCGTCCTCGAGAGACAAGTCGGAAAAGTCGATTAAAATCTCGGCCCGTTCACTAGGTGTGAGCGTCAACGTCTCAAGCGAAACCGGTTGGTCGAGCAACCCGCCGTCAGTCGCGATTTGAGTGAACGCCTCCCCGTTCGATAGGGAGAAGTCGAGATTCCGGGCGTTAGAGCCGTTGACGAGACGGACGCGTAACGTGTTCGTCGTCACGTCGAACGTTGTATTGATCGCTCCGTTCGCAATCAACGTATCACCGACCGTCCCATCGATGTTCATCTGGCGGTCGTAATCGAGTTGTCCGTCGGCTGTGAAGAGACGGTCTTGAACGATGAGCGGGATGTCATCAACACCGTATTCATTCGGCAACCCGGTCTCCGCTTGGTTCGTCACGTACAAGAGTCCGGCCAAACCAAGGTATACTTGTTCGGCCGTCGCGCCCATCGGATGCGGGTGAAACCAGAGTGTGCCCGGTTCTTGGTCGATATCGAGACGAACTTGTCTTTGTTCACCCGGGGCAATCGATTGATGGGGTCCGCCGTCTTCGGCTCCCGGGATGACGAGACCGTGCCAATGGAACGAGGTCGGTTCATCGAGCTGATTGATTGTATTGATATAGACGGTCTTTCCAGCTGGTAATTCAATCATCGGTCCGAGCAAATTCCCGTTATAGCCGAGCGTCTCGGTACTGACACCTTGATTGAAAAATCGGTGCTCGCCACGTTCGGTACGAACCGTATAATAGAGCGCCTCGTCCGTGACACGGTCAGGTCGTAGCCGTTCCGGGATGGGGAGTCGTTGATTCGGTTCGTTCGACGCGACGAGCTCGACGGTACCCCCACGTCCCATCCCGCCGTTGCCATGCATCATGCCACCATCGTTTCGATCTCCCATGAATGAACCGTTTCCCATCATCCAGTTTCCAGGAGCAAACGTGAACAAAAGCAAGAACAATCCAATCACGATACTGACTATAACCATCCCAATGACCCATTTCGTTACGCGGTTCATAAGGCATCATCCTTTCGGTTAAAAGCGAGAGCCTATTTAGTTATACCAACAAGTTATGAAATATTTGTTAAACGGAAAATAAGTTTTTATATACTATATAGGGGTATATGGTATGCATAGGAGGTGGTCAACGTGGAACATTCACACCACGCGTCATCTCATCATGAACACGGGGAAGCGCATGACTCGCATACCGGCGGACATGAAGGGATGATTGAAGAGTATAAGCGTCGATTTTTCGTCTCGTTAGGGCTGACGATCCCGATTCTCATCTTGTCAGATATGATTCAAGAGTGGGCCGGTTTCGAACTCACGTTTCCTTATGAAAAGGAGACGCTATTCGTGTTGGCGACGATTGTGTACGTCTACGGAGGGTGGCCGTTTTTGAAAGGGAGCATCGATGAATTGCGTCAACGAAATCCGGGGATGATGATGCTGATTGGACTTGCCATCAGCGTCGCGTACTTCTATAGTGTTGCCATCGTGTTCGGATACGGGCATGGGCATGACTTCTTTTGGGAGTTGGCGACGTTAATCGTCATCATGTTGCTCGGGCACTGGATTGAGATGCGCTCAATCATGGGTGCGTCGAACGCGTTGCAACAGCTCGTTCGTCTATTACCGAGCGTGGCACACCGCATCAACGGGAGTGACATCGAGGACGTTCCCGTCTCGGCGCTCGCTGCTGGGGATTTGATTCTCGTCAAACCGGGCGAGCAGATTCCTGTCGACGGGGAACTGCTGAAAGGGCGGACGACGGTCGATGAGTCGATGTTGACCGGTGAATCGATGCCTGTCGAAAAAGAGACCGGGGATGTCGTCATCGCAGGATCAATCAACCAAGAAGGTAGCATGACGATTTCGACGACAAGCACGGGAGAGAGCACATACTTGGCGAAAGTCATCGACTTGGTCAAAGAAGCGCAGGAATCCAAATCGAAAACGCAAAACCTAGCCAATCGGGCCGCCAAGCTCTTGTTTTATGTCGCCGTCGGATCGGGAGTTCTGACGTTCGCCATTTGGGTCGCTCTCGGATATCCGGTCAGTATGGCTGTCGAACGAATGGTCACCGTCATGGTCATCTCATGTCCGCACGCGCTCGGTCTCGCGTCTCCGCTCGTCGTGGCGGTCTCGACAGCCCTGTCGGCGAAACGCGGACTGTTGATTCGGAATCGGACTCAATTCGAAGAGGCGCGTCATCTCGATGCGGTCATTTTCGATAAGACGGGAACGTTGACGCAAGGCGATTTCGGGGTGACGGACATTGAAGCCGCATCTGCTCATACAGAAGAGGACGTGTTACGTCTGGCCGCCGCGGTCGAGACGGCCTCGCAGCATCCGCTCGCACGAGGCATTCTTCGGGAAGCGGAAGCACGCAAATTGACGTTGCCTGAAGTCGTCGATTTCGCTTCGATCACGGGGGTTGGATTAGAAGGACAGGTAGAGGGAGGTCACGTTCAAGTCGTCAGCCCCCGCTATATTCGGGAGCATGAGCTCTCAATTGACGAAACGGCGTTCGACCAGTTATCAGCCGCCGGGAAGACCGTCGTCTTCACGATTCGAGACGGAGACTTGGTCGGTATGATCGCCTTGGCGGACATGGTTCGCGATGAAGCGAAAGAGACGGTCCGAGCGTTGAAAGACCGGGGCGTCCGTTCGATCATGCTCACTGGTGACAACCGAAAAGTGGCCGACTGGGTGGCGTCGCAACTTCATATCGAGGAAGTGTACGCCGAAGTGTTGCCGGATGATAAATCACGGCAAGTGCAAACCGTCCAAGCCGACGGCAGCAAAGTGGCGATGGTCGGGGACGGCATTAATGATGCACCGGCTTTGGCCCAAGCGGACGTCGGCATTGCCATCGGGAGCGGCACCGACGTCGCCGTCGAAACGGCCGATATCGTTCTCGTCCGGAGCAACCCGAAAGACGTGCTGTCGATTCTCGACTTGTCTCGCAACACATACAACAAGATGATTCAGAATCTGTGGTGGGCCGCCGGCTATAACATCGTCGCCATCCCGCTCGCGGCCGGTGTGTTGGCCCCAATCGGCATCATCTTGTCACCGGCCGTCGGTGCCGTGCTCATGAGTCTCAGTACCGTCATCGTCGCGCTCAATGCCCGGACGCTCAAGCTTTAACAATTCTTTCATCTTTGGTCTCTATAATGAGGAGGATGCTAAAGATGGAGGGAACTATTATGAAACGAAAGCTACTCGTACCGATGTTTTTGACGACTGTATTTCTTGCCTCGTGTGGGGGTGCGACACCAGCGAGCGAGTCGAAGGAACCGGTCACGGAAGAAAAAGAGACGTCGACGGAACAGGTGCCGGACCGCTGGACAGCGACAAAAACAGGCACCGCGGTCTCCCATATTCACGGTGCCGGCTTTTGGCCAGACGGGCGTCCGGTCATCGCGACGCATACGGGACTGATGGAATTCAGAGAAGACGGCTGGTACGAATTGTCGTCGAACCGTCACGACTATATGGGCTTCGAGCTCGTCAAAGACGGATTCTATGCGAGTGGTCACCCGGCACAGGATTCGCCGTATAAAAATCCCCTCGGTGTCGTCCGTGGGACCGATAAAGGGGAGACGCTCGAGATTCGCTCGTTAGAAGGTGAGGCCGATTTTCACTATATGAGTGCGGGTTTCGAATCCGAGAGCCTCTACGTGTATTTGGAAACGGCGACCAGTGAACTCGAACCAGGTTTTTATCGGTCGCTCGACGGCGGTACGTCGTTTGAGCCGATGGAGATGGATGGCATCGAAGGTCGAGGCATCGCCGGTATCACGGCCGATGCAAGTGAACCGAAACGCGTCTTCGTCTATGGTCCGGACGGCATCCTCGTCTCAGACGACGGGGGAGACACGTTCGAGCCGTTCCTGGAACAGAAGAATATCGTCACGATGGCATCGACGAAAGGGAAATTGGCGTCAATCACGAAAGACGGTGCCTCGTTCGATCTTGTGGTCTCGGATTTGACCGACGAGACGGAGACGACCGTGGAGCTGCCCTCGCTGAACGCGGACAGCGTCCCGATCGAACTGGTCAGCCAAAACGGGCGATTTTTGCTAGCGACATCGGATAACAGTGTGTACGTCTTTGAAGACGAGGAATGGACGCAACTGTTGCAAGCAGGAAAAGTGAAATGAAAAAAATCCGGCGCCTGAGCTCAGGTGCCGGATTTTTTTAGTGGAGCGGAAGCGTGATGGTGAACATCGTCCCAGATGAATCAGAGGCGACGGTCAACGTACCATCATGCAACCGGATGATTTGATGGGCGATGGCAAGCCCGAGTCCACTGCCACCCGTACGACGGGAGCGTGATTTTTCGACCCGGTACAGACGATCGAAGATGTAAGGCAGATCTTCTTGAGGGATACCTTTCCCGTCGTCTTGAATCGTGAAGTGGAGAGCTTCATCCGTAAGTTGCATATCGAATTGGACGTGGCGTGCCTCGCTATGTTGAATCGCGTTGTGGGCGATGGAGCGGAACACTTGTAAGATGCGATGTCGATCTAACTGTAAGACGACGTCCTTGGAGGAGCAATCGGTGCTACTAGCAAACGCGATCGGTGTCACTCGGAACATCGTGGTGAGCACGCGTTGCAAATCGTCGCAGAGCGCATCGACGGCCACGGGTTCGCGATGCAACGTGAACGTGTTCTCGTCCAACTGGGCGAGCTGGAACGCGTTCTCGACGAGCTCGGTCAACGCTTGGCTCTCTTCGAGAATCGTCTGAATCGACTGTTCTTTTAACGACTCTGGCGTCTGCGGTTTGGATGCGATTTCGGCATATCCTTGCAGATACGTGAGCGGCGTTTTAATCTCGTGGGCGAGGTCCGACAAGAACTGATTTCGTTCTTTCCGGAGACGATCCAGTTCAAGCGACATCGCTTCAATTGAACGGGCCAACTCTCCGATCTCATCTTCTCGGGACGTCGGCAGGGTCAACGTTTCGGGATTCGTCAAGACATCCTCGGTCGCTCGGCGCAACAGCTGAATCGGGTTTGAAATCAACCGGCTCAGCAAGACGAACGTCATGATGGTGATGACGAGGGCGATGCCGGTGATATAAAGAAACCGGAGTTGGAGCCGATGGCTGATGCCATGAATAATCTCGGTCGGTAGAAACATATACACATACCCGTAACGGGTGTCATTTTCCATTGCATCAATCGGGGTCCGTACTGCGAGATACGGCTCGTTCTCCCAATCGTCTTCGAGGACGGTCGTCATATTGGCATCCCCTCGCTCTGCTTCAGCTTGGACGAGCATCGAGAGTGGGTCAGGGAAGCGGTTGGATGTCTGTAGAATTGAGTGGTCGGGTGCGGTGATGGCGACTTTCGTGTCGGTCTCGCTCTCCATCGTCGCGACGTGGTCGATCGTCTCCTCGTCAAAACTCATCGCCAGCACGCTCGCATGGCTTTCCGCTCTCGATTCGAGCCGGTCGATCTCTTCGACGACACGTTCACCCAGGAGCGTATGGTAGAGCAATAAGAACAAGACACCTTCAATCAATAACGTCGTCAATAAAAAAATCAGACTGATTCGGAACGGGAGGCTGTTGCGTCGGAATGTCATGAGTCCGACCGCTCCTCGGTCCAGCGATAGCCGCGGCCCCACACCGTCTTCAAATAATCGTCAATCGGGAAGCCGGCCTCGCCGAGTTTGTCGCGAATCATGCGGATATGGGCATCGACCGTGCGCGGGTCCGACTCGGACGAGTAGGGCCACACCAAGTCGTATAAATCCATCCGGTTATATAGCCGGTTCGGATGTTGCAAGAACAGTTTCAAAATGGCCGTTGCTTTCGGCGTCATGACGACTTCTTGTTCTTGATAGAGAATCCGTCCGCTCGCTTCTTCATAGCGCAGCTGTCCGTAGTTCACATTGGTGACACGGCTCCGTCGCAACACCGCACGAATCCGGGCCAGGAGCACATTTCCTTCGAACGGCTTCGTGACATAATCGTCGGCACCTGCGTCCAACCCGCGGATCGTTGTCTCACTGTCCGAGCGGGCCGTCAACAAGACGACGGGCAGTTCGGCATCGAGCGCCTTGATTTGGCGGCACAACGTGATCCCATCGACGCCGGGCATCATGATGTCGAGCATCACTAAGTCCGGACGTTCGGAAATCCGTTCCATCGCTTCTCGTCCGTCAGCGGCCTCGATACAGGTGTAGCCGTCGCCTTCTAAGAATAGGCGGAGCAATCGTCTCATTTTCATTTCGTCATCGACAATCAAAATTTTCATATATGGTCCTCCTATGATTCTGAGCCGTCTCGTCTACGTAACGGTTTCGAGAGAAGGGGAACGTTCTCCTTGTCCCTCAGGGCAGTTCGGGCGATTGCAGAAACAGTCGGACGAGTGCGGGTTCGTCGAACGGTACGGCCTCGTCTCCGATGCGCTCGACGCGGTCATGCCCTTTCCCGAATAAGACACCACAGTCGTAGCCGTCCATCCGTTCGCAGAAGAACCGGATGGCTGCTTCGCGTTCGTCGAAACGTGCAAGCTCGGCAGATTGTCCCGTCGCCAAATCGTCAAGGATTTGTTGCGGATCTTCGTGACGTGGGTCATGGACCGTCAAAATCATATCCGCGCCTGAAGCAACGACGACCTCTGTCATGATGTTTCGCTTCATTCGGTCACGTTCGCCGGCAGCACTGAGCAGCACGAGTACACGAGGATAGCGGGCCGTCAATGCCGTCACGACTTGTTTGATGGCGTCCGGCGTATGTCCATAGTCGATATAGACCGATTGTTCGATTCCGGTCACTCGTTCGAGGCGTCCGCTCGGCAACGTCAACTTCTTAACATGAGGAAGGACCTCTGCCAACGGAACCCCGGTTTGCAGGACGATGCTGATGGCGCACAACGTGTTATCGAGGTTATAGTCCTCATAGAATGGGAGGGGAGATTGGACCGCTTCGTCACCCAATTCGAGCATGAACTGCTCGTCTTTTCGATGCCCGACCAAGTCCGCGGCAGTCGACTGACGGCTGAACAAAAACGAGTTGGCGGCGGACGGTGCCATCGACAGCATGAGCGTGTGATGCGGATCATCTTCATTGACGATCCCACATCCAGACTCCGTCAACTGTGCAAACAACTGGGCTTTCGTGTAGGCGTACGTCTCCATCGTCCCATGATAGTCCAAGTGATCGTGGGACAGGTTGAGGAATGAAGTCGTCTCGAATTCCAAGCCGGCAATCCGTGCCTCCGCGATGGCTTGGGATGAGACTTCCATCATACAATCGGTGACACCGGCCTCGACCATGGCATGAAGGTGGCGATTGATGGTCAACGGGTCAGGCGTCGTGTTCGGTGTCTGAAACGTCTTCCCGGCGTACGTGATGCCGAGTGTGCCGATGAGTCCGGCTGACATGCCGACGTGATCAAACAATTGATGGGCGAGCGCCGTCGTCGTCGTTTTTCCGTTCGTCCCGGTGACGCCATGCAGACGAAGTCGCGTCGAGGGATGGTCATAAAACGCACTGGCGAGTTCGGCGAGGGCATGTTTCGTATCTTTACAATAGATGACAGGTACCCGGGCCTCAATCGGACGTTCGGCGACGATGGCGACCGCCCCGTTATGAATCGCCTCGTTCACGTAGTCATGGCCATCATGGCGATAGCCTGAGATACAAACAAATAAAAAATTTTGTTTAATTTCTTTTGAGGAGAAGGAAATGCCCTCAATCATCGTTTCGGCAGGGTTGTCTAAATACGTCCATGTCACGAGCTGTTTCAGCTCTGTCAACAGGTCTTGCAAGGTTTTCAACACTTCGAATTTCTCCTTTGTCGGCAAAGTCCATTTTGACAGTATAGCCCTTGTTTGTGAAAAAGAAGTGAAATGAGAGGAGGTCTCGTGTCGTGCATGAGGTCTCGATGTTTTAACAAAAATGGATTAGGCAATCAATTGTGTAGACAGACCATCAGCAAAGGAGGAGTAGACGATGAAACCTTACGCAAAATTCGGAGTGATGATTCTCGTGTCGACATTCCTCATGTATTGGCTCATGTATTTGAACGTGTTCCAACTCGACCACGTCTTCTTCAGTCAGACACGTTTGTATATGGCGCTCATCATGGGCTCGGTCATGGCGTTCGTCATGTTGTTGTTCATGTGGGGCATGTACAAAAACAAGAAGTTGAACGCCGTCATCTTAGGTGTGAGCGCGCTCGTGTTCGGGCTCTCGCTATGGCTCGTCCGGAGCCAGACGACGGTCGATGACGTCAGTTGGATGAAGGCGATGATCCCGCACCATTCGATCGCTATCTTGACGAGCGAGCGGGCCGAGATTGAAGACCCACGCGTGAAGCAGCTGTCAGAAGATATCATCGAAGCACAACGACGTGAAATCGAAGAGATGAAGCGGTTGATTGAAGAGTTAGAAAAAGAAGAAGAGGAAGCAGCAAAAGAAGCTAAATCGACAACAACAGCGACCGAGTGATGCGGTCGCTGTTGTCATGTGTCCGGATGAAGTTGGGCCTCGATCAATGCGACGGCAATCGTAAGCGCCCGGATGCGCCGTTTGGCGAGTGTCAGTTGTGATTTGTAACGCTCGGGGTGATCTTTCGCCTCGAGCGTTTTCACGGTCTCGTGCAGTTTATGGAGAATCGAATCGATTTGACGTTTCGCTTCCGTCAGTTCTGTCGTTGAATAATCCATAGGTCCTCCTAGATGGGTTTTCTTCAGTATACATAATAAAAACCGAGGCGATTGCCCCGGTTTAGCGTATTTGCGGTATATATTTTCTAGTACGGCGGTTTGTCGAGCGCGGTGCGACGAGGAAGAAGATTCCTAACATCACACCGACCCCAAGTCCCCAAAGACTGTTGAACAAAAGCATCAACACGATCCCGAAGACGAGTCCAATACTCACATCACCCATACGGTCAAACATTTGTAACCAACTTTTCTGTGTTTGCTAGACTAAAGGTTTACCCACGATTGAGAAGTGAACCACCTGGGAGGCTAGCACATCTCCCTTTTGTTATACGTGATTGTTCTGACCAGGTTTCGTTTTATAGAAACTATAGACGACACTGATCAAGATGACGAGGACGATGGCGCCGAGCGACATCCAAATCGGCATCTTGTAGACGTCGCCCAATACCATCTTCGCCCCGATGAAGACGAGCATGAAGCTGAGCCCGTGCTTCAAGTAGTAGAAGCGGTCAATCAAGTTGGCGAGGACGAAGTAGAGGCTACGGAGTCCAAGAATCGCCATGATGTTCGCATAGAAGATGATATACGGGTCACGCGAGTAGGCGAAGCTGGCCGCGACCGAGTCGACGGCGAAGACGATATCCGACAGCTCGATGAAGATGAGCGCGATGAAGAGTGGTGTGAAGAACAGTTTGCCGTTGATGCGTTTCGTGAACTTACCAGACGAGATGTCTTGCGTGATCGGCAAGCGGCGCTCGAGCCAACGGATCGTCTTGTTCTCTTCGAGCGATTCGTCCTTGCCGATGTTCTTGAACATCATCCATCCTGTGTAGATGAGGAAGGCACCGAACACGTAATAGACCCAACCGAAGTTCTCTAAGAGCGAGACGCCAGCCACGATAAAGACGGCCCGGAAGAAGATTGCCCCGAGAATGCCCCAGAACAACACCTTGTGCTGATACTTGAGCGGAATCGCGAAGTAGGCGAACACGAGCGAGAAGACGAACACGTTATCGATGGCGAGTGCCTTCTCGATGAAGTAGACGCTCGCATATTCGGTCGCGACCGTGCTGCCTTGCGAGTAGAACAACCAACCGCCGAACGCGATGGCGATCCCGATCCAGACGAACGTCCATGTCCATGCCTCGCGGAGCGAGACTTCGTGTGCCTTGCGGTGGAACACCCCGAGGTCAAGCGCGAGCATGAAGATGACGAGTGCCAAAAAGGCGATGAGTAGGGTCAACAACAATTCCTCCTTTTAAGTTCACATGAACTCTATATATTCAATTTAAGGTCATAAGAACTTAAAGTCAAGAGGGTAAACTGCGATTCCACAAAAAAACACTCCGAATCGATTTCGGAGTGTGCAAACTTAACGCTGTTCAGAGCGACGTGACCAGATGACCCGGACGATGAAAGCGCCTAGTCCGAGAAGGATGACGGCGAGGACGCCATACAGGACATGCGAATACGTCTCGATATGGCCGAGCCACACTTGCCAATTCTCCCCGACGTACACGCCGACAAAGATGAGCACCGTGTTCCAAATGAGCGTCCCGAGTGTCGTCAGCATCAAAAATTTGACGAACGGCATGTTCGACATGCCGGCCGGAATCGAGATGAGGCTGCGGACGACGGGGACGAATCGACCGAAAAAGACGAGTTTCGGTCCAAAGCGGTCGAACCAGCGATCGGCCATGCGGACGTCATCCACTTTCAAATAGAGATGTTTGCCGTAACGTGCGACCCATGACTCGAGACGCTCCTTGTCGAAAAATAATCCGACGCTATACAAAACGATAGCTCCGATGACCGCACCGACCGTCGCGGCGAGAATCATCCAGACGGGTGTAAGCGTGGTCGTCGTCGTGAAGAAGCCGCCGAATATTAAAATGAGCTCGGACGGGATAGGTGGGAAGACGTTCTCGATAAAGATGAGGAAGAGCACGCCCCAATAACCGAACTGTTCAATCATTTGTTGAATCCATTGTTCCATAAATCATTTCTCCTTGCGTATCATGACATCTCTGTCTACTTTACCCGACGGCAAGGAGTTCGCCTATACGACTTGAGGTTGAATTTCGATTCAAATTGCGCCGACGACCGCGTGCGGCACGTACGGTTCTTCGAGCGAGGCCATCTCGTCTGGCGTCAACGTGACGGCCAACGCACCGACCGCCTCGTCCAAATGACGCGCTTTCGTGGCCCCGACAATCGGCGACGTGACAGTATTTTGTTGCAAGAGCCAGGCGAGAGCGACCTGTGTCCGCGTGATGCCCCGTGTCTCGGCAATTGCGGCGACCCGTTCGATGATGAGCCGGTCGGCGTCCATCGTCGCGTCATACTTCGAACGTTGAATCACATCCGTCTCGGAGCGGTGGGTCACGGTCGACACGTCGCGGGTCAATCGGCCCGAGGCGAGCGGACTGTACGGTGTGACCCCAATTTTCTCTTCCCGGCAGAGCGGCAGCATTTCACGCTCTTCTTCCCGATAAATCAAGTTCAAATGGTTTTGCATCGACACGAACCGGGTCCAGTTGTTCCGTTCCGCCACGTGGAGCGCTTTTTGGAACTGCCAGGCGTACATTGCCGATGCACCGATATAGCGGGCCTTCCCGGATTTGACGACGTCATGGAGCGCCTCCATCGTCTCTTCGATCGGTGTGTCATAGTCCCAGCGGTGGATGATATACAGGTCGACGTAATCGGTGCCGAGCCGTTTCAAACTATGATCGATTTCCGACAGAATCGCCTTCCGCGACAAGCCGCCACCGTTCGGACCGTCGTGCATTCGACCGTGAACTTTTGTCGCGAGAACGATCTCGTCCCGGTTCGCATAATCCCGAAGCGCACGTCCGACGTATTCCTCGCTCGTGCCTTTCGAGTAGATGTTTGCCGTGTCAAAGAAGTTGATACCGAGGTCGAGTGCTTGTTTGATGATCGGACGGGTCGCCGCCTCATCGAGTACCCAGTCATGAATCCATCGGTTCGCGTCGCCAAAGCCCATACAGCCGAGACAGAGCCTTGAGACATCGAGTCCCGTATTGCCAAGTTTTACGTATTCCATGAAAATGCCTCCTTCAAAGTTGATACGTGGAGAGGAACCGTTCGAACTCATCCACGGTGCTGTCGTCGTTGACGGTCAATCGTAATTCGGTATGGGTGCCGATCGGAAGCGCTAGCGCCTCGACAAGTGCCTCTGGCGTCGGTTCAAGTCGGAATGAATCGAGCCGAATCACCACGTTATGGGCAAGTGCGAAATGCGCACAACGGGTGAGCAATGTCGCGAAGCCACGTTCGACCGTCACGTGATACGTCTTTTCCATGTCGATTCCCCTCCTTTGCCACCAGTATGACGCGAGATGTGGGGCGGGCGTTAGCGCGTTCATGTCGTGTTTTTGCCTAATCCTCTCAACAGGTTGGACAGGGCTCGTCCAAGAAAACGATCTGCCGTATACTGAAGGGGAGAATCCAGAGGGAGGGTGAACGACATCGAGACACGACTGCAACTGATTGACGTCATCACACGACACATACCGGGGGACGGGGTGCATCCGACGATCGTCCCGGCGATGACGTTCATTCATGAATCGATGGTGACCGAACCGATCACACGCGTCAATGAACCGTCATTTTGCCTAATCCTGCAGGGGGGGAAAGAGATGTTGTTCGGTGACGAACGGCTCGTCTACGAGGGCGGGCATTACCTCGTCGCTTCGGTCGACTTGCCTGTGACGGGACAAGTGACGAAAGCGAGCGCAGACGTCCCATACGTGGCGTTGAAACTCGAGTTGACGATTGACGACTTGATCGATGCCGTCGGGCACGTCGAGCTGACCGAGCCGCGTGAACCGAAACGAGGCATGTATATCGCCGATGCCGACGAGGCGTTGTTCGATGTCGCGCTCCGTCTCGCTCGTCTCGTCGACACACCGGATCATGTGGCACTCGCGCCGCTTTATAAGCGCGAGCTCCTGTATTGGGTGGCGCAAGGGTCGAACGGGGAGATGCTGCGTCAGTTGGCGTTCGAGGGGAGTCAGGCGTTCCGGATCAAACGGGTCATCGACCACATCATCGCGAACTTCAACGAGACGATTCGGAGTGAAGAGTTGGCCCGCATCGCCAATATGAGCGTCTCGACGCTCCACCGTCATTTCAAGGAAGTGACGGCGATGAGCCCGCTCCAATTCCAAAAACAGTTACGGCTCCAAGAGGCGAGACGGCTGTTGCTCATGCAGGCGACGGACGTTGGCGAGGCGGCGTTCCAGGTCGGCTACGAGAGTCAATCACAGTTCAGCCGCGAGTATGCCCGGTTGTTCGGGCTGTCGCCACGGGCCGACGTGCGGCAACAACGACAGCTTTGACAAAGGAAATGCGCGAGCGGTATGCTTGAGGGGAAAACGACATACATCAGGATTGTTACTGGATTGCCAGGCAAAACCTAAACTGGGCGCACGTGTTGCGTCTGGTTTAGGTTTTTCTTGTGTTCAGGACAAAAAGGGAGGATATTATGCGACACATCATCTTTCTAGACGTCGACGGCACGCTCGTCGATGACCACGGCAACATCCCGGAATCGGCCAAAGAGGCCGTCCGGCAGGCGCGACAGAACGGCCATCTCGTCTTCTTGTCGACCGGGCGCTCGAAGGCGGAGCTGTTTTCGGACATTCTCGACGTCGGCTTTGACGGCATCATCGGGGCAGCCGGCGGCTACATCGAACTCGAGGAAGAAGTGTTGTACCATCAACAAGTCTCCGTCGATGATTTGAGCCACCTCATCTCCTTCTTCACGGAACACGGCATCGATTTCTATCTTGAGTCGAACGACGGCCTGTTCGCCGGCGGCAACGCCAAGGCACGGGTGGCGACGATGATTGACGAGTTGATGGCGAACAATCCGGAGGCGAGTGCCACAATCGAGCGCGGCTTGAAACCGTTCCATGACGCAATGATGGAAGGGGTCGACCTCATCCGTCCCGACGTGAACAAAATCTCGTTCCTCGGCTCATCCGTCCCGCTCGACGTCATCCAACAAGAGTTCGCATCTCGTTTCACCGTCATCCCGAGCACGGTCGCCGTATTCGGGGCCAACAGTGGGGAGCTGTCCATCCCGGGCGTCAACAAAGCGACGGCGATTGCGACGCTGCTCGAACATCTAGGTCTCGAGCGAGCGCAGACGTTCGCCTACGGGGACGGGTTGAATGACATCGAGATGCTTGAATACGTCAAGGTCGGTGTCGCCATGGGCAACGCCAAACCCGAGGTCAAACGCGTCGCAGACGACGTGACGGACGCCTGTGATCAGGACGGGCTTTCTAACAGCTTCAAAAAGTATCGACTCATCTGAAAAAAAGCCAAGCAACCTCTCTTCAGGTTGCTTGGCTTTTCGTGGCGACGTCGTTCACGACATCGGCGAGGGTCACGTGCTTCAATACGGACTCCATCGCTGATTGGGCGTGGATGAAAATCGGTTCGATTGTGGATTGGATATGTTGGCCGACGGGGCACGCCGGGTTCGGGTTGTCATGGATACTGAACAACTCGTTCTCCTCGACGACACTGACGGCGCGATAAACGTCATAGAGCGAGATCTCGTTCAAGTCTTTCGTCAGTTTGGCTCCGGCGACGCCAGGCTTCACTTCAATCAAGTCGGCCTTCTTCAACATGGCCATGATTTTTCGGATTAGGGCCGGGTTCGTGTTGACACTGCCGGCCAAAAAGTCAGACGAGGTGACGCCGTCCTTGTTGACCTCGATCAACGTCAAGATGTGAATGCCGACCGCGAAACGGCTACTGATGGACATAGGCTACCACCTTTCTGCACAGTCGTGTAAGCGAATTGGTTACATCTTTAGTATAACAGGGAACAAACAATTGACAAACGAAGATGCTGTAACTATGATGATTACATGTAACTGATTTAATTACAGGTTAAAAGGAGGAAATGATTTATGAAATACTTAGTCACAGGTGCAACCGGGAAACTCGGTTCGAAAATTGTCGATGTGTTACTCAAGTCGGTACCCGCAAGTGAACTCGCGGTCAGCGTCCGCAATCCGGAGAAAGCGGAAGCACTGAAAGCGAAAGGTGTCGATGTGCGACATGGGGACTTCGACAAGCCCGAGACGCTCGATGAAGCGTTCAAAGGTGTCGAACGACTGCTCATCATCTCGGCGGACGGGGACAACGACACGCGCATCCGTCAACATGCGAACGCTGTCGAAGCAGCCGAGCGCGCAGGCGTATCGTTCATCGCCTATACGAGTCTCGCCGACGCGACAGAGAGCCAAAACTTGATGGCACCGCCACATGTCGAGACGGAAGGAGCAATCGAGCGGACGGGGATCCCTCACGCGTTCTTGCGCAACAACTGGTACTTAGAAAACGAACTTGGTAGCATTCAAGGTGTGCTTGCTGGCGCACCTTGGGTGACGGCAGCCCGTGACGGCAAAGTCGGTTGGGCGCTACAAGAAGATTACGCTGAAGCGATCGCGAACGTTTTGATGGCAGACGATTTCGAACAAGACATCTTCGAATTGTCAGGTCCGCTCCATACGCAAGCCGAACTCGTCGAGGCGCTCAGTGAAGTGCTCGGGCGTGAAGTGACCCTTCAAGAAGTGAGTAACGACGCTTACGCTGGCGTCATGCGCGGCGCCGGGGTGCCGGAAGGAGCGATTCCGATCGTCGTCGGCATTCAAGACAGCATCCGCAACGGCTCGCTCGAGGTCGAGTCGAACGATTTCGAGTTGGTGCTCGGTCGTCCGGTGACGCCGCTCAAAGAGGCGCTTCAAAAGCTCGTATCAACGTTATAAACGATAATAGTGACGTCACGTTTTCGATAATCGAGAACGTGACGTTTTTTGATGAATATTAGTGATTTGTCTTCACATATTTGTGCACACGTCATCCCCATCCGGTATACTAACAAGAAATGGATAATCATAGATGTACATAGGAAGGATCAATCACATGAAAAACATGATGTTTCTAATGGCCGTTGTCCTCGGATTAGCAATACTTTTCGGGTTGAGATATGAATTCAATGTCATCGGGGATATGGGCTTTAGAATCGCGGCCATCCTTATGCTCGTATCGGTACTCGTCATTCGGTCGACTGCAAAAATTTCATTCTTCAGCCATTCATAAAAACAGACCGCGAATCCACATTCGCGGTCTGTTTTTTAGTTCGCTCGGGCTTCGAGCTGACCGGTCACATCTTCTAACGTGCTCGCGGTCGAGGCGAGGCGATCCGACATGTGGCTCAACTCTTTTTGGATGGCGACTTGTTCTTCGGTCGCGGCGGCGACGTGCTGAATCTGTTGCTGCAGTTCGCTCGCCGCTCGTTTTGTCGTCGCAAGGCGCGCCTCGAGCGTCTCCATCTGAGACGTCACGCGTTGACGTGTCTCTTGAATCGAACTGATTTGACCGTCGATTTCAGAGACGTCTTCGGTCAAACGATGGAACACGGCCGTCACATCGGCCGAGACGGTTTGACAGTTCTCGGTCGCGCGTTTGAATAACTGTGCCGAATCGCGGACGACGATCGTATCGTCCATCAGTCCACCGAGAACGCGGGTCATCTCGGCTGCATAATCTCGGGACTGGACGGCGAGCTTGCCGACCTCAGAAGCGACGACGGCGAAACCACGACCGGCGTCACCCGCCCGTGCGGCTTCAATCGAGGCGTTCAAAGCCAGCATGTTCGTCTGGTCGCTGATTGTCTCGACGTGCTGCAGGATGGCTTGAATTTCGGTCGATCGGTTCGACATCGTCGTGACAACGCGTTCGAGTCGTTCCGATTCGCTAATGATTTCTTCGACTTTCGCCTCCATCCGTCGCATGTCGCCGTCCCCGGCGATGGCGTCGGCCGCAATCCGTGACGAAGCGGCAGCTGTTTGGGCCATCCGTTCTTGGATGAGCGCCGTGAGGGAGCGAATCGATTGAATTTCCTCGGCCCCGTGGTTCATCGACGTCTCTTGCTCGGTCGCGTGGGCGACGATCGGATCGACGGTGACGGCGATTTGTTCCCCGGACTGGAGCGACTGGTTGGCTGCCGTCTCGAGTTCGGTCGCATGTGTCTTCAATGTCATGACGAGTTGACTGGCGTCGGTGACGGCTTGCTGTAACAGACGGTGCGTCTCATCTTCCTGTACTTTGACACGCGACGACTCGAGGTTACGGAAGTGAATCTGCGCGATAAGCACGGCGCTCAGTAGGATGAGATAGATCGCATGGACGAGCAACAGGCTGAACGGATAATCGGCCGTCCCGCAAATGATTTCAGGAACCAAGAAATATCCAGCGAGATGTTGCACGGCGAAGATGACCGTACTGTAGACGATCAAATCGATGCGGCGCATGAACGACAAAATCGCCAAGACGACGAAAATCGAGAAATGATATTCGACGAGCCCTTGCCCACCGGCGACGGTCGAGATGCTCGCGAACGTGAGCGTCAGCATCATCAAGTACGGGAAAAGATGTGGTTTTACGCGCTGGCTGACGACCATGGCGATCAATAGTACGATTGGGACTGCAAACAGGACCCATGTCGCGATGGGATATGCGTAGCCGACGGCACCGTTTCGGAGCACGGTGTACGTATAGGCAAAATCCGTGAAGCGGTGGAGCAGATGGACGATAACAGACGTCAAGACGATGACGAACGTGGTGACGAGCATCAATTGATTGCGTTTCGTAGAACTCATATAGATTCCTCCTGGTGATGGGTCAATATAGCTACTAGAGTATCGTCCGATTGGCACGAATGTTTATCGTTTTTACACGCCGAAGCAAAAAAAAGAGAAGCGGATGCGCTTCTCTAGTCTGACGTGAGTCCGAGCCACCGTTTGACGGGTTCCCGGAAATAGTAAGTGACACCAATCAACGTGACGAAGACGAGGGCGGCGATGACGACCAAAGTGATGCTTCCCGAGGCGAGACTCGCCCCGAGAAAACTGTAGGCGAGCGTCCCTGGAATCATTCCGAGGACGGTCGCGAGGATAAACGACCGGAACCGGACCTTAGCAATCCCGCCCGCGTAACTGAGCAAATCGAAGCTGACGAGCGGGATGAGCCGCAAGACGAACACGTATAGGAAGCCACGTTGCTCCATCTGCGTGAACAGCTTCTCCGACCATGGATAGCTCTCGACCTTGAGCACGGACCTGCCGAACAGTCGGGCCATGACGTAACCGGTCACGGCCGCCGCCGTCGCCCCGAACAGGATGTAGAGGACACCCGGCCACACCCCGAAGGCGAGACCGGCCCCGAGTGACAGTACCGACGTCGGCAAGAAGATGATTGGGCCAATCGCATATATGAGGAAAAAGACGACAGGACCCCACCAACCGAACGACAGGACGATGTCACGGACGTCAGACGGACGGAGTTCATAGTGGAAATGAGTAATATAGAAGATACTCCCGAACACAATGAGCATGAGACTAAGTTTGAGCCAGCGGGGCACAGAGTACGCCTCCTTTCCATCAGTTCTTTTGTTTATCGTATCGCATTCCGTCTCCAAATGAAGGTGAGCCAGCTTACAAATGCGTCGGCAATGTGCGATTGTGCTCAATAGGGTGGCTAAAAATGGAAACATAGGTCAACGCATGTGCCGAGGGGCTTCATTTTGAGGCTCTTTCCTACGATAAATCAGGTAGGGAGGGATCATCGTGAAAAATTTGAAGATGTCTAAAAAACTAACAGTACTGATCAGCGTATTCATCGCGACACTCGTTCTCGTCGCAGCACTCAGCCACGTCTTCATGGGACGCATGGCCGATGCGGGAGAATCGATTTATGAAGATCGGTTATTGCCGATTCGCGCCCTCGGTCAAATCCGGACGGATAACCGTGCCTTGGACGGGTATTTACTCGAATTGATGCTGACGACGGATGCGTCTCGAAATGAAGAACTAGAGGCAAGTATCGAGGAACGGCGTGACAGCATCGGGACGAACCTCGAACTGTTCAACGAGACGTTCGCCTCAACAGATGCCGAGATGCAAGGTCGAGTCGAAGACTTGAATGCCGAGATTGCGGATTACTTGGAAGGGACGGAACTCGTGCTCCAGCCGGCGTTACGTGGCGAGAACGCCGCAGCGTATCGCATCTATTTGAGTGACTTGCGACCGGTCCGTCAAGACTTGGTCGAGACGGCAACGGTCGTCATGGACGGCATCAATCAAGAAGCCGAGACGGCAAGCACGACGATGCAGAACGAGCGGACGGAATCGGTCACGTTGTTCTGGGCGCTTGTCGCCATCGGGGCACTCATCTCAATCGGGCTCGGCGTCTACATCACGCGCCTCATCGTCCGTCCGGTCCGTGAGTTGAATGGACTCATGAGCCGTGCCGGAGCCGGTGATTTGACGGTCGACAGCACGTACACGTCGCGTGACGAGATTGGTTCGCTCGCCAACTCATTTAACGAGATGAAAGATAGTCTTCGCGACTTGATCGGCAACGTCACGGCGACAGCCGGTCGCGTCGCGACGTCATCGGACGATTTGAAATCGAACGTCGAAGAGACGACAAAAGCGACCGAGATGGTCGCCGTCACGATGGAAGAGATTGCATCCGGTTCGGTCCGTCAATTGACGCGTGTGAAGGAATCGAGCAGTACGCTCACCGAACTGACGAACGGGATTCATCACGTCTCGGACAGTGCCCAGCATATGACCGAACTGTCAGACGGGGCACTTCAAAAAGTCGGGACCGGCAACGAGTTGATTGAGACGCTCGAGTCCCAGCTTGAGGCGATGAACGAAAAAGTGAAGGCGTTGCAGACAGTCATCGGCCAACTCGACGTCCGCTCCCAAGAAATCGGCAGCATCACCGGTACCATCTCCGGCATCGCCGAACAGACGAACTTGCTCGCCTTAAACGCGGCCATCGAAGCGGCCCGGGCCGGCGACCAAGGACGCGGATTCGCCGTCGTCGCCTCAGAAGTCCGGAAGCTCGCCGAAGAGTCGGCGATCGCGACGAAACGAATCTCTGGTTTGATTGGAGATACGCAGACAGAGACGAAACAAGCCGTCCAGACGATGCATGTCGTCGAGAGCGAGATGGGCCATAGCGTCACGAACGTCCAACAGGCGGGCGTCGCATTCGAGGACATCAAGCGGGCCATCGAAGAAGTCGGTCAAAAAGTCGAGGAAGTGTCAGGTTCTGTCCAAGAGATGGCGGCCGGTGCGACCGAGATTTTGAGATCAGTGAACGAGATTCAAGGCATCACGGAGACGACGGCGACCGATACCGAGAATACGTCGGCGGCGACGGAAGAACAGATGGCGTCGATGGAAGAGATTACGGCATCGGCCCAAGAGTTGTCGAACATGGCAGACGAGATGCGCCAAATGACAAAACGATTCCACGTATGACGGACAGGCAGGTCGCCCATCGACCTGCCTGCTTTTTTAGATTGAACTCCGTTTTATAGAATCGTAGCAACTTAGGGACCCTAGGCGTTAGTCACATTAATCTATCAGGCGAGGGTCATTGAGTGGATGAATTTACCATAGGTAGTTCGTCATAATCGACTGAATACTTTTTATGTAAAATGAATCAAATTGTAATAATCTGTTATCGAATTGTTGAATTTAATGTGAACTATGCTAGATTTTTATGTGTATCAACTCTTTGAATTTCAAAAATTTAACAAGAAAGAAGGAATGTGTGATGAACAAGAAGACAAAACGATTTGCGAGTTCAGCTTTAGTGGTCGGCGCGCTTTTAGTAGGCGCAGGGTCTGCCTCGGCAGCGACGTTCGGTACGGCATCTAGTGGGGCGTCTACAGAAGAATCATTCCAAATCAAGTACAATGGTGCTGCTTGGAACTACAGTAATTCAAAATACAAATCTACTTCGTTCAAATATACGCGCGACGGTAGAACGTTGTTAAGCAAAGTAGCCTACAGCACAAAAGTGACAGGCTCTGTTTGGGACGATTTGAGATGGGGAGACAAGTACACAACGAAGTTCAGCTGGGCTCGAGGCGCACTGAAATAAGTCTTCTGGTGAAGGTAGAGGGTGTGAATCAGACCCGATAGGTATGTTCCTACAGGGTCTGAATTCATGTCTACATGATGTGATGGATTTCTATGTTTAATGGAGTGGCAGCTTACTTTTTTAACTCATAAATTATAACTTACTGTTTTTTTTAGTTAGGTAGTTGGCATTTATTCATACGTGTTACCATAAATTTATAAATGCCATCTGTAAGGAGTAGGTCATGAAATATTCTTTATTTAGATTTAATGATGTGTTTGAAGCTTCTGCCATCTATCTCTTTTGTTTTGTCTCAAATTTGATATTGATGTATGTGCAGACTGTAGATTTAGAAGGTTCGTTTATCTTAATGTCATTCATTGAGAGCATTGTTGACTATCAATTGATCATCAGCATTCTTCTCACGTTTATTATGATGATCTTCCATTATCAATTTTTAAATCGGAGAAAAACAGAGATTTCTTGCCGCATCCTTGTCGGAGACACGAAACAAAAAGTGGTTCGTCGCTACATGTTAAATAGTCTAGCGATCTTGGGGTTCAGTTTTTTATTATCCCTTTCATTGAACTTTTACTTAGATTTGAATGTAACCAGCAACCTTTATCTCGTCTTGCTGTTTATCGTATATATATTAATTAGTGCAGGTCAGGTGAAAAGAGAATGAGAATTTTACACTTTTTTATAACAAGAATATTTTTGAAGCGATGGATCCTTGTTCTGGGAATGATCTTATTACTTTTCCTAGCGAATTACCTCTCTTTTAGTGCCACGCGTTCCATTATTTCGACTGCTCAAGGCTATCAAGAAATTGAAACGTTCAATCGAGAAGGGAATTATATCGCCAATTTAAATCCAGAGAGTGAAGCCGATTTTGATCGAATCGACATCAAGGAAACGCGAAAGCTTTATGAGTATTTAAATAACAATCATACATATGCCTTACAAGCTGACGGCTTTACGACCTCTTTAGAGAATGAACATGATATGGAAGTGTCGTTTAATTACATCAATGAAGAGGCGTACCAACTCAATCAATTCAAGTTGGCGCAAGGCGATCAGTTGAACTTTGATTATCAATTTAAACAAGATGACATTCCGGTTCTGATAGGTGGAGGTCTGGCTTCAACGTATCCGGTAGGATCTAAAATCGAAATCACGGATCCGGTCACCCAACAAGCGGTTGATTTGAGAGTGCAAGGGGTCTTGGAGAAAAATACGCACCGCTCGAACTTTTATGCACCGAATTCAAAGAACTACTATAACTTTTCAGTCATCGTCCCCGTCAAGGAGCCGTTTATTCAAAGTGCGGGTCTTGACCTCCACTTGAACGGTTTGATGGACATCGTGTTGCTCGATTCGACGAAAGAAGAAGCAACGAAGTTGAATGAACAGATTCAGAACAATCTAGGGTTGGACTTTAACTTTTTTAGCCAACAAGAAAACTTTAATTACTTTGAAGATTATTATGTAAGCTCTTTGAAGATGATTAGTGCGATTACGCTCGTGTTACTCATCGTCATTGTGTGTCTGGCGACTTGGAATACATTAATCAGTGTTCGGCTCATGATTAAAGATTTTACGGTCAATTTATTAGTGGGATTAAGTTACTCCAAACTGAGAACCATTTTTTATAGCTACTTTGCGATTTTGTTCTCGATCAACCTCGTCATCTTATTCGCAATCACCGCCTTCAATCGATACGGTTTTTGGATGAGGAAAGATTCGATTTTTGCCACGTATGGGGTATTTGGCTTAATCAGTATGGATTGGATCGCTTTCTTAGGTGTTCTATTGATTGACGTGATCATAGGGGTGATGATTGTGGAACTGGCGCTCAAAAAAATCAAGGGTATTCCAATCTCGGTGGGGGTTTTGCAATGAGTAGCATCATCAAGTTAGAAATTCAGAAAAAAGCGTTCGATAAGAAAGGATTTTCCATCCTGCATGATTTTGAATTAGAGGTTCAACCGGGGGAAAAGCTCTCGATTATAGGGGAGTCTGGCGTAGGGAAGACCTCGTTGCTCAATATAATCGGGTTGCTGGATACACGTTACCAAGGGAGCTATGAGCTATTTGATTCATCTGTTCAGGGGCTGTCACGGGATACATTAGCGAAATGGCGCAATCAAAAGATTGGATTCGTGCTTCAGGAATCGGCACTCATTGATTCGCTGACCATCGAGGACAATATTAAGTTACCGCTCATGTATGCCAATCTTGAAAAAGACCCACGCGCCCAGGAACACTTCAAGCGGATTGTGAGTAAGATTGGAATCGAGTCCATTTTGAAGAAGAAACCGTTGGAATGTTCGGGCGGACAACGGTCGCGAGCTGTTTTTGCGAGGGCTGTCATTATGAATCCCCAAATCATTTTATCCGATGAGCCGACTGCGTCACTAGACCCGGAAAACAAAGAGCGCATCATCGATTTGTTGTTTGAGATGAATCGCGAGTTCAATACGACAGTGATTACCGTGACACATGATTTGGACGTGGCCAATCGTCACGAGCGAATCATTAAGCTGAAAAGGAGCGAATAAAATGGGATTCATCGCAATGGTCTTGTCCTTCCTATTCGGTATCTTCTTTACCGTGATTGGTGTGGTTCGTAGAAAACAAAACATGTTTTACAAATTGTTGATTGTCTTAGGGGTAGCTCTCCTAGTTGTAGCAGTATATCTGGCAAGGCCGCAATGAGGACGGACTCAATCCGTTTCCGACTATGGGGGAAGCGGGGAAAATAAGGAATGCCAAACAGGCAGGTCGACAATCGACCTGCCTTTTTTAACGTAACTCGTACGCAGCAATCCATTGTTCTGGTGTCATCTTCGAGACGAATTCACCCATCAACTCATATGGGATATGCTTCACGTTTTTGAAGCGGATACAGCTCTTGCCCATGTTCAATTTCGTCGGCACTTGGGCGGCGTATGACTCCTCGAACCAGCGGAGCAGTTCCGGGTCGCTATAGACGCCCATATGATACACGGCGACATGGTTCTTCTGGGCGATGACGCTCAAGAACGGGAGCGGGGTGCCCGGCGTGACGTGATACCCGGACGGATACGTCGATAGCGGGACGACATAATGGATGCCGTTCCCGTCGGTCGTCTTCTCGAACCCGGCCGGTAAGTTCGCATCGATGACGTCAATTAAACGGATGAAAGCGTCGAGCCGCTTGTCGTCGACGAGTGTCGTATAGTCCATTACTGTTCGCCTCCTCGTAAAATCTTCGCCATCGCCTTGCCTTTGGCCAGTTCATCGACGAGTTTGTCCAAGTAACGGATTTCGCGCATGAGCGGCTCCTCGACATTCTCGACGCGGACGCCGCAGACGACGCCTTTGATCAAGGCGCGGTCTTCGTTCATCTTGGGTGCCGTGGCAAAGAACGTGTCAAAATCGACCTCGGCAGCGAGTTGGCGCTCGAGCCCAGACTCGTCATAACCGGTCAACCAGCGAATAATCGTATCGACTTCGTCTTTCGTCCGGCCTTTCCGTTCGGCTTTCGCGACGTAAAGCGGATAGACGCTCGCAAAGCTCGTCGTGTAAATACGGTGTGCCATGAAATCCCCTCGTTTCGTGGAATGATACCTTCATTTTCTCACATAATCAAAGCCCATATCCAAAATACTTTTTGTTGCAAATGCAACTAAATGGATTATACTGAACGTAACGTATTGTAAATACAACAATCAGGAGGATTGTATGAGAGACCAGTTGCGTGAAATCGGGATGATTGCCCGTTCCCTCGACTCAATCAGCAATATCGAGTTCAAAGAGCTCGAGCTGACGAAAGGGCAATATTTATATTTGGTCCGGATTTGTGAGGAGCCGGGCATCATTCAAGAAAAGCTCGCCGAATTGATCAAAGTCGATCGGACGACGGCGGCGCGGGCGGTTCAAAAGTTGGAGACGAACGGGTTAATCACGAAGCAGGACGACCCGCACAACAAGAAAATCAAGCGGCTCGTCCCGACTGAACGGGGCAAGGCGCTGTACCCGGTCATCATCCGCGAGCATGAGCATTCGACGGATGTCGCGCTCGCCGGGCTGAGCGACCAGGAAGCCGAGCAGCTGCTTCGGCTGTTGAAGCGGGTCCGCCACAATATCGAAGGGGACTGGGATGCCGTGAAAAAAGGGAAGAAACGAGACTACTAGGGGGAATAATCATGATCACCATCAAAGCTTGTACAATCGAAGACGTTGACGCACTTCGCACCATCAGCATCGAGACGTTCACGGAAACGTTCGAAGCCGAGAATGACCCGGCGCATCTGGCCGCGTATCTCGAGCGGGCGTATAACGTAGCGCAACTTAAAAAAGAGCTTTCGAATCCGGACTCACAGTTCTTCTTCGCCATACTCGACGGGGAAGTGGCTGGTTACTTAAAAGTGAACGCCAACAACGCCCAGACCGAGGCCATGGGCGAAGAGGCGTTCGAACTCGAACGGATTTATGTGCGACGGAAGTTCCAAGGTAGTGGCGTCGGCAAGGCGTTGTACGCCCAGGCCATCACATGCGCGAACGAGCTGAATAAGCGTGAAATCTGGCTCGGTGTGTGGGAACATAACCATAAGGCACTCGCCTTTTACCGAAAGCACGGCTTCGTTCAGACCGGGGCGCACACGTTTTATATGGGTGACGACGCTCAAGTCGATTTGATTATGGCCAAGCCGCTTCGTCCGTGACCCATTCCAGTATGCCTGACAAGTCCTCGTAGACGGCGTCAGGGGCCAGGTCGGGCATATCGACCGGTTTGCCGTCGCGGTTGATCCAGGCGGTATGGAATCCGAAGTTCTTCGCACCGGCAATGTCCCAACCGTTCGAGGACAGGAACAGCACCTCGTCCCGCTTCAACCCGCTGTTCTTGAACCAGTGCATGTAGGCGGCCGGTGACGGCTTGGCTTGTTTGATGCCGTCGATGCTGACGAGTTCGTCGAACAGGTCGGTGAAACCGGCGTTTTGGATGAGTTCCGCGAGCATCGCGTCCGTCCCGTTCGAGAGAACGATGGTCTGTTTATGATGAAGTTGGTGCAAGACGTCTTCAACCTCTTCATATGGCGACAGGTCGGCGTAAGTGGCAATCAATGCGTCCTCCGTCTCGATCGTCCACGTCACTTCGGCCGCTGACAATGCATACCGGAGCGCGTCGCGCGTGACGACGGAGAAGTCCTCGTAGCGCCCCATGATGTGGCGGGTAAAGAAGTAGTCGAGCTGTTTCGTCCGCCACGCCTGGCTGATTTGGTCACCTTTTCCGGGGAACTGTTCGTCACACGCCGTCTTGACGGAATGGACGTCGAACAAGGTCCCATATACATCGAACACGAATGCTTTAATCGTCGGTTTCATAGAGATCCCTCCTTAGTTGAATCGCGTCATCTACTCTTTACCCTAGTTGGCATGAATTATACGGGAGGGCCAGTCAGTTGATCAACGAACCAGACAGGAGGAATACGATGTACGTCCCAAAACTTTACGCCGTGAACGATCCGAGAGAAGTGCACGATTTCTTGAAGGCGCATCCGTTCGGCACCATCGTCACGTATGATGGCCAAAAACCGATCGCGACGCACGTGCCACTCCGTTTCCATGAGGAAGAGGGCCGCGTCTGGTTCACCACACACATCGCCAAAAACAATCCACAGTGGCAAACGATTGAAGACCAGACCGTCCTCTTGATCGTCCAAGGTCCGGATGCCTATGTGTCGGCGTCGTGGTACGGACATGAGGACGTATCGACGTGGAACTATCAGGCCGTCCATGCATACGGACAGGCCACCATTTTAAATGCGGACCAACTCGATGAAGACTTGGCCGGACTGCTTCAAGACCATGAAGGGGACCGGGAGCACGCCGTCGTCTGGGAGGAACTGTCCGAGCCGGTGCAGCAGCAGAAATATGGCGTCGTCGGGTTCCGCATCGACATTTCGGACATGCAGGCGGCGTTCAAGCTGAGTCAGAATCGAAACGAAATGGATTATACACGTATCGTCTCGGAGCTCGAGCGGGAAGGGTGTCCGATCGCGGATGTGATGCGTAGGCAACGATAATTTCGATTCATTGACCGGACGTTCGATTCTCGTCTACCCAAGGGAAGCAGTGAGGCGTATCATCAATCGTGGAATCAAATTCAATGATGAAGCGAGCGAAGACAGATGAACAAGAAACGGTTGATGAGGTTGCTAGGTTGGCTAATTGTGATTTTGGCTTTGGTTGAACTGGCGACGGATTGGCCAGACCCACCGAATCCACCGATTGAACACGCGTTTGAAGAACCGATTGCGTTTCCTTTTGAAATCACTCGGCGCTATAGTGAGATTGATATCGCAAAACCGCACCACATGCATCAATTCGTGTTTCACTATGTGAACGAGGAGACGACACAGGAGTTGCGCTACATCGTCCATAAAGTCGTCGATGAACCTGATGACATGGAAGATATTTCGTCATACGGAGACCAATATGTACTTGCGGACGGGACATCTGCTTTCTATGATGAGGCGGAATCGACGTCCCAAGGGTTATGGTGGATCAACAAAAACGGATTCACTGCCCGAATCATCTACTACATCGATGGCAACTCCATCGAACTTGACGACGAGACCCGCTTACCGGTCCAACAACTGATCAACTTGGCCAATCAAACGTTATGACGAAAGCCCGCGTCTCACCAGTTGAGAAAGGCGGGCTGTTTCTATTTTCCGAAAGATATCTTGAAGTTCAGATTGACAGCGCTACTCGATTCATCCTATACTCATAACTGATAATGATTATCAATGTCGGCGTAAAACGTTGTCATACAGAAAAAGGGGACTAGGACATGAACAGCTACAAGAAATTGCTACATATGTTCATCATCATGTCTGCCTTCGTGCTCGTGCTCGCAGGATGCGGCGCGAACAATGAAGATGCAGCCACGACAGATGAGTCTGCCGAAACGGCAGAAGGCTATCCGATTACCATCAAACACGCGTTAGGCGAGACGGTCATCGACAAGAAGCCGGAACGCGTCGCAACGGTCGGTTGGTCGAACCAAGACGTCGCGCTCGCGCTTGATGTCGTACCAGTCGGTTTCTCGGCTGCGAACTACGGAGTCCAAGACGGCAGCGGCATGTTGCCGTGGACGGCTGACAAGTTGAAAGATCTCGGTGAAGAAAACCCGAACATCTATCAAGATACGGACGGTCTCGACTTCGAAGCGATCGCTGATTCACAGCCGGACGTCATTCTTGCCGCCTACTCAGGCATCACGCAAGAAGATTACGACACGTTGACAGAAATCGCACCGGTCGTCGCATACCAAGAGACGCCTTGGGTGTCATCATGGCAGGACACGGTTCGTTACGACTCAATGGCCATGGGCATGGAAGAAGAAGGCAAACAGTTGATTGAAGACACAGAGAAACTCATCGCTGACAAGGCAGCCGAAGTACCGGAGATGAAAGGGAAGAAAGCGGCATTCGTCGCGCTCAGCCCAGACGACCTGTCGAAGTTCTATATCTACACGACAGGTGACCCGCGTGGTGCCTTCATCGAAGAGCTCGGAATGGAGTACCCGGAGAACATCACGAGCCAAATCAAAGATGAGAACAGTTTCTACCTCGAGCTCAGCTCAGAGAACGCTGACATCTTGAACGACGTCGACATCTTCGTCGCCTACGGGAACGAAGAGACGTTGAAAGCACTTCAAGCTGACCCGCTCTACAGCAAAGTGCCGGCCATCAAACGCGGTTCGGTCGTCATGATCGAAGACAACACGCCGCTCGCGGCTGCTGGGACACCATCACCACTCTCAATCGAATATACGATTGACGACTACGTGAAACTCGTGTCAGAAGCACTCGCGAAAGTCGAGTAATCAAATGAATATGCCGAAGAAGTTACACACGCCGAAACGGTTCGGGCTCCTCCTCGTAGGGTCGCTCGTCCTGCTCGTCGTCTGTATGCTCGCTTCGCTTGCTTTCGGCTCACGGACAATCGGATGGGATGAACTGCTTGACGGTTTATTCCGTCCGGCTGTTCAGTCGTATGAAGCGGACATCGTCCGGCAGCGGGTCGTTCGGACGGTGTTCAGTTTCATGTGCGGGGCGGCACTCGGTGTCTCGGGCGCGCTCATGCAGTCGGTGACACGTAACCCGATCGCCGACCCAAGCATTCTCGGGGTCAACACGGGGGCGGCGCTGTTCGTCGTCGTCGGAATCGCCTTCTTCAACATCTCGACCGCGGGCGACT
This sequence comes from Exiguobacterium sp. s50, assembly GCF_018618175.1. Taxonomy (NCBI): domain Bacteria; kingdom Bacillati; phylum Bacillota; class Bacilli; order Caryophanales; genus Exiguobacterium; species Exiguobacterium sp. s50. The sequence continues at coordinate 343,219 of NZ_JACSLP010000002.1, forward strand.
ATATTTGGTTCGCACTCGTCGGGGCGCTCTTAACCGCGGCGTTCGTGTTCGGCATCGGGTCGCTCGGGCGGGGCGGTTCGACGCCGCTCAAGCTCGTCTTGGCCGGTGCGGCGACGAGTGCGGCGTTGTCGTCACTCGTCATGGCCATCATGATTCCACGCTCGAACGTCATGGACCAGTTCCGGTTCTGGCAAGTCGGTAGCGTCGGGGCCGGGACGATGGACTCGATTATGACGTTCCTGCCGTTCTTTATCGGCGGCATCGTCATCGCCATCTTGGCGGCACCGTCCCTCAACATCTTGGCGCTCGGGGAAGAACTCGCCACAGGTCTCGGTGTCCGCATCGGCACGTTGAAACTGATCGCCTCGTTCGCAGGTGTCATCTTGTGCGGGGCGGCGACGGCACTGGCCGGACCTATTGGTTTTATCGGTCTACTCGCGCCGCACCTCGTCCGCTTGGTCATCGGGGCAGATGAACGGTATATCATCCCGATGTCGGCACTGACCGGCGCGATTTTATTGACGTTCGCCGATGTGGCCGGGCGTCTGCTCGGCAGTCCGGGAGAACTCGAAGTCGGCATCGTCACGGCGTTCGTCGGGGCCCCGATTTTGATTGCCTTGACGATGAAAGTGAAGGTGCGTGGCGTATGAACCAATCCATTCAACCGATTATCCATAACAGTCGCAAGCGCCGGCAACGGACCGTCTTCGTGACGCTCATTTTGTTCGCGCTCGCCCTTACGTTGAGCGCGACGATGCTCATGCTCGGCAACACAATTTACCCGGTCACGGACGTCATCCGTGTCTTGTTCGGGGAACAAGTACCGGGCGCCTCGTTCGCAGTCGGCACGATCCGTCTGCCGCGCATGCTCGCCGGCGTCTTCGCCGGACTTGCGTTCGGCATCGCCGGGACGGTGTTCCAGACGATGCTCCGCAACCCGCTCGCCAACCCGAACGTCATCGGCATCACGACCGGTTCGAGTGCGGCGGCCGTGTTCGGCATCGTCGTCTTGCAGGCGAGCGATACGTTCGTCTCCATCATCTCGATCATCGGCGGGCTGTTGACCGTCCTCGCCATCTACTTCTTGTCGAAAGGCGCCGCCTTCTCAATCGGCCGGCTCGTCTTAGTCGGCATCGGGATTCAGGCGATGCTGACGGCGGTCATCAACTATCTGCTGCTCATCAGCCGCCAAAACGATGTCGGGACGGCGATGCGCTGGTTGAGCGGTAGCTTGAACGGGGTGAAGATGGAGACGCTCCCGCCGCTCATGATTGCGGTTGCGTTCTGTCTGCCGGTCATCCTCCGGCTCAGTCGACAGCTCCAGATTTTAGAGCTCGGGGAGATGACGGCGACGTCGCTCGGCGTCAAGACGAACCAGACGCGCGTCCTGCTCATTGTCGCCTCGGTGCTCATGCTGGCGCTCGCGACGGCGACGACCGGACCGATCGCGTTCGTCGCGTTCCTGGCGGCACCGATTGCGAAGCGGCTCGTCGGGGACGGGCGTTCGACGATCATCCCGGCGGCACTCGTCGGGGTCATCTTGGTACTCGCAGCCGATCTCATCGGTCAGTTCGCCTTCACGGCCCGCTACCCGGTCGGTGTCATCACCGGCATGGTCGGAGCGCCGTATTTGATTTATCTCTTAATCCGGATGAACCGGAGAGGGGAGCTATAACGAGAAATGAGCCACATCCCGCGTTTGGATGTGGCTCATTTTTTGGTTTAGTACGCGGTCCAACCGCCGTCGATGGCGACGACTTGACCATTGATGAAACTCGATTCGTCCGAGCCGAGGAAGAGGGCGAGCTGAGCAATCTCTTCTGGTTGTCCGATGCGTGGGTTGATGGCCATCCCAAGTTGCTGGCGACCGAACCCGGCCTGACTCATGTTCGTCATCGTCGAGCCGATGTTCGTCGCGACCGCGCCCGGTGCGATTCCGTTACAACGGATGTTTTGGTCGGCGTACATGAACGCCGTGTTCTTCGTCAATCCGACGACGGCGTGTTTTGACGCCGTATAGGCCGCGCCGGCCCGAGCGCCGTACAAGCCGCCGGCCGAGATATTGTTGACGATGACGCCGTGACCTTGCTTCGTGAACAAGTCGACGGCAATCCGCATCGATTTCATGACCGACACCGTGTTGACAGCAAAGATTTTCTCCCAGCGCTCGTTCGAGATCTCACCGACCGGTTCCATCCCGTCCATAATGCCGGCGTTGTTGACGAGGATGTCGACTTGACCGAACGTCTTCACCGTCTCATCGAACAACTGCTGCAACGCCTCTTCAGACGTGACGTCCGTCTGGATGGCGAACGCTTCGCCTGAGATTCCTTCGACGACCGCCTGCGCCCCGTCGAGATTCATATCCGAGACGACGACGCGAGCTCCTTCTTTCGCGTAAAGCTCCGCGATCGCTTTTCCCATTCCTGATGCTGCACCTGTGACAATCGCCACTTTCCCCGATAACCGCATGACTGTCTCCTCCTTTAATTGAACATGTGTTCAATAACTATTATAATGAATGTTAGAAAGCGCTTACAATCATCAAAAAAGAGACGTTCTGTTGAATAATCAACACTTCCAGCCATAACTGTTGAGGGGAATGTGCAAACTATGAAGCCGGACTTGCGTGTCGTCAAAACAAAGCGAGCGCTCCATGAGGCGCTCGTCGAATTATTGAAGAATCATTCGCTCGAACAAGTGACGATTTCAGCACTTTGTCGTGTGGCAAATGTCAATCGGGGCACGTTTTATCTGCATTACGCACGGGTCGAGGACGTATTCGAGGAGTATTTCCAAGAAATCACGGCCGACCTCGCCAAGTCGTATGAGGAGCCGTATCGACATGTGAAGCTGCTCAATCCGCGTGAACTCGAACCGTCGACGATCCGCATCTTTCACCACGTCCAGACGTACGTCGACTTCTATCGCATCGTCTTCTCGAAAAACGTACCGCTCGCGTACTATTACATGTTGTTCGACGAAGTGCGCAAGTTGCTCCTCCGCGACACGGCGGCGCACAAGCAAGACGAGATTGACCATGCGTTGTTCTGTTCGTATCAAGCGAACGCCATCGTCGGGATGATCATCCATTGGGCCGAACGCGACTTCGCGGCCACCCCGGACGAGATGAACGAGCAGTTGGCGCACATATTGCGCCTCGATTCCGGCCGCCGTGTTTAGGTGGCCGTTTCCCGTTCATCGAACAGCTCTAAAAATGTTGAGGCGACGTTCGACAGGCGACTCCCGCTCTTCCAAATCAAATGGACGGAAGACGTGAGCGGGGGATGGAGCGGGACGAACACCAACTCGGTCCCTTGCGTGTTGATGATCCCGTCGAGGCAGAGCGCGTGGCCGATGCCTTCCCGGACGAGGAGCGAGGCGTTATAGAGCAGGTTGTACGTCGCGACGACGTCCGTTTCAGTCAAATCGACGCCGAGCCGGGCCGACAAATGCCGGTCGACGAGCGATTGCTCTGACAAAATGAGCGGCAAGTCGAGAAGATCCCCGGTCTCGATGGCATTCTTTTGTCCGACTGGACTGTCACGGCGGGTCAAGATACCCCAACGGTCGACATGAGGGAGCTCGCGGGAGGCGTACGTGGCCAGATTGATCGGTTCGATGACGACCCCGAAGTCGAGGATGCCCCGGTCCAACTTGTCGATGACGTCGTCCCCGTTGCCGCTATACAGGCGTAACTTGACGTCGGGATGAAGCTGTTTCATCTGTCGGAACGTCTCGACGACCGAGGTGAGCGTCTCCGTCTCGCCACCGCCGATGTACAGTTCTCCGCTGACGGGTGTCGCCGTGTTCAAGTTGATGGAGATCTTATCGGCCAGACGGACCATCTCTTTGGCGTGTTCGGCCAAATAGTAGCCTCGTTCCGTCAGCGTGACGCCGCCTTGGCTCCGCTCGAACAACGGTCCGCCGAGACTGTCCTCGAGCTGATGGATTTGCCGGGACAGTGCGGGTTGCGACAGTCGTAAATGTTCGGCCGCGCGCGTGATGTTCTTTTCGCTCGCGACGGCGAGGAAGTACCGTAGTTGTTGTAGCTCCATGTCATCCCTCCATGCGTTTTCGTTATGGTTCTTAATCAAATAGTAGCATTAGACATGACGCTTGTCCGTTCCTATACTAGAGTCATTCAAAGGAGGAATGGATTATGACCATCAACAAAGTTGTCATCATCATGGGGGCGTCGAGCGGGATCGGCGAAGCGACGGCCCATCTATTGGCCGAACGGGGCGCGAAACTCGTGCTCGCCGCCCGTCGTCTCGACCGGTTGGAAGCCATCCAAGCGAAGCATCCCGAGGCTGACATCGTCATCCAGCAAGCCGATGTCACGGACTACGCAGCTGTCGACGCGGTGGTGAAGACGGCACTCGACACGTTCGGGACCATCGATGTCTTGTTCAATAACGCTGGCATCATGCCGACCGCGCCGCTCGTCGACGGGCGCCGTGACGAATGGCAGGCCATGCTCGATGTGAACGTGACCGGGGTGTTGAACGGGATTGCCGCCGTGCTTCCAATCATGGAACGTCAACAGTCGGGTCATATCATCGCGACCGATTCGGTGGCCGGCCACGTTGTCTATCCGGAGTCGGCCGTCTACTGCGGGACGAAGTTCGCGGTCCGCGCCATCATGGAAGGCTTGCGCCAAGAACAGCGCGAGAACAACGTCAAATCGTCGATTATCTCGCCGGGAGCCGTCCAGACCGAGCTGTACAACACGATCAGCGACAAACAAGCCGCCCAGGCGCTCCATGAGGCGCAAACCGAGTGGGGATTGACGAGTGAGGACGTGGCTGAAGCGGTCGTCTATGCCATCGATACGCCGGACCGGGTCTCTGTCAGCAACCTCATCATCCGTCCGACGAAACAACAGGTGTGATGATGGGTAGCGGATTGAGAGAACGCGTGTCTGGCCGAACGATCGCTGCGGGTGAAGCCGTCTTTGAAGAGATTCATCACATTCAACGAGCCATCGAGCCGATACTCATGCGCCTGAATTATCAGTACTTGCCGAAAGACGAGTTCCAGCGGACGCTCTCGGAGCTGCTCGGGCAAGACGTCGCGGACTCGGTCACGGTGCTGCCGCCGCTCTATACCGATTTCGGGAAACACATCACGCTCGGGACAGACATCTTCATCAACCGCGGTGTCATGTTCACCGATCTCGGCGGCATCGACATCGAGGACCACGTCTTGATCGGCCCGTTCGCCAAGTTGCTGACGGTCAATCATCCGACCGACCCGACCGAACGGCGCGGCTTGATCACGAAGCCGATTCGCGTGAAACGTAACGCCTGGATTGGGGCCGGGGCGACGATTTTGCCGGGTGTCACCATCGGCGAGAACGCCATCGTCGCAGCTGACGCGACGGTGACAAAAGACGTCCCGGACAACGTGACGGTCGCCGGGACACCGGCCCGTATCGTTCAGACGTCATGAACGTCATCCGCCTCGGATTGGTCGCTTCCATGTTGTTTCTCGCTGGGTGTGGGGACGACACGGTGAGGAAGCCGGAGAATCAGGAAGGAGTGACGTCACAAGTGGAAGAACTAAACGTCTCAATACGTTTCGAAACCAACCCGACAGCCGAAGCGCTTCAAGCCCGTCTGCCACTCACGTTGTCGATGCAGGACTTGCATCAGAACGAGAAGTATTTCTATTTCGACGAACCGTTCCCGACGAACCCGGAACGTGTCAGCTCGATTCGGGCTGGGGATGTCATGCTGTATGGGGATGACTGTCTCGTCTTGTTTTATAAAAACGTCGAGACGAGCTATGCGTATACGCGCATCGGTCGGGTCGAGGACTTCTCCACGCTTGCACCGCTACTCGGGAGCGGGACGGTCGAGCTGACGTTTCAAAACTGACACAACAGTGTGACCGCTTTCAAAAATTCATTGACTTCTCTATCGCATGAGGTGTATGCTAAAAATCCTGCCCAAAAAAGAGAGGCCGGGAACTGGCATCAGTTCATTTCGAGTCAGAGAGGACAATGATCCCATGAACCAACAACAATTAGTCGAGCGTGCCCGCCAAGTGAAAGAGAACGCCTACTCGCCGTATTCGAACTTCCGCGTCGGAGCAGCGCTTCTCATGAAGGACGGTACGGTCATCGACGGTGTCAACGTCGAGAACGTCTCGTTCGGTGCGACGAACTGTGCCGAGCGTACGGCCATCTTCACAGCGGTCGCGCAAGGGTATAAAAAAGGGGACTTCGAAGCCGTCGCGGTGTCAGGCGACACGGTCGACTTCTTGCCGCCATGCAGTATCTGCCGCCAAGTGCTCGTCGAGTTCGGCGACCCGGACTTCAAAGTGTTGCTCACGAACGGCAACGCCGACGTGAAAGAAGTGACGCTTGAAGAGCTCGTCCCGCTCGCGTTCACAGAACTCGAAATGTAACAGCAATGTCCCCACATCCATCGATGCGGGGACATTTTTTGTAGCTAACGATTACCGCCAAAAATTAAACAAGAGTCGCGGAACGGCGAGCGCGAGTTCGAATAAAAAGTCAGCGGCTAAGTCCGTGCGATTCGGTAAGTTGGATGGTTTCGGTCTGACGATTTGACCACGGACCGGCTTCTTTCTTCCTTTTAGACGAATCCGAAGTGAGGTGGCGGATGCCAAGTCGGGACTGTCCATCACTTGGAAGTGAAGGTGCGGTTCAGACGAATTACCCGAGTTGCCACAACGACCAATCAATTGGCGTGTCTTGACATGGTCCACGACGTTGACGGCGATTGAGCCATCCTCGAGGTGGGCGAGGAGACTATACTCCCCGCCGGCGTGCTCCAAGATGACGTGATTGCCGAAAGGGCGACTCGAATCTGGAACGTCCGGTACATCATCGACAACCACCACAACCGTCCCATCCAACGGTGTGATGACGCGTTCCCCGAACGCATAAAACGAGTGGTTCCCGGACTTTGTCTTGTTGTATGACCAGTTGTTGTTCACTTTAATGAAATCGTAGGCGTATCGTTGCGCGCGTTCCGGATAATGCCGATTTTCACCAGGATGTGTACCGCCTGATACGACGAGCCAGTCATCCGTGAACGGGAGGTGGTATGTATGTTTCGTGAAGCGACGGTCGCCCCTCGAATCGGGTTGATGTGGCGTCATGAGTAGTTCCTCGATGAGGTCGTCCTGATTGAACATGACACTGAGCACGCGTTCCTTCCGGTCATCTATCCAGACGAGATGACGGCTTCCATTCAATTTCATGTCATTCACGACCCGATAGCGGCGAACACCTTCATTGAATGAAGTGGCGAGCCGGTAGAACGTGTCGAGCGAGGTCTGTTGTTTGAATGAGTCGGTCGTCTGGTTATAGATTGAATCGAATTGACCATCGAGAAATGATTTAGGAAACGTTCGGACGTTGAGTTGCATGTAGGTTCCACCTTTGCTGGTTGTTCCTATTGTATACGGCCTCAAGAAAGTAAAGTTTCGAGCAACAAAAAGCTGAGCCCAGATGGACTCAGCATGTGTCATTCATTCGGTTCCCACGGGTTGAAAAAGTTGTACGCGGGGTGCACCCCTTCTAACGTCCGGAACTCATAGTCGCGTTCTTTCGCATAACGGATAATCGTATCGAGCGCTTGCGGTGTCATCGAGTGATCGTGTGCCAATATGATCGAGGCGATATTCATCTCATAGTTCGCCTCGAGCCGGTTGAACACACGCTGCTCGATTGGCGCGTTGTCTTTCTTATAGATATGGTCGAGACTGCCGACGTTCCAGTCCCAAATCTCGAAACCGGCCTCGTCCATCGCTTGCCAGTGCGCCGGCGTCATCCCGGCGTCACTACCATAAATCGTGCGGGCCATGTTTGTATGAATCCCCGTCATTTCGTAGATGAGGCGTTGCACGTCCTTCATTTGACGCACGGCCGTCATCGGCGACTCATAAAACTCCTCACGCACATGTGTCATCCCATGCAAGGCGATGAGATGGCCTTCGGCGACGATGCGTCGGATGAGATGCTCATTTCCCTTGATATTTTTCCCGAGGATGAAGAAGGTCGCTTTGACCCGATGCTTCTTCAAGACGTCAAGCAGCGCTCCGGTCTTTCGGTTCGGCCCGTCATCGAGTGTCAAATAGATGAGGCTGCGGTCGTTATAGGCTTTCGGTTTCGGAATCGCCGCCTGTGACAGGGAGCTGATTAACAAAAAAATAGACATGAGCAAAATGACACGTTTCTTCATCCTATCAAAACTCCCTCGAGGCAACAAAACAGGTGACATGATATCGGTATGAAGCATAGATTACCATAAAAAGGAGTCAAAGATGAAGCAAAAAAATGCCCCTGAAATTGAAAATCAGGGACGGGGGTGTGAGTCGGTTCATTTCGCTACATCAAATGCATAAATCTGTTCGTCGTCCTCAGTCACAAGGTACTCAAAGTTCAACTTTTTTAAGAGGGCGATTGACGCCTCGTTCGTTGTAAGTGCACAGGCTTTGATTGTCTCGGCCCCTTGGTCGGACAAATGACGAATCAATCCGGATACGACCTCGGACGCATAGCCTTGGCGCGCGTGTCGGGGTGAAATCGTATAGCCGATCCAATACGTCGTCCCGTCTTGTTGCACATACAAATCGCCAATCAATTCATTCGTTTCCTGATTGATGATGGCGAGTTGCATGCCTTGAGTAATGGAAGGGTTGCCGAGTAAAGAGCGTTCATATTCTTCGTAAGTCAATCCTTTGAAGGATTGGTGTTGCATCCATTCCAAGTCGTTGCGATATGTCATGAACGGTTCGATGTCACGTTGCTCGAACGGTCGGATGAGGCAGCGGGTTGTCATTAGTTTCACTAGATATTTTACCTCCTGTTAAGCGTATATTAAGTTTACACAGGATGCCGAGGAGAAGGTAGGGTGCTCCGATCGACGACTCCTGATTAAAACAAAAAATCCTTTGTTTGACAGGGATGACTTTTGGCTGATGCGCTTGGCTCGTCTTGGTCATATCAAACTGTACTCACGGTCCGCACGTCCGCAATAACTACAAGGTGAGCGGGGACGGCTGTTACGTCCTGGAGTGCCGATTCCCGTCGAACCAAGAACTGAACGCCTTTTTGGATGGGCTCAGCGAATACGTCAATTAGAAGTTGTCGCTCGTCATTAACTGACGAAGAACCTGTGAATCAAGTGATTCACAGGTTCTTTTTTAATGCCTTCGTCCAGCGCGGATGATGAAGCGGTATTCTTCACTCTTGAAATACGTCTCAGTGAACTCAAACCGACTGCCATCCATAAGAAACGAATAGAGTTCGACTTTGAGTACGGGCGTTCGTTCACTCACTCCGAGCATCTCGGCAATCTCTTTTGTCGGAAGCACCGGGATGAACTCTTGGACGCTGTCCGCAATCTTGAACTGTTTGACTTCTTCGATATAGGCGTACTTCGATTGCGACATCACTTCGTACGTCAAGTCGGGGAACAGCTTTAGCGGCAAGTATGTGTCCTCGACGATGAGCGGTTCGCCGTCTGCGAATCGTTGGCGCCTCACGTAGAAGACGAGCTCGCCATCTTCGAGTTCGAGTGCCTCTCGCACTTTCTCACTCGGTGGCTGCAACGTGAAGGTGAGTACTTTGTTCGTCACTTCTTTCCCTTCTCGTTTCATGTCTTCCGTGAAGCTTTTTAATTCGTACATGTTGTGTTCAATCTTTTCGGACTGGACGTATGTGCCGCTGCCCTGTCGTTTCCATAAGAGACCTTCCTCTTGGAGCAATTTGACCGCCTGCCGGACAGTCACTCGACTGACACTGAACTCTTCGACGAGTTGAGCCTCGGTCGGAATCGCCTCACCGGGCGCCCACGTGCCGGACTCGATAAACGTGCGCATTTTGTGGGCGACTTGTTGGTAGAGCGGTGATTTTGCTTTCATGACTGACCCTCCGATTTCGACCTGAATTCATACTTCTAGTATACACAAAGCAAAACGTTTTCAAAAATAGTGTTGACGTTTAAAATAATATGTATTAAATTTGTATTGTAATCAATAAGATATGTATTCGAAAGGGGAACGCACACATGAAACAAGGACAACGCCTCGTCGTCGTCGGTGGCGGCAGCACGTACACAATCGGTATGATTATGAGCTTGATCGAAGAGAAGGCTCACTTCCCACTACGTTCAATCACGTTTTACGATACGGATGGTGAGCGCCAGGAGCGTGTCGCCAAAGCGACTGAAATCATCTTGCGTGAGCATTACCCAGAGCTCGAGCTGTTCGAGTATACGACGGACAAAGAATACGCCTTCCGCGACAAGGACTTCTTCTTCGTTCAAATTCGAACGGGCGGCCTGGAGATGCGCGAGAAAGATGAACAGATTCCGCTCCGTCACGGCGTGGTTGGACAAGAGACGTGTGGACCGGGTGGGATGTCGTACGGGATGCGGTCGATTGGGGACATGATTGATCTCGTCGCAGACATCCGCCAAGGCTCACCGGACGGTTGGATCTTAAATTATACGAACCCGGCCGCAATCGTCGCCGAGGCGTTGAAGCGTGCCTACCCGAATGACAAAAAGATTTTGAATATCTGTGACATGCCGGCCGCAATCATGGTGAGCTACGCGAAGATTCTTGGCAAAGAAATTTGGGATCTCGTGCCGGAATACTTCGGCCTCAACCACTTCGGTTGGTTCACAGGCATCTATGACAAAGAAGGCAACGAATTGACGGAAGACATCAAGCGCACCATCTTAGAGGACGGGTTTATCCCAGAAGACTCAGAGATCGCAAACGACCCATCTTGGATCAAGACGTTCAAGCAAGTCGAGAAGATGCTCACCGACTTCCCGGAATACTTGCCGAACACGTACCTTCAGTATTATTTGTATCCGTTCGACATGGCGGAGAAGGAAGACGTAGAGAACACGCGGGCCCGTCAAGTCATCAACGGCCGCCAACAACGTGTCTTCTCGACGTGCGATCAAATCATCGCTGACGACTCGCTAGAGAACGTGCATCTTGAAGTCGACATCCACGGTTGCTACATGATTCGCGTCGCAGCGTCACTCGCTTACAACAATGGCGACATCTTCATCGTCATGGTGAAGAACGACGGCATCATCGCTAACTTGCCGGATGATGCGATGGTCGAAGTGCCGGCGATGCTCACGAACCGTGGACCGAAGCCGTTCGCTCTCGGACACATTCCTCGCTTCTACAAAGGGATGATTGAAGGACAGCTCGCCTACGAACAGCTCGTCGTCGACGCCTATTTCGAGAACAGCTATGAAAAGGCACTCCAGGCACTCACGCTCAACCGGACCGTCGTCGATGCGCCGGTCGCCCGTCAAATCCTTGACGATTTGATTAACGAGAACGAAAACTATTGGCCGACCCTCAAACAACGGGAGACGATCGCACGCTAAAGACGAAGGGGAGTTATTCCCCTTTGTTCGTTTTGTGAATTGATAACGCTTACATATGAAGAGTGAATCAAATGAGTCAATGGTTCGGGGTATTTCAAAAATTCGGGAAGGCGCTCATGGTACCAGTCGCGCTCTTGCCGGCGGCCGGTATTTTACTTGGTCTCGGCGCGGCGCTAACAGGTCCGCTTGCAGAAAGTTGGACGTTTTTACAGAACGGGACGGTCGAAGCGATCAGTGCCGGGATGCTTCAAATCGGGTTGAGTATCTTCGCCAACTTGCCAATCATCTTTGCGATTGGCGTCGCGGTTGGTCTGTCCGGCGGGTCGGGAATTGCGGCACTTGCCGCACTCGTCGGCTACGTCATCATGAACACGACGATTTCGATTGCCCTTGGGATCACACCGGAAATGGCGGCTGAGAGCGGGGAGTACGGCATGTTGCTCGGTATCCCGTCACTTGAGACGGGTGTGCTCGGTGGAATCGCGGTCGGCTTGCTTGCGGTCTGGGTGTATAAAAAATTCCACACGTTCAACCCACCAGAGATGCTCGGCTTTTTCGCCGGAGATCGTTCGGTCGGTATCGTCATGGTATTCTTCTCCATCTTGCTCGGTTTCTTTATGATGCTCATTTGGCCGCCGATTCAGACCGGCCTCACAGCGATGGCGAATGTCATCGCGAGTGATGCGACGAATCCGGCTTACGTCGGGTTATACGGAATGCTCGAACGGTTATTGATTCCGACCGGATTACATCACATCTGGTACGCACCTTTCTTATGGACGTCACTTGGCGGCACGGCGACGGTTGACGGTTCGATTGTGAGCGGGGACCAATATATTTTCCTCGCTCAAATCGCAGAAGGTGTCGACGTGACGGCCGGACGCTTTATGGCCGGCAAGTTCCCGATCGTCATGTTCGGTCTTCTTGGAGCGGCGTTCGCCATGTACCGTCAGGCCGACCCGGACAAGCGTCCCGTCGTGCGTGGCCTCTTGCTCGCAGCGGCAGGGACGGCGTTCTTGACCGGGATCACCGAACCGATCGAGTTCACGTTCTTATTCATTGCACCATTTCTTTACGTCGTGCATAGTGTGTTGACAGGGGTGTCGTTTGCGCTCATGTACGCTCTTGACGCCCATATCGGCTGGGTCGGTGACTCGGGATTGATTGACTATGTCTTGGTGAATGTGTTGCCAGGGACGCCGCGCTGGTGGATGAACCTCGTCGTTGGGGCCGGATTCTTCTTCGTCTATTACGGCATCTTCACGTTCGCGATTAAAAAATGGAACTTGGCGACGCCGGGCCGAGGGGGACAAGAGACGAAACTGTTTACCCGCAAAGACTACAATGAAAAGAAATCAGGAAAGACATCAATCCAAACGACGGGACTTGCCATTCAAGAGGCGCTCGGTGGCCGTGACAACATCATCGATATCGATGCCTGTTTCACACGTCTCCGTGTCGAATTGAAAGATGTGTCCCAAATCGATGAGGACGAGTTGAAGGCACTCGGGGCAGCCGGGGTCGTGAAAGTGAAAAATAACATCCAGGCCATCTTTGGAGGACGCTCGGATTTGTACAAGAATGAGTTGCTCAAACTGCATAAAGAGATGGACCAAGCGAATTGAAAAAAGAGCTCAACCGATTTACGGTTGGGCTCTTTGTCCGAGATGAGAAGGTTAGTTCATAACCGACGAGGCACGATAAAATTGAGCACCTTTGATAAGTGTCGAAGCGACGAGACCGATGGCGAGCGGCAACGTGATGACGCCGATTCCTTGCTCGGTGACAATCATGTTGCCTTCCTCATAATAGCCTTTCAAGTAGAACAGCCCAGAACCAATCGTCTCGTTCAGCTCGAGCGTCGAGACGTTAAGGTACACCATGATAGCGAACAATGAGATGACACTGATTGAGATGAATAGCGTGGAGAATGATAGTTTATAATTCATAACAAGACTCCTTTTTTATGATAGCTACATATCGATTTTACCATTAAATTACATTCGTAATATGAGTCAAAGGAATTAGCTTCTTATTCATTTTAAGAGTACATATTAGAAAACACCTTTTTTATTTGTTCATATTTAAGTAGTATCGGTCAGTTGTTTTATTGTACAAAAAAAAGTACAATTGGAACATGGAAGGAGTGGTTATAATGTCTACAATTACCTATAGTGATGCACGTAAAAACTTCAAAAAAGTATTAGATCAAGTTCACGAAAATAGTGAAGCGATTGTCATCTCACGAAAGAATAGTGAAAATGCGGTCATTATGTCGGAACAAGAATACGAGAGCTTAATGGAAACCATTTATTTGTTAAGAAGCCCGAAGAATGCAGAGCGGCTATTAGAATCTATTAAACAGATTGAACATAATGAAGCTACAGAAAGAGAATTAATGAATGAGTAAATCTTTATTTTTCACTGACAATGGGTGGGAAGATTATTTGTATTGGCAAAAAGAAGATAAAAAGAAATTGAAGCGAATCAATTTGTTAATCGAGGATGTTAGAAGAAACGGAAATTTGAATGGGATTGGTAAACCAGAAGCATTAAAAGGGAACTTACAAGGTTTCTATAGTCGTAGAATTGATTCAGAGCACAGAATCGTCTATCGAGTTACGAATCAATATGTAGAGATTTTACAATGCCGTTATCACTACTCATAAATGGACTCAAACCTTTGTTGGTATGAGCCCATTTTTTATTCATACATATCCCATAACCTTTCGGCGTGCTCCCGCATCATCTCTCTCAGTTCAGTCGGCTCTAAGACCTCGACTTCCGCCCCGGCCGCTAGCAATTGTCGCGACAAGAACGGGAGCTCGGCTTCCGGTACGTCCCACTCATTCTTTTCGCCGATATCGGGTAATACGTCTTCAAGTAGACGACGGCCAAGCGGGGTGATGGTGAGCCGAACGGTCACACCGATTCGTTCATTACTCGCCTCGAGGAGCATCGCCAAGTCGTCCGCTTCGAACGTCTCATCAAGTAGGCGCATCGCTTCGATCCGGTCGATGCGATATTGGCGCAGTCCGTACTCCGAGAGGCCGTACACGTACCATTTCAGATCGAGTAGCGCCATCCCGACCGGAGCGACGGTGAACGTGCGTGATCCTTTCGTCGTCGCGTATGTCATCTCGATATTCCGCCGTTGCTCGACCGCTTGAAACACGTCTTTCGTGAATGGGGCCGGTGGAACGGTCTTGTTTCCGAGCCAAAGGATGTTCTTTTCGAGCCGGGCGATTTTCATCTCGAGGTCGTGGGGCAACTCGTTTACGTACCAATCGGACAGTGTATCCCGCACGTCCCCGAACGGCACGTCCGGAATCTGTTCCATCCATTTGAGGGTGAGGTAGAGCGCAACCGCTTCCTGTTCTCGGAGCTGGAGCGGGGGCAAGAGCCGATTCGGTAACATCTCATAGCCACCACCTGTTCCGGGGACGCTCCAAATCGGATAGCCGAGTTCCTCGAGCGTCAGCATGTCGCGTTGAATCGTCCGAACCGAGGCACCTGTCTCAAGAGCGAGTTCATCCGCTGTGAACCGTTGCCCGCGATTCAACAATCGAATCAAGTGCAGATGTCGTTTTTTCATTTTATCCATTCCCGTCATGTTTTGTCGTGTTTGTCGAGTAAGCTGAATGTATCACGAATCAAGGAGGAATTCATCATGGCAAACGTCGTCTTATATATCGCGACGAGTTTAGATGGAAAAATTGCCCGCCCGAACGACCAACTCGATTGGTTGTTCGCGGTCGAGGGGGAGGGGGACAACGGCTACGCCGACTTCTTTCAGAGGGTCGGTGCCGTCATCATGGGGCGGAAGACGTACGAGGAAGTGCTCGTGCTTGAGCCGGACGGTTATCCGTATGACAAGATTCCGAACTACATTTTGACACGCAGCCCGGACCGGGAAGCCGAGCACGTCACATTCACGGACGAGCCAATCGAACAGCTTATCGGACGATTGAAGCAAGACGTCGACGGGGACATCTGGCTCGTTGGGGGAGGCGAGGTCATCAAGGCGGCGATGGAGCACGACTTGATCGACAGCTATGAGATTGCTATCGCCCCGGTCGTATTAGGCGAAGGGATTCCGCTCTTCCCGGAAGGCACGAAAGAGACGAAGTTGAGACTGACGAGCCAACGCGCGTCCGGACAGTTCGTCATGGTGACGTACAAAAAACAAGTGTTAGATGAGCGTAAATATTAATAATAAAATTCAAACAATAGAAACAGGAAAAGAAATACTCGACCTCTAATAAATACATTGTACAGATTCTGAATACATTTATTAGGAGGGTACGTATGTCTAATGTGGAAGCTTTTCGAAATCATATTAATGAGTTAGAAGTTTTTATGGAAGAAGTGAAATTAGAGAACGGAGATACAGGATTCCGTATGCAAGAAACAATTAAAGGCGGAGGAAATGTCCTATTTGGTATCATATTCAATGCAGACGAAACGATTGTTGATATTAACGTATGGGGGCTTGCAGACATAACGAATCCAATGAAAAAAGAGGACTTGTTGTATCTTCTCAACACATTAAACCAAGATTACCGTTTCGCAAGATTTATCGAAAATGAAGGGCAAGTAAGTGTGAATTACTCGTACATCATTGATGATGGATACTTTAATCCTGGTAAAGTAATTCAACATTATATTCTATTGTTGAATTGTTTAGAGAATGTTTATCCTAAATTTATGCGCCTCCAATGGGCGTAAACGAAAGGCCGAGTTCACGACGAACTCGGCCTTGTCTCATACATGCTTCCTTTGGAACGCGGAAATCGCTTCATACTCTTCCGCGAGATGACGAGAGAGCCGGATGTAAATCGGTAGCAACTCCCGGTAAATCGTGGTCGCTTCATGATTTGGTGCATGTTCGTGCGTCACTTGCGGCACAGCCGTGAAGTCGTCGATGTCGCCGAACGCGTACTCTCCGAGCATGACCGCTCCGAGACACGA
The DNA here is from genome assembly GCF_018618175.1 of Exiguobacterium sp. s50. NCBI lineage: Bacteria > Bacillati > Bacillota > Bacilli > Caryophanales > Exiguobacterium > Exiguobacterium sp. s50. Next base: position 359,589 of record NZ_JACSLP010000002.1, read on the forward strand.
GCTCTCGTGGCTCTCCGGCACGACGACCGGCGTATCGAAAATGTCGGCCATCATCTGACGCCATAGACTCGACTGGGCGAACCCGCCCGTCGCGTGAATCCGGTTCGGTGTGCCCGTCAATTCGTCGAGCATCAATTTGAAATAATTACCCCTTTGTTAAAAAAAACACCACCTCCCTACTAAAAAACATTATATGATGGACAATGTTGGGAATTTGTAGAAAAGAGGGTATTTATGAAGGAAATATTAGCATTTATTCTAGGGGTTTTAATGTCAATCAGTGGATTGATGCAAGTCGACGCAGCAGTGACAACACCAAATGTTAGCAAATTATCACAGGCAATCACTGACGAGTTCAAAGTGGTGGGTGACAAACTTTATGGTATTGGTGATAGAGATGGACTTGTTTTGTATGATTTAAAGACTGGAACACTGTTACGTGATTATGAAACGTATAGCTCATACTCAAAGTTGGCCGTATCTGATGACGAGTCTCATGTCGTATTGATGTGGTCATACGGTATTCGATCGTTTAATACGTTTGGTGAAGTAAAAGAGGAAATTGAAAAAATTGAATTTGGCCCGTCAATGATGGAAAGTTTTGAAGGCGGCGGAGATTTTCTTCCGAACAGTTCCGTATTGATTCTATCTGGTGATGAAAAGTTAACGGCCTACGACATGACAACAAATGAAGTAAAATGGATGCGTGGAGCCGAGTCCGGCAACGTAACGACCTCAGAGCATTACATCCTTGTTGAAAATCAAAACAGTGGTCGATTATACACGCATGAAGGCGAATTCGTCCATGAATGGACCGATGTCAATGACATCTCAATAAGTCAAAGTGACAAAGTTGTCGTCGTTGGAGACAAAATGGTCAGCAGTTTCGGAGCAAATTCATATGACAAACCTATTCATTCGTTACAAGTACAAGCAACGATTGCAGATATTGAATCGAGCGGACAATTCGTCACCATCAATAACACACCCTATACGTTTGATTTAAAAAAGATTTACATGAATACAGACTTTGGAGGCAAATCAATTGATTTAACCGCGAGCGCAAAATATGTGTTAGCGACAGATTGGGACTATACATATGTGTACTTGGCAAATGGATTCATGGAACGTTCAATATCAGCTTATATTCCATCTACTCTTCAGAAATTGACAGCAGGGACTACGTATAATACGTCGCTCATGGTTAAAGTAGCATCTGGAAAAACAACTAGTGTGAAAAAAGGAGTTGTCTGGACCACGGACAAGCCTCAAATCGCTTACGTTAAAGACGGAAAAATTGTTGCAAAAAGTAAAGGAACCGTTACGTTAAAAGCCACTTACGAAGGACTAACGGCTAAACGCACGGTTACTGTGTTACCGGATCCGCGTCCATCTGATTATAGTTGGCTATTATCACAGAAAGCTCAGATGGTGAGAGGGACTTTCGTTGGAAGTCCTCATAAACTGTATGGTGATTATGCAAAGGTGAAAGGTTCAGCTGGAACGTTTGAAAGCGATTGGGGCTTTGGATATAAAGGTCGTCACCAAGGGGAGTTCATGTTCACTTCAAGCTCCAAACCTCAAAAAATTAACATTATCACCATGTCGCCGTCTCTTCAAAAACGCGATATTACGAAGTACGAGTTTCAGAAAGTGTTCGGAAAACCACGGAATTCTAATGGGGACTATTGGGAAACTTTTAAATTTACAAAAGCAGGGAAAAAATTAAGCGGATATTATATTGAAGAAGTAGCTGAATATAAAATCAACAACAAATTACCGATGTATGTATTCTATGATTCGAACTACCGTGTCCGCTACATTTCCCTTTACTCAAAATAATGCTAGTTCAATAGGTGCTAATTCGTTTTTTTGAACTGAAGCCTGAATGATAGACACTTGATAAAAAGTGCGCATTCAGGTTTTTTTTGCGTGCAATCGAATTTATATAACGAGCCTATTTATTCAGACGGCGGAACACATCCATGAGTAAAATCATCCTCAACGAACATCAGATTAGGCAGCTCGAGTCAAATCCGAACTTCGAGTCGGTCTAGGAGCGACTAATCCAGTACACGGGCGATTTCAAGGTACGGGCCGTCCTCGAGAATCAGGAAGGAAAGGCCACCCCTCAAATGACGAAAGACCAAGTTCGCAATGAACTTGGTCTTTTCTCATACATGCTTTCTTTGAAACGCGGCAATCGCTTCATACTCTTCTGCGAGATGGCGGGAGAGCCGGATATAAATCGGCAGCAACTCCCGGTAAATCGTAGTCGCTTCATGATTGGGCGTATGTTCATGCGTCACTTGCGGCACGGTCGTGAAGTCGTCGATGTCCCCGAACGCATACTCGCCGAGCATGACCGCCCCAAGACATGAGCTTTCATGGCTCTCCGGAACGACGACAGGCGTATCGAAAATATCGGCCATCATCTGGCGCCACAGGCTCGACTGGGCGAAACCACCCGTCGCATGAATCCGATTCGGTGCGCCCGTCAACTCGTCGAGCGCCAGCATGACCGTATACAAGTTGAAGATGACACCTTCTAACACCGAGCGGATGAAGTGCTCGCGCTTATGGTGGATACTCAAGCCGAAGAACGAACCGCGTGCGTTCGAGTCCCAGAGCGGGGCCCGTTCCCCCATCAAGTACGGGTGGAACAACAAACCGTCCGAGCCCGGCTTGACCGTCTCAGCGATGCGCGTCAACACATCATACGCGTCCATCCCGAGCCGTTTCGCCGTCTCGACCTCGCTCGCCGCGAACTCGTCGCGGAGCCAGCGCAAGATGATGCCGCCGTTATTGACCGGCCCACCGATGACCCAATGCTTGTCGGTCAAGGCGTAACAGAAGATGCGGCCTTTCGGGTCCTCGACCGGTTCGCGGACGACTGTGCGGATGGCACCGCTCGTCCCGATCGTGACGGCGACGACGCCTTGTTCGAACGCCCCGACCCCGAGGTTTGACAACACCCCGTCGCTCGCCCCGATGACGAGCGGGAAGTCCCAGCCGAGCGTCTCAACAACATCCGATTTAAGCGTTAAAATCTCGGTCGTCGGCACGAGCTCGGATAGTTGCTCGGGCGTGACTCCAGCGACGTCGAGCGCCTCGGCATCCCAGTCACAGTTCTTCAAGTTGAACAGGCCTGTCGCCGAGGCGATCGAGTGGTCGATGACGAAACGACCGGTCAGGCGATAGAAGACGTACTCTTTGATGGAGACGAACTTGGCCGCTTGGTTGAACACGTCCGGATGCTCATGTTTCAGCCAACGCAGCTTCGAGAGTGGCGCCATCGGATGGACCGGTGTGCCGGTACGCATATGGAGCGCACTCGCATCGAAGTTCCGTTTGATCTCTTGCGTATACGGGTTGGCCCGGCTGTCGGCCCACGTGATGCTGTGGGTGAGCGGACGACCTGACGCATCGAGCGCGATCAGGCTGTGCATCGCCGAACTGAACGAGGCAAAACGGACCGGACCGTCGGCTTTGGCGCGGACGGCGGAAATCGCCTCGAGCACGGCCCCGTAGATGACGACCGGGTCTTGCTCGGCCGTCTCCGTGTCTGGGGTGAGGAGCGGGTACAACACGTTATGTACCGCGAGTTGTTGCTGGTTATGGAACAGGACGGCTTTCGTGCTCGTCGTCCCGATATCGACGCCAATCGTGTACACACACATCACTTCCTAACTTAAATGATAAACAAGCTGATCAAGAAGACGACCGCGAAGCCGGTCAATCCGATAATCGTTTCCATGACGGTCCACGACTTGAGCGTGTCTTTCACGTCTAGCCCGAAGTAGCGGTTGACGAGCCAAAAACCTGAGTCGTTGACATGCGAGAGTACCGTCGCACCCGAGGCGATCGAGATAACGATGAGGCCGAGCGCGGCACCGGTGATATTTTGAAGTTCGAGAAGCGGCGTGATGAGTCCTGCCGCTGTGACCATCGAGACGGTCGCCGAACCTTGGGCGACACGGACGACGGCCGCAATCAAGAAGGCGAGCACAATCGCCGGGAGTGCTGACCCGGCCATCATTTCTCCGAGCACGTCACCGACACCCGAGTCGATCAACACTTGTTTGAACACGCCACCGGCACCCGTGACAAGGATGATAATCCCGGCCGGTTCGAGCGCTTTCGTCGCAATCTCTTGCACCTCGTCACGCGTATAGCCACGGCGTGTGCCGAGGAAGATGAACGTGAGCAGCGTCGCGAGCGTCAAGGCGACGAACGGGTGACCCATGAACGTGAAGAACGTGCGGATGCCGTTGCCTTCTTCTAATAAGACGGCGGACAACGTGTTGGCGAGAATCAACACGAGCGGAATCGAGATGAGCGAGACGATCATCTTGAAGCTCGGCAGTTCTTTCGACGTATCAATCTCTTCGAACTCCATATAGTCCGGGATAGTGACGTGAATTTTCTTGGCGATATACTTCGCAAAAATCGGACCGGCGAGAATCGTTGCCGGAATCCCTGCGATGACCCCGAACAAGATGACCCATCCGAGCTCGGCCCCAATCAAGTTGGCAACGGCAATCGGACCCGGCGTCGGCGGGATGAAGCTGTGCGTGACGGCGAGACCCGCGAGGAGCGGAATCCCGTAGTACAAGAGCGAGCGGCCCGTCTTTTTGGCGAGGCCGTAAACGATTGGAACGAGAATGATAAAGCCGACGTCGAAGAAGACCGGGACGGCGACGATAAAGCCGGTGAGGGCGAGCGCCCATTGCGCCTTGTCTTCTCCAAACTTATTGACGAGCGTCTGGGCGAGGCGTTCCGCACCACCCGAGACTTCTAACATCTTCCCGAACATAGCACCGAGACCGACGACGACGGCGACGAAGCCGAGCGTGCCGCCCATTCCGTTCTGGATCGAGGCGATGACGTCCCCGAGCGGCATACCGGCCGCGACGCCGACGAGTAGACTGACGAGGAGAAGTGAGACGAAAGCGTGAAGCTTCGTCCGCATGACTAAGAATAAGAGCAAGAAAATCCCTGCGACTGCGATTAAAATGAGTGTCGAACCCGACATATGTATTTCCCCCTTTACCGTATGTGTAACCGTTTACAAATATTTACAAAGGAAAAGGCCACCCCTGACCTTTTCCTTGCGGTTATTTCTTGACGACCGCGTGGCCCCCGAACTCGTTTCGGAGCGCGGCGACGACTTTCCCTGAGAACGTGTCGTCCTCGAGCGAGCGGTAGCGCATCATGAGCGACATGGCGATGACCGGGGCCGCCGCCTGTAGCTCGAGCGCCGTCTCGACCGTCCATTTTCCTTCCCCTGAGGAATGCATGACGCCGCGGATGTCGTCGAGCTTCGCGTCTTTCGAGAACGCGTTCTCGGTCAACTCCATCAACCATGAGCGGACGACCGATCCGTGGTTCCAGACGCGGGCGACCTGTTCGTAATCGTAATCGAACGGGCTCTTTTCCAAAATGTCGAACCCTTCGGCAATCGCCTGCATCATGCCGTATTCGATGCCGTTGTGGATCATCTTCAAGAAGTGGCCACTGCCGGCCGGTCCCGTATACAGGTAGCCATTCTCGACCGAGAGGTCCTTGAAGATCGGCTCGATCGTCGGCCAGGCGTCGGCGTCACCACCGACCATCGTGCAGGCGCCGTTGCGGGCACCTTCCGTGCCGCCGCTCGTCCCGCAGTCGAAGAAGGCGATGCCTTTGGCACTGAACTGTTCGGCGCGTGCGACCGACAGCTTGTAGTTCGAGTTCCCACCATCGATGACGATGTCACCCGGCTCGAGTTTCTCAAGTAGTTCCGCCAGTACGGCCTCAGTGATGTCACCGGCCGGCACCATCGCCCAGACGACGCGTGGTGTCTCGAGCGAGTTGACGACGTCCTCAAGCTTCGGCACGATCTCAAACTTCGATGTCGCCTCGACGTTCCCGGCGTCCGTCCCGACGACGTTGTGACCGTGGTCGCTCAAGTTGAGCGCCAAGTTGTATCCCATCTTGCCTAATCCAATCAAACCGATTTGCATATCGTCACCTCTAAATCGAATTTTTTTCCATCTCTCCACTATAATATCAAATTAAATTCGATTTACAAGTCGAATGACGGAATTTTTTTCGAATAACAAAAAAAGCGTCCCGACCTAACGAGTAGGCGGGACGAGGGTCAGACACTTTTCTTATATGGATACAGGAACGAGTCGAGCTCTTCGGCGGGCATCGGCTTGTTGTAATAGTAGCCTTGCGCCTGGTTGCAATCCTCGGCCTTGAGGAAGGCGACTTGTGCTTTCGTCTCGACACCTTCGGCGATGACGTTCAGACCGAGCTCGTGCGCCATTCGGATGATCGTCTTGACGAGGGCGGCGTCCTTCGAATCCGTCTCGATGTTTTTCGTGAAGTGTTGGTCGATTTTCAGCGTGTCGATCGGGAACAGCTTCAAATAACTGAGCGACGAGTAGCCGGTGCCAAAGTCGTCAATCGACAAGTGGACGCCAAGGGCGACGAGTTCCTCCATCGTCTCGATGGCACTTTGCGCGCTCTGGATGACGGTCTCGGTCAACTCGAGCTCGAGGTATTCCGGTGCGAGCCCGCTCGCCTCGAGCGCCTGGCTGACAATGTCCGGCAAATCTTTTTGCGCGAACTGGAGCGCCGAGATGTTGACGGCGACGCGGAACGGTTCGACGCCCGCATCCTGCCACGCCTTGTTCTGCCGGCACGCCTCATTCAAGACGTACTCGCCGAGACGATGAATGCTGCCGGTTTCCTCGGCGATCGGGATGAACTCGGCCGGGGAAATCATGCCGAGCTCGGGATGTGTCCAACGCACGAGCGCCTCGACACCGATGAGCACCTCGGTCTCGAGATGCACTTGTGGCTGATAATGAATCGAGAACTCGCCGCGGCCGATGCCTTTCCGGAGCGCCATCGCAAGCTGTGACTTGCGCGCGACAGACTCGTTCATGTCTTTCGTGAAGAACTGGAAGCCGTTCTTGCCGTCCTCTTTCGCCCGATACATGGCGATGTCGGCGTTCTTCAACAAGTCATCGGCCGTCCGCCCGTCGGACGGATAGAGGCTAATGCCAATCGATAGGCTCGTGAACACGTCCTCACTTTCGAGCAAGAACGGTTGGTTCAACGCGTTCGTAATCTGTTGGGCGCGGTGGGCGGCTAAGTTGCTGCCGGTGTTCGGCGACAGGATGACGAATTCATCCCCGCCGAGACGGGCGAGCGTGTCGCTCTTAGTAATCGTCGTCAACAGCCGGTCCGTCACTTGGCGCAAGAAGACGTCGCCTGATGAGTGGCCGAATCGGTCGTTGATGACCTTGAAGTTGTCGAGGTCAATGTAAAACAACGAGAATGTCGACTCGCTGCCTTGGGCAAGCAAGGCGTCGAGCCGGTCGTTGAACAGGCGGCGGTTCGGTAGGCCGGTCAACGTGTCCAAATAGACGAGGTCGTTGATTTGTTCCTCGATTTGTTTCCGTTCACTGATATCGCGGATGATACTGCTGAAGAAGAGACCCTTCTCCGTCTCCCATGTGCCGAGTGACATCTCGAACGGGAACTCGATGCCGTCCTTGCGCAGTCCGACGAGCTCGACCGTGCGGCCGATGACGTTCGCTTCACGCGTCTGACGATAGCGTTTCATGCCTTGTTCGTGTGCGACCTTAAAGCGCTCGGGCATGATGAGCGTGATCGATTCCCCGAGCACCTCGCTTGCGGCATAACCGAACAGTCGCTCGGCCCCGTGGTTCCATTGCACGATGCGACGTTCTGCGCCCGCGACGATGATGGCATCGTTCGCCGACTCGATGACGGATTGGAACTTCGTTTCGAGTTCGATGGACTGACGCTCGAGCTGCTTCTCATTGCGTAGCGAGATCAGCATGAGCACGAACAGCGTCGTGACACTGCCGCCGATCCAGAAGGCGAGGAGCGTGCTGTCCATCGAGAAGCCGGTCAAAGGTTGTGGCGTCGCGAGCGGCGTAAATTCGGCCGCACCCATGCCGATATAGTGCATCCCCGAGACGGCGAGCCCGATCAAGAGAGAGCAGACGAGTCTCCGCCAATGGAATCGTGACACGTCCGGGAGCGAGAACAACAGATACAGCCCGACGAGCGAGGCGACGAACGCGACGACGGCCGATAACAGCCACATGACCGGGTCGTACGTCAATACGGCGTTCATCTGCATCGCTTCCATGCCGACGTAATGCATCGAGACGATGCCGATGCTGATGAAGACGGCGCTGATGACGAGATCGCGCGGTCGTGCCGTCTGTCGGCTGACGATGTAGAAGGCGAACCCGGACGAGACGATGGCTGGAATGATCGAGGCGATGACGATGCCGATATGGTAGGATACGTCGGCCTCCAAATGAAAGGCCAACATCCCGATGAAATGCATCGCCCAAATGCCGAGCCCGAGACTAAGGGCGCCGGCGCTCACCCAACGGAGGCGCGACACCCGTTCGGCATATTTGAGCCGACTGCTAATATCGAGCGAGACAAAGGCCGAGAAGACGGCGACGGCGATGGATAAAAAGACGAGGGGAAGACTGTACGTACTATGGAGGTGGTGTTCGATGGGGACCAACCCTTTCTTCATTAAAGTCGGGACAAACGGATGAAAGCTGACAGGTTCTCAAAAATGAGCTTTCCTAGCTTAGCATATTTGTCTTGACGTGAAGGGAATCTTTTCCACAGTGGGTCAATAGTTTGGCACATTGAACTCAGTGAAATTAAGATAAAAACGATTTGGAATATTTTTGAACAAAAGGTGAAACGGTACTTTCGGATTTACAATAGAACTATCTAACTAGAAGAGAGTGAGAATCGACCTATGAAGAAGACCGTCAATCTATTTATTTTGTTCATCTTAATGTGGGCAACGTTTGGAGTACGAGATGTGCAAGCCAGTACGGACATCTACTATATTTATTCGATGGATGATTTTAATCAAATTTCGAATCAGCTGAACGGGCATTATCGACTAATGAATAACTTGGATTTTAAGGGGGCAGAACAGCTGCCAATCGGAACGAAGGATAAACCGTTTACCGGTGTTTTTGATGGGAATGGTTTCGCTGTCTCAAACTACCAAGTACAACGAACCGATTCCATGACGCATATCGGATTGTTTGGTCATGCTAAAAATGCAACATTCCGTAATCTTTTCATTACGGATACACAATTAACGATTGGGAGCGATGCCAATCTAGAATTTTTTGGTGGTGCTCTTCTTGGTTATGGAGAATCGGTCATGATGGAGAATATTCAAATCGATTCATCTGTTTCTGTAATCATCGAACCGTTGTTTAAATCAACAGTGGGCGGTATTGCTGGGGAAATCAAAGGGACAAGTTTGAAGCCGTCTTCTTTACTCAACGTTTCGAATGAAGGGACGATCAGTGGGAAATATCGGATTGGTGGAATACTGGGAAGCGCTTCTTACACGACGATTGAGTCTGCTAAAAACTATGGCGTCATCAAGGGGGGAGATTCAGCGGGAGGAATCGTTGGTTATCTGTCTCAAAGTAAGCTTTTCCAGGCAGAAAACGATGGGGACATCAAATCCACCCAATCGAGCGGAGGAATTGTCGGCAACGCTTCCTACTCGATCGTTGAAAAAGCATTGAATAAAGGTTTTGTTCAATCGAGTGGAAGTTGGAGTGATATAGGGGGCATTATCGGGTTCATGAGGAAGACCAACTTGACGGACGCAAAGAACACAGGTAGTTTCTCTGGAAAAGGAAGCCAGACTGATATTGGCGGTTTGGTAGGGGATGCCGGCCAAGAAAGTATCATTCGTAATGGGATGAATCAGAGTGACATTGTCACATCAGATAGTTCGATTGGTGGAATCGTCGGAGAAGTTTATCAATCGTTGATTCAGCAAACATATAATGAGGGAGACTTGTCAGGTTCTACTGGAGGCGGGATAAGCAGCGCAATTAGTAATTCAGTTATTCAAAACAGTTTCAATATCGGGAAAATACAAGGAAGTGTGACATCAGGTGGTCTAGTAGGCTATGCGTACCAAGATTCAAGAATCGAGTCATCGTATAATAGTGGCTTCGTAAGAAGATCCTATCTACATGGGGCATTGGCAGGGAAATACGAAGGGACCATGCAGGGCGTCTATGGCGTCACGCAATCTCGTTTAATTGGTGAAGGGGAAGCACAAGGACAAATCATTTCGCCTACTGCAACAGTCGTATCCGAACTCATGCCTCACTTCTCGTCGGCCGTTTGGGAGTTTTCGTCGGAGCATTATCCAGTATTAAAGGACTTGGAGAGACCGACAGGAAAACAGCAATATCCAATCGGAGTGAAACAAATTAATTTAAAAAAGGCTACGTATCGCCAATATGAAGAAATCGATTTGACAGATGGACAAGCTCTGGTTGTGAACAACACTGGAAAAGAAACATCCGTTCCGTTGAATAAGAGCATGTTGGAGCAGAATCACATACTTGAAAATGCAGGAGAACAATCTGTATGGTTTCAAATCTCAGGTCTCTCTAGCACAGCGCAAGTCCAAGTGACACCTCGCTATCAAGCGATGTTTATGAATCATCAAAATGCTCTAATAGATGTCCAATATGTCGAACCTGGTCAAAAGGCTCAACCGACTATGATTCCGGATCGAGAAGGGTATACGTTACAACATTGGACACCGGAATTTGAGCCTATGAACAAGGATCAAGTCTATAAACCGATTTACACAAAGAACACGTACAATATACAGTTGCAAGACGGGGATCAGCTTATTGATACTGTATCATTTTCCCACGGTGAACGTCTTTCATTGAAAATTCAAGAGCCTACGAAATCAAATCATTTCTTCATTGGTTGGTACAAGGATCAAGCTTTTACTGAGAAAATCGATCTGAATCAAGATGTGACGGAATCAATGGATTTGTATGCTCGTTTTATACCTGTACCAGAAGTTACGAATCTGAAGGTTGTCTCAAAAGGTGGAGAAGCCACCTTAACGTGGAACGGAACGGTTGGCACCACATTCTATTTCCTCGATGTCTCGAACGATTCCGACTTTGCAAGCTTTACGCGTTATAAGGTAAACGAACGAAATTATAATTTGTACCTCGCGCCAAAAGGTATTCATTATATTCGAGTAAAACCGATACTTACACTTGAAAATCAAGATTGGGAAGGTTCTTCAAGTACCGTATTTCGGGATTCCCTTCTCAAAAAAATTGATGGAATCAAAATATCAGATGTCACATCAACATCCGTCAAGCTCTCATGGAATCGACAAAACTATAATCATTTTTATGTGTATCGTGCAGAGGACAATGGCATATTCAAACAAGTTGCTACTGTGAATACAGAAGCTTGGACTGATACACGACTCGATCATCGCAAAGATTATCAATATAAAATTGTTGGTCATTTAAAATTAGATGACACGGGCGGTTTGTTGAGCGAGGTTAGCGATGTTGTTTCGGTTCGATTGAAGCTTCCTTATACAGGTACATGGGAAGTCAATCCTATTGCAGAAAATAGTACTGTTGTGACGGGCAAGGCGCTTGAACCAAATGGACATGTCGAAGTATACAAAGGATTACAGCGACTTGGTCAACTGACGAAACTCATAAATGGATCTTACAAAGTTGTGATTCCTAAACAACCAGCAGGAACACTGTTGACAATAAAATTTTATCCGCATCCTATGTACGAAGTAAGGGTGCAAAAAGTCTATGTTAAAAAAGAACTACCTGCCTTCATGGTTATCGCACCAGCGGCCACGGACAAAACCCTGAGCGGTAAAGGAAAGCCTGGTGCAACCGTACGTGCCTATAGTGGTACTAGTCCAGTCAGTAAGGCGATTAAAATTGGAAGCAATGGTACGTTCAAGCTGACCATATCTTCACAAGTTGGTGGGAAAGAACTACAGGTGAGGATGTCACAAACCGGATATCTAGATCGGACGGTTAAAACTAAAGTGTTATATGTCTTCAAAACGTTCCAAATTTCGACGGTTAAATCGAGTCACACGTCGGTATCAGGTAAAGGGAATCGTGGCGCCAAAGTACAAGCTTACGTAGGCAGCAAGGCAATCAGTAAGCCGAGTACAGTCAATACAAAAGGTGCGTATCGTTTAACAATTCCGAAACAAAAGCCAGGAACAGTCATCAAGGTGAGAATGACTCAGAATGGGTACAAGACGCAAGACAAAACGATTAAAGTGATTAAATGATTCAGAGAGGAGCGTTCGCATGAAACGTTCCTCTTTTGATTGCGGAATTTTTTTCGAAACGGTATCGTAAAAAGAAAAAGGGTGAGACATATGGAATCGATGAACGGCCTGGCCCGCATCCGTGGCGCCTATACGACACTCGGCAAGAAAGAGCAACGGATCGCCGATTATATCTTGAAGCAGCCTGAACGCATCATCCACCATACGATCAATCAAGTCGCCGACGACCTCGACGTCGCCGAGTCGACCGTGTTCCGTTTCTGTCAGCGCGTCGGCTTCAAAGGCTATCAGGCGCTGAAAATCGCGCTCGCCACCGACGTCGTCGCACCGCTCCAAGACATTCATGAGGACATCTCGCAAGAAGACACGCCACTTGAGATTGCGGAGAAAATCTTCACGTCGAACGTGAAGACGCTCGAGGCGACACGACAAATCTTGGACGGGGCCTCACTCGATAAGTCGGTGGCGCTACTGTTGTCGGCCCGTCGCATCGAGTTCTTTGGCAGCGGGGGCTCGGCCGTCATCGCGCTCGACGCGTATCATAAGTTCGTCCGGAGCGGATTGTTCGTCACGGCGAACTTGGAATCGCATATGCAGCTCATGTCGGCGTCACAGCTGACGACCGACGACGTCGCCGTCCTCATCTCGCACTCGGGCGCCTCGAAAGACACGCTCGACGTCGCGAAAGTGTTGAACGAGCGCGGCGTCCCGACGATCGCCATCACGAACTATGCGAAGTCACCGCTCTCAAAACTCTGTGACGTCGCCCTCTATACCGTGTCGCAAGAGACAGAGTTCCGTTCCGAGGCGCTCGCCTCGCGCATCGCCGAGCTCAGCCTGATTGACGCCTTGTTCACCGTCGTCATGATGCGGCGCGGGGAAGAAGGCCGAGAATCGCTTCAAAAAATGCGCGAGGCTATCTCGCTTCGGCGCATGTGAAAAGGCTGACCCATTTTTGGGCCAGCCTTCTTTCAGTGTGCCCGGCATGGGCGTAATCTATAGGGTGCAAGTCCCGAACTGTGAAGGCAGAAGTAATAGTTAGCCAAGCGCAAGGGTGTCCACGGCGACGTGGAATCTGAAGGAAGCGGGCGGCAAACCTCCGGTCTGAGGTACACGAACTTCATACGAGGCTATGTGCGACTGGGTGAGCCTGCTGAACAAGGCAAAGCCCTTTCTGCCGAAGGTCGCATGCAGTAAATGGAGCAGATAGATGGAGGGAAAGATTGCGTCCTTACCCGGGGAGCTCTGATTGGAACGCCAAGTACCCTTGGTAACCCGCCCAGTGATGGGCGGCTGAACAATCAGAAGTCAGCAGAGGCCATAGTACCACCTTGTCTCGAGACGAGTGGGAAGGGCCGAACAATTAAGAGAGAACAACATCTTGGCAGGCAGTCGCTGTGATGAACACAGACAACCCGTCAGGGCTTGCTTGAATGGAGGACGTGGTGAATTCCACTGGGGACATCAAGAGGGTGGAGCAGGGACTGGATAAAGAAGAAGCGTTGTTCACGGAAAGAGGCATAACGAATGTTAATGGAACAGATTCTGTCACGGGAAAATTTAATACGTGCCCTGAACCGAGTGGTTCGGAACAAAGGAAGCCACGGTGTCGACGGAATGCCCGTACAAAACCTGCGAGCGCATGTCATCGAACACTGGGACACCATGAAGGTGGAGCTTCTGTCGGGAACCTACCAGCCGCAACCGGTCCGCAGGGTCGAAATCCCGAAACCTGACGGCGGTGTGAGACTGCTCGGCATCCCTACCGTGATGGATCGCTTCATTCAACAGGCGATCGCCCAGGTGTTGTCGTCTATCTACGACCCCACGTTCTCTGACCACAGCTATGGATTCCGACCGAATCGGAGTGCCCACGGGGCGGTCAAGAAAGCAAAAGGGTACATCGCAGAGGGAAATCGCTGGGTGGTCGATATCGACCTGGAGAAATTCTTCGACCGGGTGAACCATGACAAGCTCATGGGGCTTCTGGCGAAGCGAATCGAGGACAAGTGTCTGCTCAAGCTCATCCACAAGTATCTGAAAACCGGAATCATGATAAACGGAGTCGTGACGGACAACGAGGAAGGCACTCCGCAAGGAGGCCCACTCAGCCCACTGCTCTCGAACATCGTCCTAGACGAACTGGACAAGGAACTCGAGAAACGTGGACATCAGTTCGTCCGCTACGCCGATGACTGCAACATCTATGTGAAAACACCAAAAGCGGGAAATCGGGTCATGAGGTCGGTGACCTCCTATATCGAAGGGAAGCTGAAGCTGAAAGTGAACGGCAACAAGTCCGCCGTAGACCGCCCATGGAGACGAAAGTTCCTTGGGTTCAGCTTCACGAAGCACAGAGAACCGAAAATACGGATTGCCAAAGCCAGTGTGAACCGGATGAAAGATAAAATCCGCGACATCACATCGCGAAAGAGACCATACTCGATGGAGGTCCGTATCCAAAAGCTGAACCAATACCTGATGGGATGGTGCGGATACTTTGCGTTGGCAGACACACCGAGTGTGTTCAAGACCCTCGAGTCGTGGATTCGAAGAAGGCTACGCATGTGCGTGTGGAAGAGTTGGAAGAAGCCGAGCACAAAAGTGAGAAAGCTCACCGGACTGGGCATCCCGAAAGGGAAGGCCCATGAATGGGGCAACTCACGGAAGGGTTACTGGCGGATTTCAAAAAGTCCGATACTGCACAAAGCCCTCGGGAACTCCTACTGGAGTTCCCGAGGGCTCAAAAGTCTGGTATCACGTTATGAAACTTTGCGTCATACATCTTAATTGAACCGCCGTATACCGAACGGTACGTACGGTGGTGTGAGAGGTCGGGAGTTAATCACTCCCTCCTACTCGATTTTCCGTTTGATTTGGTCGGCGACTTTTTTGACAACTTTCTCGACACCACCCGGGGCATCCAAGTCATGATAGAGCGATTTGTCCGGAATTTCCATGACCGGCTTCTGGCCTTGCGGGGCCGGGTCGCTCAAATAGACGAAGTCGCCGGCACCATCCGGCGCGCTGCCGGTCGCCCATTTGCCTTGGCTCGACTCATTGCCTTCCGACAAGTCCCAAAACTCGAGACCGTGTGGCTCAGCCTCTAACTCATCCTTGGCAGAGAAGGTTGCTGGTACGATGACGCCGTTCTTCTGTTCGAGCTCATCGATGGCCGCCATCCATTGATATTGGTGATAGCGATCACGGGCGAGCATCTTGCGGAATACTTTCCGGACCCCTTCATCTTTCGTCATATGATAGAGACGGGCGACTTGGAGTCGTCCTTGCGTCTCGGCATGCAAGTTCGAGCGCATGTCGGCGAGCAAGTTCCCACTCGCGACGATATACGACCCGTTCCACGGCACCCCGTTCGAGTTCGTCGGCAGTCCGCCGAGCCCGCTGACAATCAAATGCTGGGGGTTCATCCCGCCAAGGATGGCTGCCGTCGCCGGGTCTTTAGCCGCCTCGGCCTGGTCGTCCGGTGACGCCCCGTCGAGCAGTTGCGAGATGAGGGCACAGAGCATCTCGACGTGGCCGATTTCCTCGGTCCCGATATCCATAAGCATGTCCTTATACTTCTCTTCCCCGCGACAGTTGAAGCCTTGGAACAAGTACTGCATCATGACGGTCATTTCCCCGAATTGACCGCCGAGCACTTCTTGGATTTGACGGGCGAGCTGCGGATCCGGACGGTCGACGTTCACTTCGAACTGTAATTCCTTCTGATGGCGAAACATAGAACTCCTCCTTTGTTTGAACAACTGGTAAATGCACGACAAAGGTATAGTTCCACTATCAATATGTATAAAAACCTGGAATTTGAAAAAAATTTACATATACAAGTAGGGGTATGGGTATCGTCTGAGGGTTACAATTGATTAAATCGTGGAATTAGTAGTAACAGATTGATTTTCGTCTATACAGAGAGGAACGACAGCTATGAACAACCTTGAATTCTTGACGACCGAACACTACGACGTGTTCAAACGGTTGGCCCAGCGCCTCCATAATCCCGGTGACGTCAAGAAAGAGTATTTCTCCGCCCTATACGTGATTGCCGGGAATGAGCGGGTGCGGAACCTCCTCTTGCCGTACATGGACCTTGAGCAAGGGAAAATCAGCACGGCGACCATCATCGACGACAACACGTTCGAGAAGCAGGATTTCATCCTCGTCAAACTCGTCATCCATTTGTATAACAACAAAGAATGGGTGCTCCCGACCGAGCTGATTACGTTACCTGAACCGGATTACCAGCTCGCGATGCAGGCGATCACGCTCTGTCGCGATCAACAATTCGATGAGGTGGTCATCCCGAGCGACCAAGAGACCTGAAGCAGGTCTCTTTTTTTTGTTTCTCGTTCCCAAATGAAGGGTAATTCATCCATGCATTCGAAACCGTTGGATTTTCCTGAAGGAGGGACACGTATGTTACAAGATTTTCCGAAATCGTATTGGCGCGATGTCGTCGTGAAGACGGTCAACCCGCTCAACGAAGACATCAACACCGAGGTCGTCGTAGTCGGGGCCGGCATCGTCGGCGTACTCGCCGCCTTGCAGTTGGTCGAACGTGGGAAGCAGGTCGTTTTAGTGGAAGCGGCACGTTTCGCGACCGGTACGACCGGTTATACGACGGCTAAAGTCTCGGCCCAGCATGGCGTCGTCTATACCGAACTGGTCAAATCGCTCGGGGAGGACAAAGCGCGGCTCTATTATGAGGCCAATATGGACGCGCTCCGTTTCCTCGAGGAGCAAGTCGACACGCTCAATATTGACTGTGACCTCGAGCGCCAGCACGCCTATATGTACGCCCACTCGTCCTCGAGCTCGGCGAAACTGCTCGAGAAAGAAGAAGAGGCATATGAAAAACTCGGAATCGACGGTGGTGACGCCACGGACGAAGTGAACGGTCTCTTGCCATACGACGTCAAGAAGGCGACCGTCATGCGCGACCAGCTTCAATTCCATCCGGTCAAATACTTACAAGGGTTGATGGACCGCTTCCTCGAACTTGGCGGGACGCTCTATGAGATGACGCGGGTGACGGGAATCGAGTACGGGACGCCACATCGACTCGAGACGATCACAGGTCACTCGATCGAGGCGCAAGATGTCGTCGTCGCGACCCATTTCCCGTTCAACGACTTCAAAGGTCTCTATTTTGCGAAGATGGAAGTCGAGCGCTCGTACGTCGTCTCGGCCGAGGTCGAGACGTTCCCGGAAGGCATGTTCATCAGCGTCGATAAACCAAGCCGTTCACTGCGGCACGTCAAACTCGACAATGGCAAAAAGATGGCCATGTTCGGGGGCGAGAACCATTTGACGGGTCATAAGGAAGAGACGCTCGCCTGTTACGAGAAGCTCGGTGAGTTCGGGACCCGCCATTTCGGTGCCGAGACGTTCAGCCACCATTGGTCGGCCCAAGATTTGATTACGCTCGACAAAGTGCCGTACATCGGCCGAATGACGAACGATACGCCGCACGTCTTTGTCGCGGCCGGATTCTCGAAATGGGGAATGAGCCAAGGGATCGTGGCGGCCCGACTCATTGCCGACTTGGTCACGAATCAACCGAACCGCTATGAGGAGCTGTATGATCCGACACGTTCGAAATGGAAGCTTGCGGACGCGGCCCGATTCATCAAGACGAATGCCGATGTGGCCAAAGAACTCGTCAAAGGAAAATTGAAGCCGACGGACAAACGAGTGGATGAGCTCGGTCTCGATGAAGGTGCCATCGTCAAACATAATGGCGAACAAGTCGCTGCCTACCGGGATCCCGAGGGACACGTCTCGATGGTCGGGTCGGCCTGTACGCACATGGGCTGTACGGTCAATTGGAACCAAGCCGAGCGCTCGTGGGACTGTCCGTGTCATGGCTCGCGTTTCAAACCGAACGGGGAAGTCATTGAAGGACCGGCCGTCAAATCCCTTCCGGACAAGGCATGAAATCAATTTGTAAATATTTCTAGAAAATCATGAGGTCAAGTCATTACCGAAGCCGACTTGAGGTCCAGCATTTAACAGTCCACTTTTCCATTGTGATGGTTTGACTCTCATCATGTTCGTCCGATAATGATCGCTAAATTTTTTGTTTGAACGGGAGGACGAATGGAAACATGGTCCATGTACGAACGCCATCACGGGGAAAGGGTGAACGTCGATGCAAGTGAATCATGGAAAGGCACTGAGTCTCAAACTAGGGGGATTACTCATCGTGTTTATCGCGGTCTTGACGCTCGGGTTTGACGTGCCGTGGTACCACGCCGCCTGGATCTCGATTGCGGTCGGACTGATCGCCTATGGGGTGGGCGACATGTTCGTATTACGGAAATTCGGTAACTTGATTGCGACAGCGGCCGATTTCGGCCTCGTCTTCTTTTTGACGTGGTTCTTCCTGTGGATTCTCGACTTCGATATCGGGACCGAGACGAGTTTCGTATTGCTTTCGCTTTACACGGCTCTTGTGACCGCCGTCGTCGAGTTTATCTTCCACGGATGGCTGCTCAAGCATAAACGAGAAGAAGCGCATGTCCATTCGACACGATGAAAAGGAGGAAGGAAGATGGCTAAAAACAAACTCGCGATTCATGAGGTGCTAGAGATTCATGAGATGTTGACCTTGAAACAAGCAGGGCTCGTCAAAGGGTATGTGAGCGAACCGCTCATCAAGGACGAAAAGCTTCAGAAGATCGCCCGGAAGCATTTGAAGAACACCGAACAAGCGATCAGTGAACTGAAACAATTGTTGCCGAATAAGGCGTAAGGAGGAGACACATATGGGAATCACCGAAAATTTGAAACGTGCCAGTAAGCAGCGGGACGAACTGATTGCGACCGATTTACTCATCACGGCGAAGTCGGCCGTTCGGGCCTATGCGGTGGCTGTGACCGAGACGGCGTCACCAGAAGTCCGGAAAGTGCTCATCCAGCAATTGAATCAAGCGATTGAAGATCATGCCGAGATTGCCGACTATATGATTAAAAACGACATGTATATGGCGTACGATATCGAAAAGCAGTTGAAGCACGACAAAGAAAAAGTCGACAAAGCGAGCAAATTGATCAAGAAGTGATGGCCGACGGAAACGTCGGTCTTTTTTCGTTTCAGGAATGGTGGCCCGTGGTATCGGATAAGGACTATACGTGAGGGAGGAGACACCCATGTCTGTAAATACGACGATGCTCGCCATCGTGCTCGTCCTGATGGTGTCGACGATTGCCGCCCCGTTTCTGTTCGTCTTCTATCTATGGCGCAAGGACCGCCATCAGCGTGAGCACTCCGTCCTCCGGAACTTCCCGATTCTCGGCAAGGTGCGCTACATCTTGGAGAAGGTCGGGCCCGAGATGCGCCAATACTTGTTCTTGAACGACAACGAGGCGAAACCGTTCTCGCGAAACGACTATGAGGCGGCCGTTATTTCCGGGAAATATAAGTCGCGCATTATCGGGTTCGGCTCGGAGCGAGACTTCGAGCGGGGCGGGTTCTATCTGCAGAACGTGCTCTATCCGACGAACCGGAACGAGCTCCGCATCGATAACAGCGAGACCGTGACGACGCATCTCTATCAAGTCGAGGAGGACAACCTGTTCACGCGGAAAGAGCGGATTGTCGAACGCGACGTCGGACCGTACTTATTGACAGAAGAGGACAGCATCGTCATCGGGAAACAGACGTGTCGGGAGCCGTTCTATGTCCGCGGTCTCGTCGGTCAGTCGGCGATGAGTTTTGGTTCGCTCGGCGAGAACGCCATCACGGCGCTGTCGATTGGACTCGGTCGGGCCAAAGGGACGTGGATGAATACCGGCGAGGGTGGACTGTCGGACCATCATTTGAAAGGCGGGGTCGACCTCATCTGTCAAATCGGACCGGCGCTGTTCGGCGTCCGGACCGAGGACGGTTCGTTCTCGGACGCGGCGTTCAAAGCGAAGAGTGAGATTCCGCAAGTGCGTGCCTTTGAGTTGAAGCTCGCCCAAGGTGCGAAGACGAGGGGTGGCCATATCGATGGCGCGAAAGTGACCGAAGAGATCGCCCGTATCCGGAACGTCAAGGTCGGTGTGACGATCGACAGCCCGAACCGGTTCTCTGAGTTCAAGACGGACCGAGAACTGCTCAGCTTCATCGAACGGCTGCGAGACATCGGCGGCAAACCCGTCGGCATCAAGCTCGTCATCGGACGCCTCGCGGACGTCGAGGCGCTCGTTCAAGAGATGGCTTCTTCCGGACAGCATCCCGATTTCATCACGGTCGACGGCGGGGAAGGCGGGACCGGGGCGACATACCAAGAGCTCGCCGATTCGGTCGGACTGCCGTTGAAGGCGGCGCTCCCGTATGTGCATCAACTACTCTTGCAATATGGGATTCGTGACCGTATCACCTTGTTCGCCTCCGGCAAGCTCGTCACGGCAGACAAAATTGCCGTCGCGCTCGCACTAGGGGCCGACTGCATCAATATCGCTCGGGGCCTCATGTTCAACGTCGGCTGCATCCAGGCGCAAGTGTGCCATACGAACCGATGCCCGGTCGGCGTGGCGACGACGGACCCGAAACTGCAGCACGCCCTCGTCGTCGACGAGAAAAGTTACCGCGTGACGAACTATATCATCTCGCTCCGCGAAGGGCTCTATAACATGACGGCCGCGGCCGGCCTCGATACGCCGACGAAGCTGTCGCTCGAGCATGTCGCTTACAAGTATCCCGACGGTCGGGTGAAGCGGGGCGAGGAATTATTCGATGGACAGGCGAAAGACGGATGACCGCGGTCATCCGTCTTGTTGTGTGAGCTGTTGGAACAGTTTGGCATAGAGCCCCATCCCGATGAGCGCCGACAGCAAGATGAGTGTAAAGACGGCAATCGGGGACACGAAGCCCGAGGCGAGCACCGTCACCGGCGCAAGGAACTTGCCGATCGTGTTTTGGAGCGTGTCGGCCGCGAGGTATTGTCCGCGTGATTCGGTCGGGGCGTAGCGGCTGACGAAGCTCTGGCTGACCGGGGAGCGGATCAACTCGCCGAATGTGAACACGGTCGTGACGACGAGCAAATACCAGATGTTCGACGAGAAGGCGACGAGGAACGTCCCGAAGCCGGCGAGGAACGTCGACAACAGGAAGACACGTCGTTCGTCCCACGCTCGGAACACGCGCGTAACAGGAATGATGAAGACGACGAACAAGAGCCCGTTATAGGCGACGAGCCAGCCGAACAGGACGGTGTTCGAGACGTCGAACGTGGCCGGGGCCTGTTCAATCAAATAGACCGGTACATACACGTCGAGTTGCATGATGGGGATCAAGGCGAATACGCCGGCAATCAAATAGAGGCGGAACAACGGATCGCGCAAAATCGTCGCATACGAACGCCCTTGGGTGCGGAATGTTTTGGCGACCGTCTTCTCAGGTAAGTCCGGCCGTGTCTCACGGGTGAGCGCCGCGAGCAGCACTCCGTATCCGAACAGGACGAAGGCACAGCCTAATAGGAGCGCTTGGCGATGCTCGAAGAAGAGGACCGCCCCAAGGATCGGACCGAGCACGGCGCCGATATTGTTCGACGCCATGAACGTCGCGAACACATCCCGTAAATGTTCGGTTGGCACGAGGTCGGCGACCATGGCCGAGCTGGCTGGTTTATAGATGGCGCCCATGAAACCGATGCCGATATAGGTGACATAGTCGACGTAGGCGTTCGTCGAGAAGGCGAACGCGAGGAATAAGACCCCTTGCGCGAACGTCCCGACGAGCATGACGGGCCGGCGTCCGATCTCGTCAGCGAGCGAACCGCCGATCAAACTGCCGATCAAAAGGAACAGCGGAGGCACGGCCATGAGCAGACCGGCCAGCTCGACGCCGAGCGTCTGGGCAAAATAGACGGTGATGAACGGGAAGTACATCCAAAACAACAGGTTGAACAGGCCTTCACCGAACAAGCGGACCTTCAGATTGAGGTCCCAGCGGTATGATTCCATCGTTGTGCTCCTTTCGAGAGTCTATCTCTACTTTAGGGAGTCTAGCTGAGAAAGAATAGACTTATGTTGCGGGATTTGCTAAGCTAAAAATAGAAAAAGCGAATATATAGGCGCTTGTTTGCGTTGTACCATAAAACGAACGTACGTTTGTAAAATGACCCCCGATGGAACCATCGGGGGTCATTTTTATTGGGTCGTCTTCGTCGCTTTGAAGCTACGGGCGAAAAATTCTTCGAATCGATTGTCATCTTCAAGCAGCAATCTTCCGGTCATCGAGAGGCGTCGTGTCGGGTAACCTTTCGATTGGCTCGGTGTGACGAAGTAGTCATCGGGATAGGCGGCCAACGTGGAGCGGATGAGCTTGCGCAACAGCGTTTCGTCCTCTTCAATCCATTGTTCCGACGGGCCCTCGAGATTGTCGCGCGTGAGCAAGAGGCGCGAGCCGTCTCGGAGAAACGAGTTGAAACTGATTCGTCGCGTCTCCGGTCCTTCGAACGTGCGGAACTCGTGGGTGATACCAGAAGGCGTGACTTCGCCGATGATATAACCGGTCGACCACGCCTTGCCGCATCCGTCCCAGACGGAGAAGATGTGACCGGGATAGACGAGATTGGCTTCACCTCGATGGATCGATTCATAGCGATGATGGTGGCCGAGGGCATAATAATTGAATCCGAGTTCGGTGACGACAGATGTGAAGAACTGTTTTCGGTCTCCATGGCTGAGAAAAATGTTCGGATACGGGTCGTCCCGGACCGGGGTAAGCGCGAATTGTTCCTTCAGTCCGGCTTGGTTCGTTTCACAGCTTAATCCATAAATTCCGGCTCCTAGCGTTTCATCGTAGAGATAACCCGGGTGAAGGAAGCTATGTACGTGCTCAATCTGACGCCAACAGTCGTCGTAAGCGAGCCGATTGAGATCATGGTCCCCATATACCAAATAGACGGATGCACCGAGAGCAGTCCACGTCTTCAAATACGGGACGAAATCTTCGGGGTCGCTCACTTCGATGTCGCCGGCGATGAGCACCGCCTTGATGTTTTCTCGGCGAATGACTTCCGCTAGCTGGGCGAGCTTATCGGCTTGAATGTCAAAACTCGTCCGTTCGGCGGTGATGGCGTTCCCAGTATGTCTTGCATGATGTAAATCGGCAATATGGATGAAGCGTGTCATTAGCAAAGCCTCCTGCAGCTAGTTTATCCTAATTTTCCCATGTGAAGGCAGGCATGTCGACAAGATTAAGCTTCCTACTCACCGGGAACACCTAACTGTTGATCATCTAAGGAGGGATTCGATGAAAGCCTTATTCTTGAACTGCTCATTGAAAGGCGAGGGTACGACCTCGCACACGGAAGGGCTCATGAAAGATATCATCCCGCACTTCGACAAACTCGGGGTCGACTCGGAGATTGTCCGTGTCGTCGACTACAACGTCGCGTTCGGAGTAACAGAAGATGAAGGGGGCGGTGACGAGTGGCCGCAAATTTTCGAGAAAGTGAAGGCGGCCGATATCATCATCATCGGGACACCGCTTTGGCTCGGTGAGAAGAGCAGCGTCGCGACGCAAGTCATCGAGCGGCTATACGGAGGAAGCGCCTTAACGAACGATAAAGGCCAGGCCATCTATTACAACAAAGTCGGCGGTGTCGTCGTGACAGGGAACGAGGACGGGGCGAAACATGCCTGTGCGTCCATCTTGTACGGGCTATCCCATATCGGCTTCACTGTCCCGCCGAACGTCGACACGTATTGGGTCGGCGAGGCCGGTCCGGGTGACTCCTATATCGAGGCCGGTCGCGACAACGCCTTCACGAGAAAGAACGGTCGCGTCATGGCGTACAACCTCTACCATTTCGCGAACCTATTGAAGCAGACGCCAATCCCGGCGGAAGGCAACGTCATGGAGTGACGGACAGCGCGACAGCCCCTAGACATCTAGGGGCTGTTCACATTAGAACCTTGCTCGGAGCTCGACCTTGCGGAACTCTTTCAGCAATAAAATCGAGATGTCGTCGATGAAATGATCCCCGACCCAGCATGGTTCAAAGTGGAGCCAATTCGAATACGAGTCCGGCTGGAGAATCAGAATCCCGTTCGACAGCCAGGCCGTTCGCGCCCGGGTCGCTACACCGTCAATATAAAACATGACGTAGATATCTTTCATTTCATGCAAATAAGTCACGTGCATCTCGACGCCGCGGCCATCCTCACACGTTCGTTTCAGCTTGAGCATGTGAATGCGGGTGTGGACCAGAGCGTATGCCTCACATAAGAAGTACCCGCCATGCTCGAACGCATAGAACGCTTGGGCGACGAGTTTGTCAAAGCATGCCTCCATGTCCTGCCAGTTATGATTCCGTCTCCGGAACACGGGCCTGTCTCCTGGCTCATAAAGCTCTTTCGGGATGTAGACGTTATAGTCGTGAAGTTTACGCATCATGCCGGCTCCTTCTGTGTCACAAGATATGCTGCTCTTTCATCATACGTCTGCTGAAACGAAAAGAGTTTTACAAAAATTAGTACATTTGTAGGGAAAAATGTACGCGATTTCCATCGGTACCAACGTTTCTTTGATGAAGAGCAAGAGTGACAAATACTACAATAAAAAACCGACTTTAAAAAATCGGTTTTAGACAACAAGATGAGTAAGGTCTGCAGAATAATAATACGGATGTTCAATGATTAACAAAAGGGATAGGGGTTAAGTCTCTTCTTAAAAACAGAGGATGTTTTGGATAAGTGCCACAATTCGTTTTAGCAAGACAGTATAGAGGTTTGTCGCGCAATAAGAATAGTGTTTCCTCCATACGGCTACGGGCAAGGTTTGATGTGATAGCTTGACCCCAGGCGAGGACGACCATTTCTGAGTCCTTTGTATATGTTGAGATATAGTAATCATTTTCTGGACCGATTGGATCAGGCATGGAACTTAAGTTCTGAGGCTTAGTGGAAATCCCCGCAAACAAATTAACGACCCTAATGCCGTCATATCCCCAATCCTTAGCAAAATTGATACAGCGTTTTAAAGTCGGATCAGGTCGGTCTTGATTTCCAACACTCGGATTTAACATGATGAATGTGACGTAACGCTCTTTTAAACCCCACGTACACTCAAATAGGTATCGATATTGTTTTTGTTCATCTAACACTGCGCGTACCTTATAACTTGAATCCCATGCATTTGACATCCAATCGCCTCGCTTCAATGAAATAGTTTATTTTATTATATCCATTATGAGGTAAACTGCCTCGTAAAAAAAGGTTATGGGTGGACGTTGACAAACTTAGACATATAAAAAACGTCAACCAGCTTCGGGTTGACGCTAATCCTTACTTTTTCTCCACCGCATGCCCACCAAATTCATTCCGCAACGCAGCGACGACTTTCCCGGAGAACGTGTCCTCTTCGAGCGAGCGCTGCCGCATCATGAGCGACATGGCGATGACCGGTGCCGGCACCCCGTACTCGAGCGCCGTCTCGACCGTCCATTTGCCTTCACCCGACGCATGCATGACCCCTTTAATCTCGTCGAGCTTCGCATCTTTATGGAACGCGCTCTCGGTCAGTTCCATCAGCCACGAGCGGACGACCGAGCCGTGATTCCAGACGCGGGCGACTTGCTCGTGGTCATACTCGAACGGGCTCTTCTCGAGAATCTCGAACCCTTCGGCGATGGCTTGCATCATCCCATACTCGATACCGTTATGAATCATCTTCAAGAAGTGGCCACTGCCACTCGGTCCGGCGTACAAATAGCCGTTGTCCGTCGACACGTCGTGGAAAAGTTCCTCGATTTTGCCGAACGCCTCCAAATCTCCGCCGATCATCGTGCAGGCGCCGTGTCGTGCCCCTTCCATGCCGCCACTCGTCCCGACGTCAAAGAAGTAGATGAGCTTGTCCTTGAAGTGCTCGGCCCGCCGCATCGATTCCTTATAGTTCGAGTTGCCGCCGTCGATGACGATATCCCCAGGTGACAACAATGCATGTAGGTCGTTCAAGACATGCTCGGTCACGTCACCGGCGGGCACCATCACCCAGACGACGCGCGGCGCTTTGAGCCCGTCGACGACTTCTTCGAGTGACTGTTTCGTCTCGAACTGACTCGTCGACACATTGCCCGGGTCGTAGCCGAGGACGCGGTGCCCGCCGTCCGTTAAATTGAGCGCCAAGTTCAACCCCATCTTCCCAAGTCCGATCATCCCTAATTCCATATCGGTTCACCCCATTCGTTGATTTGGTTTCCTTATAAGAGTTACCCGATATGGATGGACTTCAAAAGAGGGGCGGGATGTCATCGATTCGATAGGCGAGAATCGAACCGACCTTCACTTGCTTGCCGTCACTCAATTCGACATAGTCATTGAGCGGGCTCGCCTCTTTCAACGTTTTCTCAAACGTGAACGCAGCCTCATGTTTTGACCCCCCGTACACGATGAACGAACAAGGCTCTTCTTTCTCTAAAAAGCACGTGACGACATAACGCATCTGCCGATTCCTCCAACCAATGAATGGATTTAAATTTACATTTTCATTACGAACAATACAATTATTACAAAAAATCATCCATTTGTCCCATAAAGGTTTTTGAATATAAGGAAACATACCTAAAAAACAGCACATTCGACTAAATATTGACACGATTTCATACAGGTCCTAATCCAAAAGCAGGACCTTATGCGTATGACTGAAATGTGATAACGGTTTCACCTTTACAGAAGCGTGGTACTCTTACAAAGGAATGTCGACGAAACCCTAAACTTTTGATGAGGGAAATCCGATACTTAAAAACGAACGAATATTTCGACATCATTCGGCAATCATTTACCTTTTTTACAAATAATTTAAAAAGCCGCAATGTTTTGCGTGCTAAACTAAAACCTGGTCTATTTCATTCAAGGGTTCGAGGAAAGGTGTTATGTCATGGAAGAGCAAAAGAAAAAGAGAGTCAAGAAACGCCGTAGAAAGAGTTCGCCCGCTAAACGCATCGCGATCATCGCGGGAATCGTAGTAGGGTTGTTCCTGCTCATCGGAGTCGGGGTAGCTACATATCTATATAATCAAGTCGATTCGACCGTCGAACGGTTGAACGAGTCGACGGGCCTTAGCCCAGAACGTATGACGACAGAAGCCATCAAGGACAAGAAGCCGATCTCGGTCCTTCTCCTCGGTGTCGATCGTCATGCCGACGAGCAAGGGCGCAGCGACTCGATTATCGTCATGACGCTCAATCCGAACACGGATCAAAGCGCGATGCTCAGCATCCCGCGTGACACGAAGACGGAAATCGTCGGCAAAGAGACGTCTGATAAGATCAATCACGCTTACGCGTTCGGTGGAGCCGAGATGGCACTCGACACGGTCGAGAACTTGCTCGACATCCCAATCGATTACGTGGCTGAAGTCGACATGAAGGGCTTCCAAGACACGGTCGACCTGCTTGGTGGCGTCAACGTGACGAACAACTTGGCGTTCACGTCAGGTGAGCACACGTTCGAACCGGGCGCACTCACGCTCAACGGTTCAGAGGCGCTCGCTTACACGCGCATGCGCTATGATGACCCGAGCGGAGATTTCGGTCGCCAGGAGCGCCAACGTGACGTTATCACGGCGCTCGTCAATAAAGGCAAAGACGACTTCTCAATCTCGAAATTCAACAACATGCTCGACGTGCTCGGCAACAATGCCAAGACGAACATGACGTTCAAAGACATCCGGACGCTCTCGAGCGACTATATGGCTGCTTTCAAAAACCAGGACGTCCTTCGCCTCGAAGGAACGGGCGGGAAAGAAAGCGACGGCATCTATTACTGGAATCCGGACGCCACTTCACTCGAAGACGTGAAGTCGTATCTCGGACAATTGATGGAACAGTGACGGTTCGCCTCATCCAAAATTCGGATGGGGCGTTTTAATATGTGCGATAATAAATAGAAAAGGAGTGACCCGAGTGCTCGACCGCCTGATCCGCCTCGTCATCGACGTCCGCCATCGGTTCAAGGACCATCATATCAACGACTATAGCGCGACGCTCGCCTTCTTTTGGTTTCTCGCCATCTTCCCGACATTCGTCCTCTTGTTCGCCGTCATGGCGTGGTTCGGCATCGACGACGCCTTGTTGATCGAACAGATCGAGATTCTCATCCCGGGCTCGAGTGTGCGTGACATGCTTTCGATCGTCTATGATGTCAGCGGCAACATCAACGCCGGCCTCGTCTCGATTGGGGCCATCATCGCCGTCTGGTCAGCGTCGAACGGGACGGCCCGCCTCGTCAAGCTGACCGTGTTCGCCTACGGGGAGACGGAAGCGCGGAGCTACGTCGTCCGTCGGTTGATTGGGTTGCTGACGCTCCTCGCCTTCAGCGTCGGTGCCGTCATCTTGATTGTTTTCCATATCTTTGGCCGTGAGTTCGTCGAGCTCATGTATACGTGGTTCCCACAGCTCGAGGACTTCGACCGATTAGCGACACTCACCCGGTATACGGTGTCGACGGTCATCCTCATCTTCGCGTTCTCCATGTTCTATAAGATTGCCCCACAGCAACGCGTCCGCTTCATCGAGACGCTCCCGGGTGCCATCTTCGCCGTGATCTCCTGGCAGATGCTGTCGACGGGCTATAGCATCTACGTCGACCAGTTCTCGATGTTCGGCGATACGTACGGGACAATCGGCATCGTCATCTTGCTGCAAATCTGGCTCTACTTGACGGCGGCGACGATGTTGCTCGGTGCTGAAATCAATGCGGCCTGGCCATACCACATGCGACGCACGCGTTATAAGACGCATTTCCCATAAAAATTGAAAAGATATGGTTAGCATTTTTTGACAACGTGCTATAATACAACACGTGAAGCGGGAATTATATCCATATCTAACGATTTTGAAAGCAGGTGCACGCATGGCGAGACATAAGAAGAAATCACGCTGGAAAAAGGTGTTGGCGATCACGCTCGGCGTCCTGACGATTTTCCTCGTCGCCGGGGGCTTGTTCGTCTGGTCGATGTACCGAGACGTCAACGAGACGGTGACGAAAGTGAACGACAATCTCGAAATCAGTCCGGAACGGAAACAAGTCGAGACGATTGAACAGAAGGAATCGGTATCGGTGTTATTACTCGGGATTGACCGCCGTGACGGGGAGCAGGGACGGAGCGATTCAATCATCGTCATGACGCTCAACCCGACGACGGACGAAGGGGCGATGCTCAGCATCCCGCGCGATACGAAGACCGAAATCGTTGGCAAAGGCGTGAACGATAAAATCAACCATGCCTACGCGTTTGGTGGGGCCGAGATGGCGATGAACACGGTCGAAGGATTACTCGATATCCCAATCGATTACGTCGTCGAGGCGGACATGGAGGCGTTCACCGAGGTCGTCGACGCACTCGGCGGCATCACGGTGACGAACAACTTCGCGTTCTCATCGGACGGCTACTCGTATCCGGTCGGACAGGTCGATTTGAACGGCGCCTCGGCATTGTCATACGCCCGCATGCGTTATGACGATCCGAACGGGGACTTCGGTCGCCAAGAGCGGCAACGCGCAGTCGTCGCGGCTATCGTCGAGAAGGGACGTTCTGATTTCTCGGTCGACAAAGTGACGAAGCTGCTCGACGTCGCCGGCAACCGGGCCAAGACGAACATCGAGTTCAATGAGCTCGTGACGTTGTCGACAGACTATATGAAGGCGTTCCGTAACGCCAGTACGCTCCGCATCGAAGGCTCAGGTGGTCTCGAGTCGGACGGCATCTATTACTGGAATCCGGATTCGGCCTCGCTCGCCGACGTCCAAGCCGAGCTGCAACGCTTGATGAACTAAGCCATTCCTCATGGGATGGTTTTTTTTGCGTTTGAAAATCGTTTATCGGTGGGAGTGATAAAGAGACACTGAGGAGGGATCACATGCTTTGGGAAACTGTTGAACCGATCATCAATCGATTAGAGGACGACCATACATCGGAGGACTGGCAGGAGCTGTTCGCCAAGTGGGACGGTCATCATTGGCACGACGGGGAAGGTGTGAGCGAAAAGACGAGCGTGCTCATGATGGACGCGAACGCCGTCACGAAGGATGGGAGTCCGGACTTGGACGCGCTCCATGACCTGTTGAAGGAACACGTCCAGGCGTCGATCAGCGACTTATATCTTGTCTCGCTGTTCCCATATCCGGCCAAGCCGACCGATACGGCCATCAATCCGCGCATCCGGTTATATGAGGATCTCGGACGCTTCAAGCACGAGTTCGAGCTCATGTACGATACCGAGCCCGACGTCTATAACGAGTTACAGTTCAATCTGCTCGAGGAGACGGACGCCTTCATCGAGCGGCTCGCTCAAGGCGCGACGAAGCTGCGCGTCCACGTCCAGTCGTTCCGCGGCATGCCGGAAGAGAGCATCCAACGCGTCATCGAACTGTGGAACGCGGTGCTCCATCACTATAAACCGCATGGACAATTGATTCTCGCTTATGAAGGAGACGTCCAAGCACTGGGCTCATACGTCAGCGTCGCCGATGCGATTTGTCACTTCGATCTTGCGTCGCACACGATGCTGGCCTTCGCGCAAGGAGATGCCAAGAAGTTGTCCGACTGGGCGAATCGAATCGAGGCGCCAGGAGAAGGAAAGACGTACTTCAACTTCTTGTCGATCCACGAACGCGACCCGTTCGAGAAGAACTTGATCGATCCGAGCGTCGACATGATTCTCGCGGCTCACAGCATCTTGTTCTCGCTCCAAGGCATACCGACCGTTGATTACCGGACGCTACTCGGTGTCCAGACACCGGTTGACCATGACGCGTTGATTCAAGAGCTGAAGACCGATCCGTATCGCTTGCAGGTATTCTCTGGCATCATCAGCCAATTGAACGTCAAACGGACACGCTCGGCGTTCTCACCTTACGCCGAGCAGCGCATCGACACGTCCGACAAACGCGTCTTCACGGTCGAACGGAAGAGTGAAGGAGAGACACTCATGTTGTATACGAACGTCAGTAATGAGCCGGTGACCGTGCGGACGAGCGGGATGAATCTGTTCACAGGTGAGCCGGTCGAGACGATTGACCTCGATGCGTATGGGTTTGTTTGGGTGAAATCTGAATAGGACTTTTGATTCAAATTTAAATTGTGTGATTTAGGTGTATTGACTCATGATTCATTTGGTAGGAGAATGGATATAGAAGGAATTTCCATGACAAAATCCTACATACACCTAAGGAGCGAATTCCGATGAATCAGTCACTATTCATGCATTTCTTAAGCCTTACGTTCCATTCATTTTCGTATTGGATGTTCGCGACGTTGTTCATCGCATTAGCGGGCTTCGTATTTTTCTATATGTGGGACCGTGAGTTTGCAATCGAGCACCGGACGATTTGGCGCAAGTTTTACTACTTGATGTTCGCAGCGTTCGTCTTGTTCGGATTAATCGTCGGCGAGTTCACGTTCGACGCAGCGTGGGCACTCGCTGGCATCGCCATCGTGATCGCCGTTCTCGACTTCGGAGTGCTCGTCACACCGGGTAAAGAACCAGAAATCATTGAAGTCGACATGACAAAACCCCTTACCGAAGAACAGTGATGTTCTTCGGTAAGGGGTTTTTCTTATGTCCGGTAACCATTCGGATTTTTCGATTGCCAGTTCCAAGCGTCGCGGCACATGGCACGGACGTCGTGTTTCACTTCCCAGCCGAGCACACGTTTCGACTTCGATGGGTCAGCAAAGCACATGGCGATGTCGCCCGGACGGCGTGGGGTCACTTGGTATGGAACAGCTTTTCCACTCTCGGTCTCGAATGCATGGACGAGGTCGAGGACACTATAGCCAGTCCCAGTCCCTAAGTTGAAGGCCTCGGCACCGGTGTGGTCCATGACGTATTCGAGCGCCTTCAAGTGACCCTCGGCCAAGTCGACGACGTGGATATAGTCACGAACGCCAGTCCCGTCTGGTGTGTCGTAATCGTCACCGAACACGCTCAATTCGTTCAAGCGACCGACGGCGACTTGCGTGATGTATGGCATCAAGTTGTTCGGGATATCGAACGGGTCTTCACCGATTTGCCCCGACTCATGGGCACCGATCGGGTTGAAGTAACGTAGGAGTGCGATACTCCATGATGGGTCGGCAACGGCGAGGTCGCGCATGATGTCTTCAATCATCAGTTTTGTCCGACCGTACGGATTCGTCGCGCTGAGCGGGAACGACTCGTCGATCGGTGTCCGTTCCGGCATGCCGTACACGGTCGCCGACGAGCTGAAGACGATTCGTTTCACGTCGAACGCGTTCATCACTTCGAGGAGGACGGTCGTGCCGACGACGTTGTTTTCATAGTAGCGGAGCGGCTCTGATACCGACTCGCCGACGGCTTTCAGCCCGGCGAAGTGGATGACGGCGTCAATCGTATGTGTCAAAAAGATTTGTTCGAGCAGTTCGCGGTCGAGGATGTCGCCGAGATAGAACGTGACCGATTTCCCGGTCAGTGCTTCGACGCGATCGAGCGCCTCGCGGCGGCTATTCGATAAGTTGTCCAGAACGATGACGTCGTGATCGGTTTCAAGCAACTGTAAGACAGTATGGGTACCGATATAACCGGCACCGCCTGTGACAAGAATCGTGTTCATATGAATGTCCCCTTCCAAAATTCCTCTATCGATTACTTCTCAGTTAAGCGCACCCGGGTCTGTCCGTTTGTGCCTTCAAATAAGCGGAGTGAATACGTCTCACTCTCGTAAACTACTGCATCGTCCGTCTCGAGGACGGGTTCGCCGAGCGGACCGAATGCTTCGCGTGTCGTTTGTGTGTTCGTCCAATCAATGGCGTGTACTTTGTCGTCTTGAATGACGAAGAACCCGCCGTTATAGAACGCATAGGCGTTCAACGCGTCCGTCTCACGACCGTAAGGCGCGCCGATCGTCTCCGTGAGTGCCGCTTCGTTCATAGCAAAGAAGTCAGGAATCGATTCGCCAAGCCAATCGTTGTTCAAGTTCGTGTTCACCCAGTCGAGTAGGGCGCTATCGGTCAAGTCGCGTGTCGGCCAGTCGGTCGTGACCGAATCGAGCGGAACCCATGCTGTCGTCCCATCCAAATTTACTTCAACATGTTCATCTTGTTCCTTTAAAATCTCGTAGCGGTCGCCGATATCTCCTATATAGGTGACCGTCGTGCCGTTTGGCTCTGAAACGAGATTAACGTTTTTCAAGGCGAGCCAAACGTAGTTTGTCTCCGGCTCTTGAACGACCGGTTCAGGATCCGGCTTCGGTGTTTCCTCGACGACTTTGGCTTCTTGTTTTGGTTCCAACAAGTCCATTACATATGGATACCCGATATAGCCGCCCCCTATGAGTAAAGCGAGGAGGAAAAGGACACCGATCCATTTGCCGGATTTCCGGAGAGGACGGGCTGGTTCGATTGTTCGTTGATATTTGGCTCGTTCCGCACGTGAGGGAACTGGAATTTCAGGGGTATAACGCGGTTTTGCGGCTGTGGCTCGTTCTTCCTGTTTTGGAGTTTCAACTACGGTTGGTTCAGGAGCGGGTACCGATGCCTTGTCTACAATCGGTGTTCCCTTGACGACTGTCTTGTCAATTGATGCAGATTGAGATACCGTCGCTTCTTTGTTCAACACATCCTCATGCATCTCGAGTAAAGACACATAGTATGGAAGAAACGTGGCATCTTTCTTCCCCTCTTTAATCCAAGCAGCGAAGTCTGACGCCGATTTTTCTTCGGTTGGGAGCGATGACTCCGTCGTGCCAGTCAATTCTTCGAAGGACACGGTCAACGATTTTCCGTCCCCTAAATTTTGTTTAATGGTATCTTGCAGTTTTGTACGTGTTGCCGCATTCGTGTCTGCGTACAACTGGAGTAGGCGCTCACTAACGTGCACTATTGTCTCCTCCTTTTGTTAAGTTCTTCCTAACAAAGTTTATCAGATTTACATACCAAAAAACCCAAATTTTAAAAAATGGGTCATCAACTATGAGGATTTTTGCTATAATGTTTTGGTATTGGCATTGTTAAATATTATCTGCGGAATTTTTCCAGTAGTGATTTTAGAGAACAGAGGAGAGAAAACACGAATATGAAAGAAGAAACGATTTCGCTTGGAGAATTGTTCTCCATTTTAAAACGAAGCAAATGGCTCATCGCAAGTTTAGCAATCATTGCGGCGCTTATGGCTTTTTTAGTTAGTTCGTTTGTGATCAGTCCGACGTACGAAGCGTCAACACAGGTTTTAGTTGCTCCAAAGCAGGTTGAAAATATGCCTTTGGACAATAGTCAAATTCAATCGTCAGTGACACTCGTTAATACGTATCGTGTCATCATTCAAAGCCCAGCCATTTTAGAGCAGGTTCAAGAGAATGTGGTTGGCGCACCTGACAACATTAGTGGTTTGATCACAGTCAATAGTGAGCAAAATTCCCAGGTCATCAATATTAAAGTCCAGCATACAAACCCTGTTCTAGCGACTGATATCGCTAACGAAATCAGTGATGTGTTCTCAAAAGAAGTTCCAGAACTGATGAGTGTGGATAACGTCAAGGTCCTTTCAAACGCGTCTGTCCCGATGTTCCCAGTGAAACCTAACATCTTATTAAACACAGCAATCGCCACAGTTCTTGGTTTAATGATTGGAGTTGCCATCGCATTCCTTAAAGTGGTATTGGACCGTCGTATTAAAACAGAGCAAGACGTTGAAAATATTTTAGAACTCCCTGTTCTTGGGTCGATTCCAGTAATTGATAAAGTCGAAATGCGTCAACAACGTCAAGCTAACGTGAAAGGTGAAAAAGTCCATGTTTAAATTCGGGAAAAAGAAACATAAGCACATCCAATATGACAAAACAGGGCGTGAGTTAATCACTCTTCTAAAACCAAAATCGCCAATTTCGGAACAATACCGGACAATTCGAACGAATTTAGAGTTTACGGCTGTCGATGACGACCTACAAACGATGGTCATCACTTCTGCTTCTTCAGGTGAAGGCAAATCGACCACTTCTTCAAACCTTGCCGTCGTCTATGCCCAGCAAGGAAAACGTGTTTTACTCGTTGACTGTGACATGCGCCGTCCCACGGCTCACTTTACATTCCGTCTTTCTAACGGGATTGGTCTTTCAACAGTGTTGGCTAAGAAGACGACCGTCGAAAAAGCGACGCACTCGACTCAAGTCGAAAATTTAGATTTAATTGCTGCCGGACCAATACCACCGAACCCGTCAGAGCTGTTGTCTTCGAAAATGATGGACCGCGTGTTAGAAGAACTAAAATCAAATTATGACATCATCATTTTAGATGCACCTCCAATGATGCAAGTGGCGGATACACGTCTCTTAGCCCGTAAAGTTGATGGGGTTGTCCTCGTGGTTGGCTGTGACAAATCAGATCGCCAAATGGTCGTCAAAGCAAAAGAACAGTTGACGCTCGCAGAAGCGCATATCCTCGGCGTCGTGTTGAACAAACGTGAACCACAAGGCAGCGACGACTACTATTACTATTACGCATACGAATAAAAGGAGAGCGTGCCATGATTGATATCCATTGTCACTTATTGCCGGCCGTTGATGACGGTCCGGAAACAGTCGAACAAGCGGTCGAGATGGCGAAACATGCCGTAAGTGAAGGGGTGACCGCAATCGTGGTCACCCCCCACGCGTTTCACCCGCAGTTTGACACAAGCCAGCTCGATGTAGCAAATGCTGTCACGAGATTACAAAATGTTTTGCGGCAAGAAGGCATCGACCTCGATTTATACACTGGTCAAGAAATCCGAATCTTTGGAGACCTTGCTGAATCATTAGAACAAGGCAAAGCCTTATCGCTTGCTGGTTCACGTTATGTGCTTGTTGAATTCCCTAGCGACTCAGTCCCTGCATATGCTGAACAATTATTCTTCGGGCTTCAAACAGAAGGCTACACGCCAGTTATCGCTCATCCTGAGCGTAATAAAGAGTTCGCAACCAACCCAAAGCGGTTGATGGACTTCGTCTCGTCTGGTGCGCTTTCACAGATCACGACGAGTAGTTTGACTGGAGAGTTCGGTCAGAACGTGAAGGATCTTGCATTCGCTTTCCTTCGTAACGGCCTTAGTCATTTGATCGCATCAGATGCACATAGTACAGGGCGCAGAACATTTTATTGGACAAAAGTTGAAAAGGTTGTTTGCGAGGAGCTTGGTCGAGACAAGTGGGAGAGTTACTTAGTCAATGCAGAAGCAATTATGAAGGATGAATTTGTATTCATCGATCCTCCAACATTGCCGACTAAAAACTGGCGAGGGAAATGGAAAAAATAATTCACTTATTATCAAAGACTAATTATTGACAATTTATCTAAAAATATGATTCATTTGTCGACAACTGTCGAACGATTTTAGGTTTATTTTACTCCTCGTATGTTTTTATATTAGGTCTAAAGTGATACCCTTAATTTATAATTTTGAAAGGATGTAAGTTACATCCTTTTTTCTATTAATCAGACAGATAATATATATTTATCCATAAAGGAGTGAGGTACATGACAGTAAAACGTGTTAAAAAAGCAGTCATTCCAGCAGCTGGTTTAGGTACACGTTTTTTACCGGCCACAAAAGCAATGCCGAAAGAAATGTTACCAATTGTTGATAAACCAACTATTCAATACATTATCGAAGAGGCCGTAGAATCTGGAATTGAAGATATCTTGATTGTGACAGGTAAGGGGAAGCGAGCTATTGAAGATCATTTCGATTCGGTTCCAGAGTTAGAGCAAACCTTGATTGAAAAAGGTAAATCTGAATTTTTGAAACTCGTTGAAGAGACGACTAATATCAACATTCATTTTATTCGTCAGTCAAAACCTATGGGTCTTGGCCACGCTGTGCTTCAAGCGAAAGCATTTGTTGGAGACGAGCCATTTATCGTTATGCTTGGGGATGATATTGTGCAAGCAGAAACTCCATGTACTAAACAGTTGATTGAACAATACAACAAGACTGAGAGCTCAATCATCGGTGTGCAGCCGGTGTCTCGCGAAGTGACACACCGTTATGGAATCGTTGATCCTCAAGTATCGCTTGAAGGTGGATTACATAAAGTAGAGTCGTTTGTTGAGAAACCAGCTCCAGGAACAGAACCTTCGAACTTGGCGATTCTCGGTCGTTACTTGTTCACCCCACAAATTTTTAAATTTTTAGAGACGCAAGTGCCTGGTGCGGGTGGCGAAATCCAGTTGACAGATGCAATCACTCGCTTAAATGAAGAAGAGCGTGTGTACGCTTACGAATTCAATGGCAAACGCTATGATGTTGGAGAAAAGTTAGGGTTTATTCAAACAACACTTGAGTTTGCACTGAAGCGAGACGATCTCCGAGAAGATGTATTAAAAATGATGACAGAACTGATGGAAGAACATTCTTCTTTGAATCCAGTGAAATAAGGAGGAAAACAGATGTCGATTCCTGAGTTAAGTCGAAAATCATTTCGAACAAGTGTACTAGTGGTTCTTGATATTATGGCTATTTTATCTTCAATGTTCGTCACGTACTTCTTTTTATATCCAATTGAATTTATTGAAAATGTGGATCGCAATCATTTTGTAGAATCTGCCTTGCTATACAGTGTGCTATTTATCGTGATGGCTGGGATTAGTCGCCTTTATCGAGTCGCATGGCGTTTTGCGAGCATGTCAGAAGCAATTCGTCTAGCTGTGACTCTTATCATGAGTACGTTGACTTTGTATGCCCTCCAATTTGCTGTTTATGGAGAAGCAATGGAAAGAATGCTATTCCTTAGTTTTTGTTTATCACTTCTACTCTTAGGTGGCATTCGTTTAGGTTCACGGATTTATGTGACGTGGAAACAGGATCGTCGCTTAATCCTAGGTGGAAGAAAGATGAAGCGTCGTAAATCTGAAAAGCGGACATTGATCGTGGGCGCCGGTCAAGCTGGCCGGATGCTCGTCCGCCAAATTAATCAATCAGATAATCACCGTATGAATCCAGTGGGATTCATTGATGATAATCGT
Organism: Exiguobacterium sp. s50; assembly: GCF_018618175.1. Taxonomy (NCBI): domain Bacteria; kingdom Bacillati; phylum Bacillota; class Bacilli; order Caryophanales; genus Exiguobacterium; species Exiguobacterium sp. s50. The sequence continues at coordinate 397,751 of NZ_JACSLP010000002.1, forward strand.
CATCTTCAAAATCTTACTGTGAATGGTGTCAGGGTATTGGGGACCCTTGAACAATTAGAAAATGTTGTCGAGAGTCATGCGATTGATAAAATTGTGTTTGCTATTCCATCTATGAATTATCAGGACCGACTTGCCATTATCAAACGGGCAAAAGCACTTTGCACAAATGTTCATACGTTGCCGATGATTGAAGAGGTAGCAGCTGGAAAAGTCGCAGTCAATCAAATGCGTCAAGTATCAATTGATGACTTGCTAGGCCGGGAACCGGTTGAACTTGATATTTCAGGAATTCAATCAGAGGTGGAAGGCAAGACAGTCCTCGTTACAGGTGCAGGGGGATCAATCGGATCAGAAATTTGCCGCCAAATTTTAAAATTTAGTCCAAATCGCCTTCTCCTATTAGGTCACGGAGAGAATAGCATTTATTTAATAGAACGTGAACTCCGTGAGTTGAATCTAGAAGTTGACTTGATTCCAGTTATTGCCGATGTACAGGATGTAGAACGGTTACGTGAAGTTTTCATGAAGCACTCTCCGCATCTAGTATTCCATGCAGCAGCGCATAAACATGTCCCTTTAATGGAAGCAAATCCGCATGAAGCAGTAAAGAATAACATCTACGGCACGAGAAATGTCGCGGAAATGGCAAATGAGTTTGGTGCTAATCGATTTGTCATGATTTCAACGGATAAAGCCGTTAATCCGACGAACGTTATGGGATCAACAAAACGTATCGCTGAAATGGTCGTTCAAAACTTGGCGAAGAGCAGTCAAACAAAATATGCAATCGTCCGTTTTGGGAATGTTTTAGGGAGTCGGGGTTCTGTTATTCCGTTGTTCAAAACGCAAATTGAAAAAGGCGGCCCGGTGACCGTGACACATCCTGACATGACGCGTTACTTTATGACAATTCCTGAAGCGAGTCGTTTGGTTATTCAAGCTGGAACCCTTGCGGACGGTGGGGAAGTTTTCGTTCTTGATATGGGTGAGCCTGTGAAAATTATTGATCTTGCCCGCAATATGATTAAATTGAGCGGATTTACTGAAAATCAAATTGCGATTGAGTTTAGTGGAATTCGACCTGGAGAAAAGATGTTCGAAGAGTTGTTGAAAGAAGGAGAAGTTCATCCTGAGGCAGTCTATCCGAAAATTTTCACAGGTATCGTTACCGAAGAATCGGACTTGGAAGGTAAACTTTCAAGAATGAACGAGTTAAAGACGAGTGAAGCGCTCGGTCTATATCTCGTCAACTGGGCAAATGATTGTCTCGATTCGGTTAAGCACGATCAACTAAAAGAAACAGTCTAAATTATGGAGTGTGAATAATGAAGTATAGTGAACACAAACAAAAAATAGATTTTGTTATTGCTTTAATTGGTTTGATTTTTATGTCCCCTTTGTTTGTAGGGATTATGATTGCGATTAAACTAGAGTCAAAAGGGCCGGTGTTTTTTAAACAAAAACGTGTCGGACTTCATCGATCACACTTCCACATTTTGAAGTTTCGCACGATGCGAATCGATGCCCCGAAAGACATGCCAACACACCTATTAACAGATCCAGACCGATACATTACGAAAACCGGTAAGTTTCTTCGTAAAACTAGTCTTGATGAGTTGCCGCAAATTATCAATATTTTAAAAGGTGAGATGGCTATTATTGGTCCGCGTCCAGCTCTTTGGAATCAATACGACTTGATTGAAGAGCGTGAAAAATATAATGCTAATGATATTCTTCCAGGACTAACAGGATGGGCACAAATTAATGGTAGAGATGAACTACCCATAGAGATTAAAGCAAAATTAGATGGGTATTATATTCGTAATTTATCACTTTGGATGGACATTCGATGTTTCATACGTACTATTTTTAGTGTAGTAAAAAGCGAAGGGGTTTTAGAGGGTGGTACGGGAAAAATGCTAAAAGAAATTGCTCCTACAAAGGAAACTGAAAAGTGAAAAAAATTTTAGTGACAGGTGAAAATAGTTACATTGGGAATTTATTCATAAAATTTATAGAAGAGTATCAATATCTTGATTATCAAGTTGATAAGATTAGTCTGAAAAATAATATGTGGAGAACTCGAACATTTAATGAATACGATGTAGTTATTCATTTAGCTGGAATAGTTCATTTACCATCAGCACCGAGTTTTCTTTATTACAAAATCAATCGAGATTTAACTTTAGATTTTGCAAAAAAAGTAAAAAATGACGGAGTACCACATTTTATATTTTTTAGTTCATTAAGCGTTTATGGGCTTGACAGTGGTTTAATTAATAAGGAAACAAAAACGAAACCTAAAAATGATTATGGAAAATCGAAACTAGAAGCAGAATACGAACTGTCAAAACTAGAAGATTGTAATTTCACTTTATCCATCGTAAGGCCTCCGATAGTTTATGGTCCCAGATGCCCAGGTAATTTTTCAAAACTAATAAAACTGTTTGGAAAGTTGCCAATTTTCTTTAACTTAAAGAATGAGAGAAGCATGATATTTATTGATAATTTATTTCACTATCTTTTAATTTTAATTAAAAATAAAATTCCTGGAATTATAGTTCCTCAAAACAGTAAATACATTGCTACAGTTTCAATTTACAAAGAGTTTAAACAACAGAATAAAGAGAAATTTGTTCTTGTTCCTATATATTTCCCGAAGAAAGTATTGAATAAAATTCCAGTTGTAAAAAAAGTATTTGGTGATTTAAAAGTGGACAAGAGCCTTTCTGTTTTGCCAATTAAGTTTGAAGAAACGCCATTTGAAAAATCGATTTCACTTTCAATAGAAGAGAAACGCGCAAAAGTAAAAAAAAATACAAATTTATAAATGATATTGTTTTCTTAAAAGGAGAAGTAACGGTGAAACAAAATAAAGCCTTGGTTAGCATAATCATGCCAGCATATAATTGCGAAAAATATATCCAAGATGCAATAGATTCTGTAGTTAAACAAAGTTATCAAGAATGGGAACTATTGGTTCTTGATGATGGATCTAGTGATAAAACTCTTGAAATAGTTCAGAAAATCGAGATGACAGATAGACGGATTATCTCTTTACCAAATATCAAAAATCTAGGAGTGTCAGCCACAAGAAATAAAGGAATTGAAAAAGCTTCTGGCGAGTGGATAGCCTTTCTAGATAGTGACGATATGTGGGAACCTTCTAAACTACAAAAACAAATTGATCTGGCAATCAAAAATACCGGTGAATTTATATTTACGGGTTCGTCTTATATTAATCAAGAAGGTACAAAGCTAAACGGCATATTTCAAGTTCCTGATATTGTAACTTATAAAAGTTTATTAAACCAGAACGTAATATCTTGTTCTTCCGTAATGGTAAAAAAACGCTTGTTTGAAAATGTCAAAATGGAAAAAGATGACTTACATGAAGATTATGCTGTTTGGTTGAAAATTCTTAATAAAAATGTTGCTGCTTATGGCATAAATGAACCTTTATTAATCTATAGACTCGCACTAAATTCAAAGTCTGGAAATAAAATAAAAAGTATTAAAATGACTTATAATGTTTTTAGATTTATAGGTTTAAAACCGCTTGAGTCATTATATTTCACCACGAAACATTTAGTAGGAGCAGTAATAAAATACAAAAAAATTTTACTGAAATAAAGAAGGGAAAGGGGAGCTAAACTTTTGGATGTGCTATTTCTAGGTGGCTTTTTCGATAATAAAATGGAGAATGATATTTTAAAAAAAACAAAAGGATCGGTTCAATATGCCGCAAATAAATTCCAATGGAATTTAATAGATGGATTACTAGAGGATGCACATTTAAATTTATTTGCTTTATCTGCTCCGTTTATAGGTGCATACCCTCGGCAATATAATGATATTTTTTTTGAGGAAGATACCTTAGATTATAGAGGCAAGTTAAAATGTGATTATGTTCAATTTAATAATCTATGGGGTTATAGAAACATTTCAAGACAAAAACAATTAAAAAATAAAATTAAAGTCTTTGCAGAAACTAGTTCGCATGACAAAGTGATTATAGTCTATTCGCCTCATACCCCCTTGTTACAAGCTGCTGTTTATGCCAAGAAAGCAGATCCATCTATTCACATTTGTCTTGTGGTACCAGACTTGCCTCAATATATGAATTTAAGTAATGACCGTTCTCTAATTTATGATATTTTGAAAAAAATAGATATTAAGACATTAAACAAGATTATGTCTTATGTAGACTCCTTTGTACTACTTACTTCTCAAATGAAGGAGATTTTGAAAGTAAATGATCGGCCATATGTTGTGGTAGAAGGACTTGTATCAAAAAATAACGTATTTCAATATGATAATATTGGTAGCACACTCGCTGAGAATAATCGTAAAGATAAAAAAAGCGTTGTATATACCGGAACCTTGAATGAAAAATTTGGGGTGATTAATCTTGTGAATGCTTTTATTAGATTAGACATGAAAGATGTGGAATTAATAATTTGTGGTACTGGAGATGCTGTAAAAACTATCAAAGATTATTCAGTGCAAGATGACAGGATTATATATATGGGTCAAACTTCAAATACAGTCGCAACTGAAATTCAAAAAAATGCTACTGTCCTAGTAAATCCAAGGCAAAATAACGAAGAATTCACTAAGTACTCATTCCCGTCAAAAAATATGGAATATTTATTGAGTGGGAATCCTTTGATTGCTTATAAACTTGATGGGATTCCAGATGAATACGATCCTTACATACATTATGTAGAAAATGATAGTATTGAAGCATTTACTAACGAATTGTCTAAAGTATTGAATTTACCAGAGCATGAAAGGAAAGAAAAGGGTGAAAGAGCACAACGATTTGTTCTAGAGAATAAAAATAATATTGTTGTTTCTGAAAAAATTACAAATATGATTATAAAAAGTAGAGGTATATAAAAAATGTTTAAAGATAAAGTGTTATTAATTACAGGTGGTACAGGATCTTTTGGAAATGCAGTGATGGAGCGTTTCTTGGAGACGGACATTAAAGAAATCCGAATATTTTCTCGGGATGAAAAAAAACAAGAGGACATGCGTAAAAAATATCAGCACAGCAAATTGAAGTTCTATATCGGAGATGTCAGAGATCAAAATAGCGTTAAAAACTCAATGTATGGTGTCGATTATGTTTTTCATGCTGCAGCGCTAAAACAAGTTCCATCTTGTGAGTTTTTTCCGTTAGAGGCAGTAAAAACGAATGTATTAGGAACTGAAAATGTTTTAAATGCTGCTATTGAACTCGGTGTTAATAAAGTGATTTGTCTTTCTACCGATAAAGCTGCTTATCCAATAAATGCCATGGGGATTTCGAAGGCTATGATGGAGAAAGTATTTGTTGCAAAGGCTAGAACAATTGATTCGACTCAAACATTGATTTGTGGTACTCGTTATGGAAATGTAATGGCTTCTCGCGGTTCAGTAATTCCTTTGTTTATTGAACAGATTAAGAATGGAGAAATGTTAACAGTAACTGATCCAAATATGACTCGATTTTTAATGAGTTTGGAAGAGGCTGTTGAATTAGTAGTATTCGCATTTAATAATGCTCAAGCTGGCGATATCATGGTTCAAAAATCACCAGCTTCAACAGTCGGAGACTTAGCAATTGCTTTAAAAGAACTTTTTGAAGCAGATAACGAAATCAAAGTAATTGGGACTCGTCACGGAGAAAAGTCTTTTGAAACACTATTAACTCGAGAAGAACATATTGTGGCTGAAGATATGGGGAACTTCTATCGAGTTCCTGCGGATACTCGTGATTTAAACTACGATAAATACTTTAGTGAGGGCGATCAGCAATTAACTCAAGAAAATGAATATAACTCGAATAATACAGAAAGACTATCGATTGAACAAATTAAAGAACGATTACTTACTCTTGATTTTGTCAAAAATGAGCTTGAAAAGCGAGTGAAAGCATGAGAATTCTAGTAACGGGAGCAAACGGATTTGTTGGAAGAAATCTCGTGGCTGAATTAAAGAATAAAGGTTATACAAACTTGTTGTTGTGTGATCGTAATACGACAGAGAGTGAGTTAGAAAAATATACTCAAGAAGCAGAATTTGTTTTTCATTTAGCTGGTGTAAATCGACCAAAACATGAGTCTGAATATAAAAAGGGGAATACGGAATTTACTGAAAAGTTACTCGAATTACTTTCACAAAGTTCTAGCCCTCCACCCGTAATGTTTTCTTCGTCCACTCAAGCTGCACTATCTAATTCGTACGGAGAAAGTAAAAAAAATGCAGAAACATTAGTGCAATCTTACGGGAAAGATAATAATGTAAGAGTCATACTTTACCGTTTACCTAATTTATTTGGAAAATGGTGTAAACCAAACTATAACAGTGTAGTAGCAACGTACTGTCATAATATCTCTCGAGGTTTACCTGTCTGGGTTGAAAATCCTGAAACGCAGCTAACTTTAGCGTACATCGATGATGTAGTTCGGGAATTAATAAATCAATTAAATCCTGACAGTTTTAATAGCGAGATTTATTATGAAGTCAATCCTGTTCATAAAATTACTTTAGGGAAGCTCGTGAAGCTATTAAACTCATTTTATGAATCAAGAAGCGAACTTTCAATTGCCGAATTAAATAATGAGTTAATAAAGAAATTATATAGTACTTATTTAAGTTATTTACCAGAACATCAATTTGCATATGAATTGACTATGAATAAAGATGATCGCGGGTCATTTACCGAGTTTATTCGGACACCGGATAGAGGGCAAATATCAGTCAATATTTCTAGACCTGGAATCACGAAAGGAAATCATTGGCATCATACGAAAAATGAAAAATTTCTTGTTGTAAGTGGGAAAGGGGTAATTAGACTTAGGAAGATTGATTCAGATGAAGTTATTGAATACTTCGTAAGCGATAAAAAACTTGTGGTTGTCGATATTCCCGTAGGATATACCCATAACATTGAGAATCTAGGGGATTCGGATATGGTAACTATTATGTGGGTAAATGAACCCTTTGATTCTATAAATCCTGATACATACTATATGGAGGTTTAAAATATAAATGAAGAAGAAACTAAAGGTTATGACTATTGTTGGTACACGACCAGAAATAATTCGATTATCTGCAACAATTAATCGCCTTGAAGAATCAGAAGCTATTGAACACGTTTTAGTCCATACAGGACAAAACTATGATTACGAACTAAACGAAGTTTTTTTTGAGGATTTCAATCTAAAAAAACCAGATTATTTTTTAAACGCCGCTAATGGAACGGCAATAGAAACGGTTGGACACATTTTAATCTCAATCGATCCAATTTTTAGGAATGAAAAACCGGATGCAGTTCTTATCTTAGGAGATACAAATAGTTGTTTATGTGCAATCGCGGCAAAGAAACACAAAATCCCTATATTTCATATGGAAGCAGGAAACCGATGCTTTGACCAGCGTGTACCAGAGGAAACTAATAGGAAAATTGTAGATCATATTTCTGATATCAATTTAACATACAGCGATATTGCCAGAGAGTATCTCTTGAAAGAAGGTTTGCCAGCAGCACAAATTATAAAAACAGGTAGTCCAATGTATGAAGTCCTTAACTCTAGAGCCGCAGATATTGAAAAATCAAATGTGCTTGAAAAGCTAGGCTTACACAAAGAAAAATATTTTATTGTATCTGCTCATAGAGATGAGAATATCAATTCTACTCAAAACTTTAATGACCTAGTAGAAAGTTTAAACACGATAGCAGAAAAATACAATATTCCCTTAATTTTGAGTACGCACCCGCGTACAATGAAGATGATTGAGACCAACCAAGTTAAATTTAATTCGTTGATAAAGATTATGAAACCACTTGGGTTTAATGATTACGTTAAGCTTCAGAAACATGCAAAAGTAGTAATTAGTGATAGCGGTACGATTAGTGAAGAGTCATCCATTCTTGGTTTTAGAGCATTAAATATAAGGCAGGCTCATGAACGTCCCGAAGCAATGGAAGAGACTTCTGTAATGATGGTAGGTTTGAAACAAGAAAGAATAATGCAGGCACTTAAAGTTTTAGAGTCTCAAAATGAAGATACATTAAGAACTGTGGCTGATTATAGTATGCCAAACGTTTCCGAAAAAGTTCTCAGAATAATTTTATCTTATACAGACTATATAAATAGAGTTGTTTGGCGTGAATACGAAAAATAATAAGAAAAAGGTACGTTAATCATGGTTCATTTTGTCTTTTTAATTGTGTTGGTTTTTACAATTCCTATGTTAAACAAAAAGTACCCATTTCTTTTCTTCTCTTTTGTAATATTATTTTTATTTATGGCTCTCAGATATGATTATGGAAATGATTATATGGGGTATTTCAATATTCATTTTCAAATTCAAACAGGTCTTCCTTCCTGGGGAGCAAATGACTATTTGTACTATACTCTAAACAATTTAGTGCCTAATTTTTCTATGTTGATTGCTATAATTAGTCTGTTTTATTTATGTGTTGTGTGGTATCTGATAAAACAAAATCTAAAATTTAATCAATATTGGATAGCTATGCTGATATTATTAATAAACCCTTACTTATTTTTAATTCATTTGTCCTCTTTGAGACAAACATTAGCAATTTGTTTCTTCATAATTGCTGTTAAATTTGCTATCGAAAGAAAATGGTTTATGTATTTAGTTCTTGTAATAATAGCTATTGGAATGCATGCAAGCGCGATTGTTTTATTACCTTTATATTTTCTATTAACAGATAAACCTTTTAAGACAAAAGACTCACTTTTTACTATTATTATTGTAGGAATTTTGTTATTTACGTCATTCTTCGATCAAGCTGTAAGTGAATTATTAAAATATTTTCCTAGTCACTATGAATATTATTTTAATGAACGGACACAGAATAGTTTGCGAGCGACCTTGCTTTCATCTGTCTTTTTCTTGATGATTTTATTGAATTTGAAAAAATTAAAGGGTAAAGAAATTATCTACGGTAAACTATCATTGATTGCGACTATTATGTCAATTCTTGCTTTTAAAATTTCAATGATGAATAGATTTGGTATGTATTTCGATATTTTTTTGATAATAACTTTGCCACATATTTTTACTGTGATTAAAAATAGGTATGCCAAGATTGCGTTATTTATGTTAATAATAACCATTTATCTTTTAAGATATTACTCGTTTTTCAGTAATCCTTTATGGGAAAGTTTTAAAGACTATAAAACAATTTTGTGAAAGTGGTTAATTAAATGAAAATATTATGGGTTATTAATATTCCGCTGCCAGAGGCAAGTGAAATAATTGGGGAAAAATCTTTGCCATATGGTGGTTGGTTAGTGAATGCATCTAATGAACTTTCAAAAAATAAAGACATAGAGTTAACTATATCTTATCCAAGTCAATCACATAGTGAGTTTAAAGAATTGAAAGGAAAAAGAATAACGTATTATCCTTTTTCTCCTGCGAAAAAAATTTTTCATAATAAAAATAATGAGATCAAATATTTCGAATTATTATTAGACAAAATAAAACCTGATATAGTTCATGTTTACGGAACAGAGATGAATCATTCTTTAGCAATGATAAAGGCTTGTACCAACTTAGGTATTAAGAATGTGGTTTCTATACAAGGACTAGTCTCAGTTATTGAAAAACATATGTATGCGAACCTTCCATTCAAAGCTATTTATGGTATGACATTGAGAAATTTGATTTTTAAAGATAGTGTCTATGGACTTAGAAAAAAATTTAAACAAAGAGGTCACAGTGAGGTTGAGGGAATAAAAATTGCAAAAAATATAATTGGGAGAACAACGTGGGATAAAGCTTGTGTACAACAAATTAGCCCAGGATCAAAGTATTTCTTTTGTAATGAAACACTAAGAGAAGAATTTTACAAACATTTGTGGGACATTAATGACTGCGAGAGGTATTCAATATTCTTAAGTCAAGGTCAGTACTCCATTAAAGGTTTACATCACATGTTAGAAGCGATGCCTCTTATTATAAAAAAATTTCCCGATACCAAACTTTATGTGGGAGGAAAAAATATAACTGACACTAATAGTTTAAAATCAAGAATTAGTCTAACTTATTACGGAAAATATATAAAAAGATTAATAGAGAAATATAATTTACAAAAAAATGTTGTTTTTACTGGACTATTGAACGAAAAAAAAATGTGTAATCATTTCCTAAATTCTCACGTGTTTGTATGTCCTTCTTCTATCGAGAACAGTCCAAATTCTCTCGGTGAAGCAATGCTTCTGGGGGTACCGTGTGTAGCATCAAATGTTGGAGGTATAACTGATATGATGACCCACAATAAAGAAGGTTATATCTACCAACCTGATGCTTCTTATATGTTAGCTCACTATGTTTGTGAGATATTTGAAAATGACGATTTAGCAACAGAGTTTTCTTCAAAGTCGAGATTACGAGCATTAAGTACTCATAATAAGTTAGATAATTTAAATGAATTAATGTCTATTTACAGGAACATAAATTTGGAGACCGAGATAAAGTGAGTAATAACTCTTTGGCTTATAAATTATCGAAATACTTTCGGACAAATAATCAAGCAAGTAGAGTTTTAAAGAACTCAGGATGGTTAGTAGGCGATAAGGTTTTTACCATGATTATCGGAGTATTTGTAACTGCCTTAATTGCAAGACACTTTGGACCGGAAGGTTTTGGACAATACAATTATGTAATAGCATTTGTGACATTATTTACAGCACTTTCTACGCTAGGACTCGAAACGTTAACAGTAAAATCATTAATAGAAAAAAAATATGATGAAGGAACAATTTTAGGGACAAGTCTTATTTTAAGATTTCTTGGTGGGATACTACTCACTATATTTTCAGGGATAGTGATTAGAATTTTAGAGCCAGAAAATAATTATATACATGTTCTAGTGTTAATTGTTTCATTTTCAATGGTGATTAAGTCCTTAGAAGTAATTGAATATTGGATACAAGCACATCAGAACGCAAAAATTTCTTCATTAATTAGGATGTGTGCTTATCTTATATCTGCTGGAATGAAGATATTATTAGTTGTAATGGATGGTGGGGTATTCCATTACACACTCATTTATACAGTAGACTCTTTGATTGTAGGTTTAGGATTACTAATGGCATATCGTAAATACCGAATTTACAAATCAAAGTGGTCAGTCAGCATTGATTACTCAAAAGAAATTTTATCCCAGAGCTGGCCATTAATATTGTCTGGATTAATGATTACTTTATATATGAAAATAGATCAAGTAATGCTTGGGATAATGATGAATTCTAAATCAGAGGTTGGAGTTTATTCAGCTGCCACACAAGTTGCTAGCATGTGGTATTTCGTACCAATGGCTATCATAGTATCATTTAAACCCGTAATTATGAAAAAGAAGACAGAAAACGAAGCAAGTTATTTAAGTACGATTCAATTACTTTATACAATTATAATTTGGATAAGTATATGTTTTGGCACTATAATTATATTTAGCTCAAATTTTATTATCAATATCTTATTTGGTTCAGAGTACTTAGAGGCTGCTAATATATTATCTATAAGCGTTTGGGCTGGCACTTTTGCTATGATTGGCACTGCTTCTTCAATATGGTTGGTCTGTGAGTCTTTGCATAAATATAATCTGGTTTTTGTATTTAGCGGTGCAATTGCGAACGTTATATTAAACTTAATTATGATTCCTATACTCGGAGGATATGGAGCCGCAATAGCTACTCTTTCAAGTCAAATTTTAACAAATGTTGTAACGCCTATTTTTTTTAAAAAGATAAGAGTCAATATGATACTAATTTATAAAGCTTTTACTCTTTCGATTTTGAAGAATTTGTTTATAAAAAAGTAAAGTATATTCAAGAAGAAATAATTGATTTTCTTAGGAGGATAACAATGAAAGTAAGAAAAAAGGTATTGATGTATAATCCTGCAATTAGTAGTTTGAATATGGGAGATCACATTATTGGTGATGGAGCTTACAATCAGCTTCAAAATTTATTGGAAGAAGCATTTGTTGTAGATGTTTCTACTCACTTACCTGTATCAAGATATTTAAGACACACTGAGGATTTTAATTATAAATTTGTTTGTGGAAGTAACTTGATTCGTGGAAAAATGAACAGGTTATTCAGACAATGGGATATTAATTTATTGAATTCAAATTTAGTGGGTCCTTGTATTTTAGTTGGTGTTGGATGGTGGCAATATGGTGATGAACCTAACATATACACTAAAAAATTGTACCAAAAAGTATTATCAAAAGATTATATCCACTCAGTTAGAGATGCTTACACTGAACAACAATTTAAAAAAATGGGTATTCATAACGTAATCAATACCTCTTGTCCAACTATGTGGAATTTAACGAAAAATCATTGTGAAGAGATACCTGTAAAAAAATCTAAAAATGTAATTTGCACAATTACTGACTATAATAAAGATCATAAAAGGGACTCTGAATTATTTGAAATTCTGTTTCAAAATTATGATAATGTATATTTTTGGATTCAAGGTACTCAAGATTATGAATACTTTCAGGAATTAAAGATTGATCACTCCAAAGTTATAATTGTTAATCCAAATCTGAAGTCCTATGATGAGGTTTTGAAGCAAGATATTGATTATGTTGGTACAAGGCTTCATGCAGGTGTAAGGGCGTTACAGAATAAAAAAAGAACAATTATTATTGGAATTGACAATAGAGCTATTGAAAAACAAAAAGATTTTAACTTAACTTGTATATCGAGAGAAAACTTAGATCTTTTAAAAGAAAAAATTAATAGCACATTTGCTACTCAAATTAATATTCCGATTGAAAACATTAATAAATGGAAATCCCAATTTGATTAAAGAAAGAGGTGATTGGATTGAGGAAAGCAAACATAGACGTTGCAGTTGCTTTGATATTTTTTGTAAGACCGGATACACTGGAACAAGTTTTCAATAAAATCCGAGAAGCTAGGCCATCAAAATTATTTCTTATCCAAGATGGTGCAAGAGATAATAATATTAATGATGAGAAACTGATACAGGAATGTCGAAATATAGTTTCGAACGTCGACTGGGAGTGCGAAGTCTATAGAAATTATTCTGACATTAATTTGGGATGTGGCGAAAGACCTCATACAGGAATTTCATGGGTATTTGAGCATGTTGATAAAGCAATTATTTTAGAAGATGATTGTGTACCAGCTGAATCCTTTTTTGAATTTTGTAAAATAATGTTAGATAAATATGAAACTGATAATCGAATAGGTATTATTAGTGGTCTAAATCATTTCAGTGAATATGATTTCGGAAATAATTCGTATGGATTCGTAAAGTCCGGATCTATATGGGGTTGGGCTACTTGGAAGGATAGATGGCAAGAATACGATTTTACAATGCAAAAATTCAACAATGAATACTTAAAGAAATCGTTAATAGATGATATTACGCCACAGTTCGCAGCCCGAAAAAGAGTTAATACCTGGAAAAACGCTTATAATGATATTAAAAATGATCGCAAAGTTTCGTATTGGGATTATCAATGGGGTTTTGTCAGACATCTCAACTCTTGGTTATCAATCGTTCCGAAATACAACCAAATCACTAATATTGGTATTGGTCTTGGGTCTACTCATTCTGGCAATAACATCGAGTTATTGCCTAACAAGACTAGAGGATTTTTTTTCAAAGATACTAAACTATTAGAATTCCCTTTAGTTGATCCTAATTTTGTGATAGCAGATAGGAATTATGACAAGCGGTACTATTCTATAATCTATCCGAATTTCATGCTTAAAACTATTAACAGAATAAAGCGTATTATAAAAATTCAATTTATTAAATTTAAATCAAAATAATTTATGTGTATTATGCTCCAATTTTTTAGATTAACAATGGAAAACTGTCGACACTAGACTGTCTGCAGTTTTTTTGTTTACTGTATCGATTTCCTATAGATTTTTTGTTTGATTGATGAAACGATTAACAACCCTTATTCTCGATATTTACTGCTTTGGAGATAGATTGATTACGGCCACGAGTTTTTACCGCCTCTGACATTTTATTTACCACCAAATGCCATGTTCGGTACCACTCAGTGACATATATCGACCATCATGTGACTCAAAGTCCGTTGGACAAGGGATTGCGGCATTGTGAGCCGTCGATTGCGGACGACTGAGCCACCTAGTGCGAAGAAAAGAGCCATCACTTGGATGGCTCGGACGTCAGCGTGCTGATATGCCATGGCGTTCCCTCATCGATATTTCACCGTCGATCATAATTTGATAAGAGTCATGGATGATCCGGTCGAGGATTGCCTCTGCGATGGTCTCGTTTCCTAATCGAAGATGCCATCCGCTCGGGTCAATCTGCGAACAGTAGATGGTGGAGACGGTCTTATGGCGCGACTCGGAAATCTCGAGGAGGATCGTCGCCTCGTCAGTAGTCAAGTGTAGACGTCAAGTTGATTTTGACACTTTTTGCTCGTTTGCCTTTTACACTTCTGCCGAAAACAATGATTTCCGGTTCCTCATCCGGTGACTGTCGTCATCACTATGTATGATTTCGACGCGATGGAGTAAGCGGTCCAATATCGCAGTCGTGATGCCCTGGTCCCCGATCAATTCGCCCCATTGGTCGGGGCTTTTGTTCGAGGTCAGGATGATCGAGCTGCGCTCATAAAGGTGGTTGACGAGATGGAAGAAGAGATTGGCTTCTCGTTGGTCCATGGCCATATACATCAGGTCATCGATGATGACCAGGTCCGAATCTCGCAACCTTTTCAACTGGACCTTCGACTTGCTTGAGAACTCTTCACTTTTTAACAGTTGGACGAGTTCGCCCATCGTGACGAAGTATACCTTGAACCCGTGGTTGACCGCCTCGATTCCCAGTCCCACAGCCAAAAACGTCTTTCCGACGCCCGGAGGGCCCAAGAGGATCAGGTTGTACTGTTGTTCGAGCCAATTTAGCTGTTTCAATTGCTTCAGCTGTCGGGCGGTTAGTGCGGTCTGTTCCTCTAAATTGAACTCCGAGAGGGATTTGAAGAACGGGAATCGGGCCCACTTTATTCGTCTCTCCAAACTTTTAGCGTCTCGTTTGGCGCGTTCATGGTTCGTGATGGCACTCAGAAATTCGATATACGTCCAGGAGGCCATTTCGGCCTCTCTCAAAATCTGTGGGAGGGCGTCAGCCGTCTCGGCGAGACGAAGCTGCCGAAAGTCCTGTTGTAACTCGGAAACGCTTTGACTCATTTTGTCGCCACCCCTTTCAGGATGTCGGTGTAGGCTTGGAGTGACCTCGTTGCGACCTGTATCCCGGATTTCTTCGGACGTTCGGTATCGGGTTTTGAATCACACCCATCGTCCGCTGTGTAATGCAAAATAGGAGTGCAGAAGTGTGCAACGGAAACGTACACAACTCTGCACTCCTATTTTAGAAAAGAAAAAGGACTTGCCA